>NZ_CP178624.1:3013576-3314934 GCF_047302455.1 Bdellovibrio sp. HCB185ZH
GGACAGTTACGGATTTGCGAGAGGAAGCTCGAAAGAAACCATCACACCCTGATCCGTATTTTTAAATTGCAGGTGCGAGCCGTGAGCCTTCAGGATGGCTTGGCAAATCGTAAGTCCTAAGCCGGTGCCAGAAGAGTGGTGCATCACATCTTCATCGATATAGAAAGGCTTCATGATTTTTTCCACCACTTTGCTGGAAAGGTGAGGGCCGCGATTTGTTACAGAAAAGCGGGCAACACCGCCGTCGGGAACTACATTGACGTCGATTTCTGATCCGTCCTGACAGAATTTCGCAGCATTGTGAATCAATCGCTGCATGATTTGTTTTACCAAGCGTACGTCGGCCAAAACTCCGTTGGGTGAAACATGATTTACGACAGAGATACTTTTTTGATTCAAAAGATTTACGACTTCTTTAGGAAGATCGCTAAACTCCGAGAAAGAAACATTTTGCACATCAATCTTTAATTGATTCGTTTCTGCACGAACGATCAACAAAACATCGTCCACCAGATTCTTTAAGCGATCCGCGCTGCGAGAAATTCGATTCACCATCAGTTTATCTTCATCAGCCAGCGCAGATTCACTGAGGAGGGCCGAGAAGCTCAAGATCGAAGTCAGCGGAGTTTTCAATTCATGATTGATCAAAATCATGAAATTGGATTTTGCCACATCCAGGCTTTTCAACTCTTCCAAGGCTTTTGCCAATTCTGAATTTTTCGTTTTCAGTTCTTGACCCAAGGCGAATCTATCCACAGCATGATCCACTGTGTTTGCAAGATCTACGGGATCCCACGGCTTGGTGATGTATCTGAAAATTTGACCTTTGTTCACAGCTGAAATCACAGATTCCAAGTCCGTGTAGCCCGTCAAAAGAATGCGAACTGTTTCAGGATGAGATTCCAGAGTTTTTTCCAGAAATTCCACTCCAGTCATTTCCGGCATACGTTGGTCGGTAATGATCAACGCCAGTGCGCCTCGATGTTGGTCGAGAACCTCTAGCGCCTGCTTTCCAGACGTGGCCTTTAGTACAGTATATTTCTTTCGAAACAACCTCTCTAAGGCCTCTACGTTATCTATTTCGTCGTCAACACAAAGAATTGTGTGCTTGCTCATATGAAGGTAGTGTAGGATTTGAAGAGTACGAGTGCAAAGTATTTTCAAGAAGTACTTATGTTGTCATGGAAGACGGCGAGCATGGTCCAGAATACTCAATATTGGTCGGGATTGATCAATTTTGAGTCAAGTCTCTCCTCTATCCTGACGATTAGTATAACGAATATACGTTTTTTTCTTTTCAGGAGATCGAATATGAAATTATGGATTCGCGTTGCAACTCCACTGATGATTGTGTTGAGTTTCGCACTGAATGCCAAAGCCCAATACGCTGCCAACTATGGCATGGCCGGCACGGGCGTGTATGGAGGCATGCAACAATGCCCCTATAATTATGGCGGTGGTCAAGCAGCGGTAAGCGAAGACGACGACGTTGCTGATCTTAAACAGCAAATCGCTGAAATGAAAAAAGAAAAAGCAGAAAAAAAATCTGAATTGAAAAAAGCAGAACGAGACATGAAGTATGCTCGACGTGATATCGAAGACGTTGTTGCAGATAACTATGCTCAAACTCTTTTTGAACATATGGATGGTTCTAAATCCTGTGACGAGTACGAGGGCTATTCTGAAAATTTCACAGCTGACGGTATTGTTGAAGGTGAAGATGATCAGCCAAAAGCGGCTCCTAAAAGCAAAGCCGGTGATTTTTCTGCAGGTCAGTGGAATGGTCTAGATTCAAAAATGAATTATGTTTGTAACAGAAGCCAAAGAGGCGCAATCAATCCTGCAGCCTGCTTTGCTCCGTTCCAAGTTCAAGATCGTAAATTGGGTAGCGTTGACAGATGTAAAGCAGGTTTGAAGTCTTACAGTGCTTCAACTTTGAAAGCGAACAAACTTCGCAGTGATATCGAAAATATCGATCGCTCTATTGAATATGCTCAAGACCGTTTGAAAGATGCTCGTAAAGATGCTCTTCAAGCTCGTCAGGATGCTCAACGTGAGCAAACTGAAGCAGGTATCTGTCCAGACTGTGCGGCTTCAGGAAATGGTTATACATATACTAAGCCTCAAACCGACTGGACAAGCGTGATCGCGAACGTTGGTATGGGTCTGTTTGGTACTTACCTTGGTTACCAACAAAATAAATATGCTATCGAAAATGCAGCGAATCTTGGTTACCCGATGAATCCTGCTCCATCTTTCTTGATGGGCTTTCCTTATCTTGCAACGGGTTTGACGCAAGCATTGGGCGGTGGTTCTGGAGTTTACGGTGCGATGTCGACAGGGATCGGTGCCGGTGGTTTCGGTTGTGCGGGTCAAAATGGTGGAGCGTACGGAATGTACGGTCCTTATGGTGGCGCGAATGGAACTGGTATGTGGGGTAATCCTTATGGCATGCCAGGTGGTTCAATGGGCGGCGGTATTTATGCTGGCGGCATGGGACCTTGGGGTATGTCTGGTCCGATGGGTGGCATGATGGGCGGTTACCCAGGTATGGGTATGGGCATGGCTTATCCAGGCGGCATGGGCGCCTTCATTGGTGGTGGTGCAATTGGTGGAGCAATGACGGGGGCTTATTCAGGTGGAATGGGCTACGGCGCATATCCAGGTGGTATGGGTTACGGTTCTTACCCAGGCGGTATGGGCTTCGTTAATGGTGGCGGTCTTGCTGGAGCATATCCGGGTGGCATGGGCTACGGCGCATATCCAGGCGGTATGGGTTACGGTTCTTACCCAGGCGGTATGGGCTTTGTAAATGGTGGCGGTTTTGCTGGAGCATATCCGGGTGGTATGGCAATGGGTTCATATCCAGGGGGCATGGGTTACGGTTCTTACCCAGGTGGTATGGGCTTCGTAAATGGTGGCGGTCTTGCTGGAGCATATCCAGGTGGCATGGGTATGGGCATGGCTTATCCAGGCGGTATGGGCGGTTACGGAACTTACATGGGCGCTATGACCAGCGGTTACGCGGGTGATATGGGTATGATGCAAATGCAACAACAAATGATGCAAATGCAGATGCAACAGCAGCAAGCTTATTTCCAAGCTCAAATGCAACGTCAACAAGCTTCAGCGAGTGTTGTTTCTGAGATCATGAACTTGCAACAAAAACTTTATTACATCCAATCTGGCGCATACTCTGGCAGCACAGGTTACATCGGTGGTTCCGGTTCTTCTGGCTACTACAACACGGGTACTGTGACTTACCCAGGTGGTGTGATCATGGGTGGCAGCGGCACAGCAACAACTCCGGTTGGTACGGGTGTGACTGTTCCAGGCCAAGTTCCAATTCTTAATAACAATGGAACTTCGACTGGCGTCGGCACAGGTCGCTAATTTAAAAATTAAAACTTAAAAAGTATAAGGCCCTCTGATAAAACAGAGGGCCTTATGCATTTAAAGATCCCGCGTCTTTATGACAGTCATACTCACCTTTTAGCTACTGGCGAATTTGCGACAGGGCTGATGCTATTTGATCTGCCCAGCGCTGAAGCCATTCGCTATGTGTCTTTGCAGGGTAAGACCGCTTTTCGCGGTGGTTGGCTTGTGGGTTTTGGTTGGGATGAAAATAAATGGGCCGATAAAAAACTTCCGACCAAACAGCAGCTCGATGAAATATTCCCGAACTATCCTGTCTACCTTGCGCGAGCAGATGGTCACACCGCGTGGGTGAACTCTCAGGCATTGAAAGCTCTGGGGTTAGAGTCCGAAACGGGTTTGCTAAGCGAAAAAGATCACCTGCAAAGTTTCGATAAGATTCCGCCTTACGAAAAAGCCCAACAGCGCCTGCAAATTCTCGCTGCCTCTAAGATGTTTAATCGTGCGGGCTTCACTCATATCCGCGACATGTCCTGCACAGATTCCTTGTGGAATCTTTTGGTCGAAATGGAGGATGCGGGTGAGCTGACGTTAGCCATCGAGGAAAACTATACCATTCACGAATTGAAACAATTGGATCAAGCCATTGCTTCTGTTTTGATGGCACGAAAGCAACCAACGCGTCTGTTAAGAGCGAAGGGTATTAAAGTTTTCTATGATGGTTCTTTAGGTTCAGAGACCGCGTTATTGTCTCGTCCATACAACGGTGAGGGAAATAACTTTGGTAAGACTTTGTGGTCGTTAGAAGATGCCGAAGAAGTTCTGAAGCTGACTTGGGCTGCGGGGCTCGAAGTTTCTGTTCATACCATTGGAGACGAGGCCGCCCATCAAATCGTAAAGCTTGCACGTAAGGTGTCGGCACAAGGTTTTGTCGGACGTTTGAATTTGGAACATGCCCAGGTTTTAAGATCTGAAACGATTCAGATGATGAAGCCACTTCATGTGCGCTGTCATATGCAACCTTGTCACTGGTTGAGTGATCGTAAATGGTTGCAACAAAAGCTGCGTGGCCTTTATTCCTATGCCTTTCCGTGGGAAGCCTTAAAGAACGCACAGATCCCAATTTCATTTGGTTGCGACAGTCCGATTGAGCCAACTTCATTCTTTGCAAATAAGCAGGCTTTGGAAGAAAGCCCTAAGGAAAGAATCAAACGCTTTACGGGTGATTTGGCGGTGTATCACGGACATCCCGATGCGACGTGGACCGATTCATGGACTGTGATCCAAGATGATCGCATTCAAGAAGTTGTTTTTGACGGAAAAAGTTTAGACCTGACTTAAGGTTTTTCGACCACGATTTTTTTGTCTTTCAATCCGTAAGCCACAGCTCCGCCCACCAATAATATTCCTACCGGGTAAACCCAGGACTTGTTTTCGCTCAACCATTCACCAAAGCGGCTGCCTGAGGGCGGTGCATTTGCGGGTTTTAAACAGTCCTTTGAAAAAAACAAAGTACCAGCGCTTTGAATATTGAAATCATCAATACTGGTTGAAAATCCGCTGCAGCTGCCCTGAACCATGGGCACAAAAACGAAATGTTGCTGCATCAGCTGATTGTAAGTGCCTCGAAAACTCACTGCTTGGTGTGTGTCGGATAAAAGTTGAAATTCATATACAGCTTCAAGCGAAACTTCGAGTGAGTTTGCCGTGGAAATAGCGTAAGGATTTGATTCGATAACGAGCGTGTGGGCTGTGGGCCATTGGCGGCTGATGGCTAAAAAGTCAACTCTAACTTTTGCGCACTTTTCTAATGGCATGCCCAAAAGTCCGCGAACTTTACAGTTCACAGTTTTAATTTCGAAATTATTTTTTAGATCCGGTCGCTCCAAAAGTCTTGTGGAAAGATCATAAAGAAAATTTACGGAATTCAAACTTAACGGTCCGGTCTTTTGCAAGAGGCGAAGCGAGTCTGAAATATTCTTAGAACTCGCCTCTAGGTTTTCGCCGATGCGGTAAAGTTCTTCCTCTTGGCGGAGGTTTGTCTGTAGCTGCTGAACCAGGTGCTGGCTATAGGAAAGCATTTCGGAATGCTCTTTAAGGAAAGAGTTAAATTCAACTGGGCTGCTGCCTGGAGATTGAATCAATACTCCACTGCAGAATGCTTTAACCGAGATCAGAAGAATTAAAGTAATCGCGAGGATCTGTTTCATAATATTTCCTAGTTTGAGTATTCAATTCTGACGGCGTTTTGTTTTTCGGTGGTGGTCAACTTTCCACCACGTACTTCGGGATTTTGAACAACAGCGATAAAAGGTCCACTCTGTTGCAGAATTCTTTGTCCTTCGGTTTCTTTGACTAAAATGGCGAATTGATCTGGATTTCTGGGAGCACGAACAAGCTTCACTCGCGAAGCCACGCGAATTCCGCCTTTGCGCGTGTCCGTCGGTGCAAGATACAGATCGACGACACCGCCCATATTCCCGACGATGGAACTTAAGGCCTCAGCATTGGCAATTTCCAACGGGATCAGTGTGAGGCCTTGGGGAATAAACGTATCCAAAGATTCGGGAGTGGATTCTGATGCAACTGGTGCGGAAGGAGCCGGCTGATTATTTAAGAAAGCGATGATACCTAAGGTGATGAAACCACCCAGTAATAGTTTTTGCTCAAACTTAAGGTCTTTGAATTTATTAACGAGATTTGTCGTTTGAAAATTGGAAACGTTGATTTCTTTGTTTAATATTTTCATAACTTTTAT
This sequence comes from Bdellovibrio sp. HCB185ZH, assembly GCF_047302455.1. Classification (GTDB taxonomy): domain Bacteria; phylum Bdellovibrionota; class Bdellovibrionia; order Bdellovibrionales; family Bdellovibrionaceae; genus Bdellovibrio. The sequence goes on from NZ_CP178624.1 coordinate 3,019,710, forward strand.
ACCCTTGATAGCCCTTGGATCTCACCGCGTTTTTGTTTTCATTGAACTTGCTAAGACCAATGCAAAACACCAGCAGAATGAAAAACATAAATAAGCAGGCTTCGATTAAAATTTGTCCCTGAGAATTTTTGGGGTCCATGAGGATCCTTTTTCTGTGACGGTGACAGCGCAGGATTTTTTGAATTTAAAATCTCCCGAGATGAATCCTTGCAGGTGCCTTTGCACACGGAGTTGGTATTGCCATTTATGCACCAAAGCTTGACGTTGCTCGATATCGGGATCCGTTCGGTAAGTCGGAGCAATGTCCGCGCCCTCCGGTGAAACGGCCAACCTGGGAGCGGTCTTTAATTCAATCCGTGCGCTGGTTTCAAAAAGACTTTTGTAATCCGTGATCTCGGAAGTCAGCAATCCGAGCTTTCGCGCGGTATTTTGTTGCGCCGTTTGCAGAGCAGAGTTTCCCGCCATAACGATGGCTTTCTGGCGAAGATTTAAAATTTCCTGTTTTCCTTGAACGTAACGTAACCGAGCTTCCGCCTTGGCGATTGCATATGGATTTGTCGACATTTCTGCAGCTATAAGAGCAGCTTTCGCACTTTTTTCTTCCGCAATCAATCGAGTCGCTTTGGGATTCAGTTTTAAAAGTGCATCTATCTGCTTGCCTGCTTTCTCTTGCCCATCAATCCCACCACTGCGACAGGTATAAAGAAAGCGTTGTTCGATTTGCAGAAACGTCATGGCGGCATAACTTGCCAGTCCAGCGGCAAGGACGACAGGCAAAAGAACGACCATCAATGCCAGAGCAAAACCTTTTTGATTGGGCTTTTTCATAGATTGCCTTTAAGTGGAAACTTCATTTCTTTGCGAATCAGGATTTGATTCTGGATTTTAACTTCGCCATGCAACGTGTATCTTTTTCCCGAGCCGCGTTGGCTTAAACGAAGCTCTGGTGTTTCTTTATTCAGAAGAACTTTTTGGATATGACTTTTGAATTCTTTTTCACAGAGGGAGAGGCTCTTTGAATCCGTACAAATCATTGCTTCATGAAGAGCCGCATCCGCATAGAAGTAAACTAGAGAGCGATAGGCGGCGAAAAACAGGATTGTGATAAAGGCCAACAAAACCGGAAAGATTAAGATGGCCTCAATCAGTCCCTGTCCTTTATTTGCCTTTGGATTTATTCGATGATTTGTCATTGACGGCGTCTTCAAAGAAATTTCCGAAGTCGCGTTTCTTGTACATGCCTTCAGTGACTTCTTTGGCTGCGACTTTGCCGGAGTCTCCTCCCAAAGCTTTGGCAACGTTTGCGAATTGGACGTCGATGTTAGCACCGACGACTTTGATCACAGCAATACTGCCAACTGCAACGATGGCGACGATAATAAGATACTCGATAAGGCCTTGGCCTTTTTTATTTTTGATGAATCTGGTTTTGTTCATGGATCAAACCTCCGCAGGTGAGGTTTGCAAATACGGAACGGGGATTTGAATCAAAGAAATGGGAGTGGGATCTCGTCAGTCGGACAAAACCGTCGGCAGAAATAAAAAAAGGGAGCTTGTGGCTCCCTTTTTTAAAACTATTTAGAACTTTCTTTAATGAACAGAGTCAGATAGTGGCGAACCATGTATTCCAACTTCACCGGTTGGTTTTGGTAAGTCCAGATCAACTCACCAAACGCACCCCATTTAGCTTCCACAACATGCTCATCCATCACGTTCGTAGCTTGCGATTCCGCAGCACCTGGAGTTGGAATGTAGTTTGTGCCGATAAAGTTAAAGCGAACGCTGATTTGTCCCGGGCCTTTTAATGAGAAGATCATTTTAAAGCCGTTACGGAACAACATAAAGTCAGCATGAGTTTTTGCGATACCGTAGATTTTAATGCGACCCAAAGCGGAAGGCTTTAGTTCGTTAAATGCTGAAGATGAATCTACAAATTCGGTTTTTAGAGCCAACAGGAACTGGATAGTTTCGCCCACAAGAATCTTGTCAGCGTCAAAGCCAAAACTCATATCAATAAGTCCGGACTCTTCCATTTGTTGTTCAGCTTTCACAAGTTCTTTAATCCAGCTGATTTTTTCCATCGACTGTCCCCCCAAATACAATAAGCACCAATCCTGGGCGCTAGTTGTCATTATCTTTAATAATTTCGGGGGGATCAATCTTTGTCAAGGCGGACGGGTTTGGCTCGCCGCGACGCAAGGCTTCAAAAGGTGGAGGGAGGGGCTCTTCGTGGATCCCAAGTCGTCCTGGGTTTTTCGCGACACGGGCGTCCGGCCCTCAGCCGCCGCCCGCCTTTGGCGGGTTCGCGCATCGTGCGCCGGCGGAGGTCGCGAAAATCCCAGGACGCCTCGGGCCCACTGCGTGCCCCTCCCTCCACCTTTTGAAACCTTGCTTTGCTCGGTTTCGGTTCTTCAGAAAGTGAGATCAATCGAAGGGAGTTCGTTAATTACTAGCTTAAGAAAAGGGGGACGGGTTTTTAGTTTTTTGGGGTGTAGGTTCTTAGGGGTGGGGCTTGGTCGGTGTACCGGAATAGTTCTAGTGGGGGGATTTGGATGTTGTTTTTTGTTTTTGTGATTTTTAGTTGAGACGTGGTTGTGCCTTCTTCGACTTTGAGGCCTTCGATGGATTTTAGGTATTGGGTTAGGGTGATGTGTTCGTTGTTGATTTTTATTTGGGTCGCGTAGGGGCTTACCAATAGGTAGAGCTCGCCTTCTAGGTTTAGTAGGTCGATGGTTTTTTGTAGGGCTTGGCTTAGGTTCGCTGTGTAGGAAAGGACGCCGTAGACGTCTGTTATGATGTCGGCTTTTTTCCAGGTTGGGGTTGGCATTGCCTCGTAGGCGCCTTCTTCGATTTTTAGTTTTCCTTCATAGGATGAGGGCTTGAACCAGCGATCCAGTTTGAAGGCTACGGCTGTGGCTTGCGGGGCTTGGTTTTTGTTTGCGAATGATTTTAGGAAGTCGATTTGGGCGGTGGCTTTGCCGGCACCTAGGTCGATCCAATGTTGATTTGCAGTCAGGTTTGCGATGCTGTTTTTGAAATCGGGGTGAAGGTCGCGGGCGTATTCTTCGAAGTGGCGGTTTGTGACGAATTTGTTTTTTGCGACTCTTTCGGAGATGTAGGCGGCTTTTTCTGGAGTGAAGACTTGGGCGCAAAGGTCTGCAGCTTGAACTTGGAATGCGAAAGTTAAAAGCAGGGCTGTTGCTAAAATCAAGTGTCTCAAAATGAGACGTGCTGTCGAACTGCGGTGATTGTGACCGAAACTGGGCACTGCGAACGAGCGCAAAAAGCGTCTGAATTGAGAGCAGGATTTTATCTTCATCTTGCTCTTTGTAATTACAAATTATGGGCCAGGAATTTTAATCGGCTTTGTTTTAAAAGCCGGTGATTTGAATCGAGGTTTGGATCGCAGTTTCGGAGCCTTTCGGCGCATTGAATGCCTGATAGACACCGACGATGAAATTCACCGGAGCGATAAAGCCCAAAGTGGTTTCTAGGTGAGCTTCTGCACCGGCGCTCCAGAAACTGCGCTTCATGTTGATGGCGTTATAGACAATCTGATTGGTGGAATCATTGACCAAAACCCCATCGGCGGCGACGCCATCGACGGTGAGGGCTCCAGTCACCCGACGGAAGAAAACCGGCAGAGTGCCGGAACCTTTGTAAACATTTGAAATCGGAAAGCGGTACTCGCTGGTGAAGCTTGCCATGTTGCGACCGTAAACTTGCCCACGGGCATAGCCGCGCAAAATGTATTGTGGCAAGGGGCTGTCTTGAGTCAGCACGATATTCTGGGAGGAAGCTCCATATAACGAAGAGATCACTTCGGGTGTGAACATTCCATTTAAGCGCAACATCAGTGAATGATGTTTTGGAAGAAAACGCGAATTATAAGCGGTGATCCCGGCGATAAATTGCGAGTGATGCAGATAATCTTCGTGCTGGATATAATTGTAAGCACCCAGATAAAAACTGCCGCCGGATTCAGGAGAGATTTGTGCTCCGGATTTGCTGTAGTTCGTGTAGGAAAAATAAGCGTACGGGCCTGTTCTTTGAGTCATCGGATTAGCGGAAAGAACCACTTCACGTCGCAGATATTGCCAACCTAGTTGCAAGCTCGTGTAACGGGATAACCAAAACATGTCTGGCAAAACCGCGCCCGCATAAGACGTGTCCGTGAGTTTGTTGTCGACTGTTCCGATATAGCTGCTTCGTGTGTAACCGTTTAATAAAAACGGCAGGTTCGTTTGTTGATTCGTATAAGCGGCATCAATGCCGCCTCTGTTAATCGCCGTGTCCCAAGTCGCAATGATCGTATAGGAATGCTTTTTCAATGGGTCAAAGCCCATCGTGATCGCCTCTAAAATCAAACCCGTATCGCTCGAAGAACCCGCAATGAACGGAACCCAGAAACGAGGCCATAAATATCCACCGGCTGAGTAATCTTCAATCTCTCCCTGGCGGACAGCCGTTTCGGCACGCGCCTGATCCACGGCCAATTCCTGCTCCGTTGGGGGAGTGTAGCGATCGGCCATCATCGGAGTGATGTGGGGTAATTCCTGGGGAGTGGCCTTCCAGTCCTCAGGTTTGTAAGCGACGACTTTCAGACCTTGCGATGTCATCGAAGTGGCAAAAAGTTCCTGCAATGAAGGATCGATATCGGCAGAAAAAACGGAGGTCAAAGTGTGAGTCAGGGGCTTTGCGGAAAACAATCTTTCGTCCGCCACATAGATATTCTGCGTTCCGTTTTTGCTTGAAGTAAAGATCAGGCCTGCGACAGTTTTGCGAGGAAAACGTGCATCCGGAAAATCCGCGAGGATCTTTTCGACCGCTTTGCTGGAGAATTTATATGTATAAAGATACTCACTGCCATCATGACGAAGTGAAAAGACGATCGTGTCGTCATTCCAAAACACTGGATAGGAAATGCGGTCCATCATCGGAGCGGAGAAAAGAATTTTTACCTCTTTATTATCTTCCGGGGATCCCAGCGTTGCCAGGTGGGTTTTGCCGCCCTCGAGTTTAACAAAGACGATTTTATTTCCATCGGGAGACACCGACGGTTCACGAGCCCGTAAGCCTCGAGTCAAACGCGTGGTTTTCTTTTTGCCGATATCGAACTGAAAAAGATCAGAGAATCGATCGACCTTATTTGTCACATCGATTTTGTCATACACGATTTTTTCGGAATCAGGATACCAACTGACTCTTTGAATGCTTCCGGAAGGAGGTTCATCCATGGTTAAAGTCGGAGTGAAGTTCTGGTCGAATTTCTCGATCGTGTCAGTTTCTTTGGCATCCATGAAGCTGGTCTTGGTGTCTTCACGAACGATGATTTTAACAGCGCGGTTGTTTGAATCATCCTCCGTCACCACCGCCATGCGTTTACCATCAGGAGAAATCGCGGGTGCTGTTAAAAACAGATAGGCGTTTCTCAAAGGTATAAATGGAGTCGGCAGAACCTCGCGCAAAGTTTTCAGCTGAGTTTGAGCACGGACTTGGGTTTCGTTTAAGGCTTTTGCATATTGCGCTGAATATTCCATGCCCAGATTTTCTTCAGCAGGAGTTTCAAGGAAATACGGAATGCGACGCCCATGCCGCTGGTTCAGGGCATCGACGACCTTTTTACCCTGATCGGCCAGGATCTGACTCCACATCAAGGATCCAAAAATATAAGGACGAGAGCCTTCGGGCCATGTCGGAATATTTTCGTTAATTTCAGCGATGGTATATTTAAAGAGGGTTTGGTCTTCAACCATCGCGCGCACCAAGGAGTCTTGATAAGAGGAGCGCAGGCGGCCTTTATTACCAAGGCGAGTTTCCATTTCCACCGCCAGACCCTCTTTCCACCAATTAGGCAAAACCAAATTAGGCGCCACCACCGAACCGAACACCGCGCGTAGGGGAACCATGATTCCGCCGGCGGGCTCAAAGTTTAAGATATGCGTGTATTCGTGAGCTAAAAGTTCGAAAGCCCAATCCCCCGTGTCGGCCAAGCTTTCTTCGGGTCCCGGCAAAACCGGGTAAGCCATGATATGTGGATAAGGAAGGCGGGTTGCATAGCCATTCGTTATGTCGGTTTTGTCGTTGATAACCACTGTTGTTTTGGGTGGGGCTTCACTAAAGTAAATTTGCAATTGGTAATACGCGCGTTCTAATTTTTCAGCATAGTGAAGACTAAGGTCCTGCTGCTCGGCATTATAGATAACTTCAAAGTGGGGAGTGGTGAGTGTCTTCCATTTAATGTTTGGTTGAACTTCCCACTGTGCAAACACAGACGGAGAAGACAGCAAACAAAGCAGAGTAATGGCTCGAACTAAAAAAATCTGCATATTTCCGTCTCATTATTTGGCAGTTACAGCAACGCAACACACTTTAAGAAAGCAAAGGTTTGACAATAAGCCGCTATAAATTAAAGTTTTTACTGTGTTAATTGTACCTATTCGAACTTCATAGGAGGACATCATGGTTCGTAAATTGGCTCTAGGTCTTGTTGCATGTGCAATGGTAGTTGGTTGTAAAAATAAACAAGCTCAATCAGATGCAAACATTCAAACTTCACCAACTGGAAACACTGCAATTGAATCAACGCCAATGAGCTTTGATCCAGCAGGTTCTGACTCTGGTAAAATTGCTGGTCTAGTAACTGTTCACTTCGGTTACGACAAATCTAGCTTGGATGCGGCTTCTAAAAAAGATATCGCAACTAACGTAGACTGGATGAAAAAGAACGGTAACGTGAAAGTACAAATCGAAGGTCACTGTGACTCTCGTGGTACTATCGAGTACAACGTAGCTTTGGGTGAGCGTCGTGCTAACGCAGTTAAAGCTTACATGGTTTCTTTGGGTATCCCAGCTGATCGTTTGAGCACTATCTCTTACGGTAAAGAAAAACCAGTTGCTAACGGTGACTCTGAAGAAGCATGGGGCAAAAACCGCCGCGCTAACTTCGTACCTGCTCAGTAATTAAGAAAGGGTTGACGTGACTTTGACCAGATTATTCATCGGAGTTTTGATTTTTTCGGTGATGGTTGGTTGTCAGACTGTCCCTGCCCCTATCGAAGATTATTCACTTGCCCGGGCCGCTATTGATGCGGCCCGAGCTGTTCAAGCTGCCCGCCACTCGCCAGGATATTGGCATCAGGCTGAAGAAGCCTATCGCAAAGGTCGCATCTTTTACGATGACCGTGATTATGCCCGCGCTAAAGAACAATTTGTAAGAGCGAAATTCGCTGCTGAAAAAGCAGAGAACTCGGCTCGTTTGATTCGTCAGAAGACCGGAGATATTTTATGAAGTTACTTGTTACCTTGGCTGCTATTTCTCTATTCATGACCGGCTGTCTGCAAACTCGTAATGATGTTCGCGACAACGAACAACGCCAAGTCTATCAACAACAAGTATCTACAATGCAACGTCAGACAGCTGATGCTGGCAATCGCTTCTCCGACATGGAAGAGCAAATGCGCGCAATGAATGGCCGTATTGACGTGGTTGAAAACAACCTGCAAAACAACAACCTCGAAAAACAACTTAGAAACACCCAACAACAAAACGAAGCTTTGAATAAAAAGATCGATTTGTTGCAAGAGGGCTTCACGAACCTGGAAAAACAAGTTTACGCCTTGAACGCTCAGGTAAATGCGATGAACGCGAGCCGCCAGGCTGCGGAAGCGGCGGCCACTGCGGCTGCCGAGAAAGCTGCTGCTGAAAAAGCAGCCGAGAAAGCCGAAAGATCCAAAAAGAGTGGATACGAAATCGGCCAGGAACAATTTAATAAAAAAGAGTGGAAACAGGCGATCTTGAGTTTCCAAAAATACCGTGATGAATCTCCGAAGGGTTCTCACTTTGCCGATGCAACCTACAAAATCGGCGTTTCCTTCCAGGAATTGGGCATGAAAGAGGAAGCTAAAACCTTTTTTGATGAGGTTTTAAGCAAATTTCCTAAGTCAGATGAAGCTCGTCGTGCTAAGATTCGTTTGAAGGGTTTAAAATAAGAGCCAAGTGATTGAAAGAGTATTAGCGATAGAAACCAGTTGTGATGACACCTCAGTTGCGATCGTAGATCGTAGCGGTTGGGTGCATTCTGTGGTTTCCGCTTCTCAAGACTTGGAACACGAAGCTTATGGCGGTGTGGTTCCAGAAATCGCAGCTCGTAATCACTCCATTGCCCTGATTCCTCTGATCGAGGAAGCCTTTAAAAAAGCCAACATGAGCTGGTCGGATATCCAAGGTATTTCGGTAACGAATCGCCCTGGATTGGTTGGCGCTTTGATCGTGGGATTGGTCACGGCGAAATCTTTGGCTCAAGCAAAACATCTTCCGTTCCTGGGAGTGAATCACCTGGAAGGACATTTGCTCGCACCTTTTTTAAAAGATTCGCAGTATGCTCCGCCGGAAGATTTTGATTATCCTTATGTCGGTCTTGCGATCAGCGGTGGTCACACCAGTCTTTATCACATCACAGCTTTAGGTGAGTACCGCGTATTGGGTGCAACGAAAGACGATGCCGCTGGCGAGTGCTTTGATAAGTTTGCGAAAATGGCAGGCCTGGGTTTTCCGGGTGGCGTGAAGGTCGATCAAATGGCCAAGCAGGGAAATCCGCACGCTTTTGAGTTTCCTCGCAGCATGATCCACGATGACACTTTCGATATGAGTTTCTCGGGTCTGAAATCTTCAGGTCAAAGAATGATTCAGCAATTAGGACCTGAACAAGTGAAGGCACAATTGCCGGATCTGTGCGCTTCTTTCCAGGAAGCGATTGTTGATGTGCTTACTGCTAAATTGGATCGCGCAGCCAAGGTTTACAAAGCGAAACGTGTGATTCTGACGGGCGGGGTGAGTGCGAATTCACGTCTTCGTGCCCGTGCCGAAGAATGGGCTGCGAAAAAAGGTTTGCGCTTGGTCGTGCCACCGCTGAGATATTGCACGGATAATGCCGCGATGATCGGTTATGTTGGTGCCCTTCGCATGGCTCGCGGTGAATCTTCACAAATTGATTTGGGTCCATCTCCTCAAGCTCTTCAATCGGATTTCAAATGAGTTACGCCCGCGAACGTTTAAAGAAAGCCCAAGAACAACTGGGCATCGAAGCCAAAAAATCCCTGGGTCAAAATTTCCTGGTCAGTGATACGGTCATCAATCGCATTATTGATCAAGTGAAAGCCTTTGAACCAGAAGTCATGATTGAGGTGGGACCTGGTCCCGGTGCCTTGACGGATCTGCTTTTGGAAATGAACGTTCCGATGCAAGTAATTGAGCTTGATCGCGAGATCGCGGCTTACTGGCGTGGTAAAGGTCTGACAGTTCATGAACAAGATGCCTTGCGCTTGGATTGGTCGCAATTCTTCAGCGACAAAAAATTGGTCTTCGTCAGCAACCTTCCGTATCAGATTTCTTCCAGCATTGTGATCGAACGCTCGATGGAAAATCACGGCGTTGCACACATGGTGTTGATGTTCCAAAAAGAAGTCGCGCAAAGAATCAAAGCACCGGCGCGTGACGAACATTATGGTCTTTTAAGTGTGATTGCACAGACCTTCTGGAACATCCATATTGTTTCCGAAGCGGGTCCCGGGGATTTTGCTCCGCCACCGAAAGTGGCCAGCCGCGTTCTGGGTTTCACCCGCATTACAAGTGACGTTAAAAACCATAAATCCTTCCTGACCTTCGTTAAGATGGCTTTTGCCCAGCGACGCAAGCTTTTGAAGAAAAATTTGGCTGGTATTTTAGGTCAAAGAAATGTAACTCAAGAACAACTGATAGAGTGGATCAAGGAATTGGGTTTCCCTGAAACAGCTCGCGCCGAGGAGTTAAGCCCCGCGCAGTTCGTAAAACTTTATCACAAGTTTGGATTTGAGTAAGAATGAGCGAAAAAATTCTGATTATTCAGGAAAACAAAAAAGCACGCTTCGATTACACGATCGTTGAAACGTTCGAGGCGGGACTTATGCTTATGGGAAGCGAAGTAAAATCCCTGCGCGCGAAGGACGTGCAGCTTAAGGATTCCTACATCACTTTCCGTGGCAACGAAGCATTCCTGCAGAATGCACACATCGCTGAATACAAAGCCTCCAGCTACAATAACCACGTCCCAGAACGCTTGCGTAAGCTTTTGATGAATCGTAAAGAGCTTGATGAAATCGCAGGAGCTTTGGCGGAAAAAGGTTATTCCTGCGTTCCTTTGAAAATCTATTTCAAAAATGGTCGCGCGAAACTAGAGATCGCTTTGGTTAAGGGTAAAAAGACTCATGACAAACGCGAGTCTATCAAAAAACGCGACGTTGAAAGCCAACTGCGCCAATCCGTACGCCGCGAACGTTAATATTTTTTACCTGTGATCTGCAGATTATCGATCTCACACTGAGACGTGTTTGAAGATTTCAGGAAAGCTTTCACTCGCAAAGTTCCTGCACCTGCTGTGTTCGCAAAAGTACTTAAACCTGCGTTGATCTGAGCAGCAGAACTTGCCGTCGAATAATCAGATGAAGCTAGCCACGAAGAACCATCGTAGTAATAGAAAGCTGAACCGTCGGCGCTTAACGCATACTTAGCACCAGCCGAGCAACCATTTGCACCCAAAGTTTCAGTGAAACCATTGCCATCCAAAATCTGATAAGCCGAAATCACACTCGCACCGGTCGCCGTAAAGGAAGGTGCAGTCGAGTCGTAGCGATTGGCTCCGACTGTGATGCTTTTCAATTCAGGAGAACACGAGGTCGCCACAGAGTTATAAGTACAATTCGTCGATGTATCTTCACTGTCAAAGAACGCGCGATACTGGAAGTAGCGATTTGAAGCAACCGACAAACCCGCAAAGTTCGAGAACGTCATTGTTGGAGCCGTACCCAGAATCGATCCACCCACGGTATTTGCACTCGTATTAAACAGTTCCGAGAAGAAAGTCCCGCCTGTGTTGTCCGGACCTTTCCATCCTGAATTTGTCGCTGCAGCCTGATCCGAGCAATCTATCGCAGAGCAGCTGCGAACTTGATAGCGAATGCGGTTGTTAAAGCGACGATACATCTCTTTAATCTCGTTCGCAGATAAAGCTTTCGACCAAACACCCACTTCATCCATATAACCACGGAAGAACAAGGTCGTCGTGTCGTGATTACCGATTCTTAGACCATAAGAACCACCGGCATTCACAAAAGTATTCGTGCAGGATCCGGTTGCAACACCATTGATATAAAGTTGCACGCAGGTTCCATCAAAGGTCGCCGTGACCAAACTCCATTGCCATAAACTGATAGTTGCCGTGGAAGCGAGATTTAACTCTGTACCCCCATTGTTGTAACTGTAAAGCATTAGCTTATTGCTTAGGCCCAAGCCCAAGGCGATCGATGCTCCCGCAGAACTTCCGCGGTGAATCGTTAAAATTCGATTATCAATTGTCGTCGCACCGGTATTACCGATGGCGTTTGGATAAATCCAAGCACTGATTGAAAAAGGCTGATTGTCTGTGGCGATAAAGTTGCTGCTGGCTGTGGCAGCGACATAATCTCCAGAAGCATTCCAAGAACCAGTGTTGCCGAATTTTCCTAAGCCCGTAGTGTAAATACGCGCATTACCAAAACTTGTTCCGTGGTTTGCATTACCCGACGAATCCACAACGTCATTGGCGGAGTGAGGCCATGAAGTTTCATTAAAATGCCAGATGGCTTTTAAGCCCGTATGCAAAGTTCCAACACCCGAAGAGTAGTTTGCGGCTTCAGACGCACTTGGAATTTCTTTATAGAAGGGCACAGTTGTTCTTGCCGAAAGTGTCAGCCAAGAAGTGTCCGTGGAATTGTAAGCCTGCGCATCCATCACGCGAGAAGTGATTTTACCTGCGTAAGTACCAGCTTGATGATTGTAGATCGCAGACACTTCAGCTGTCGTCAGAGCTGACGTCCATACCGCAATATCATCCATATTGCCAAGCCATGGGCCCGTGCTGTCGTAATCCAGACCGATTTTAAAAGCACCATTCGCCGTCGTGATATTGGTTGTGGCTGTAGAACCATTCATACGAAGACCATTGCGATAAATTGTTCTCATCTTGGTTGTAGCATCATACGTTGCTACGATATGAACCCATTTATTTCTATCGACACTCAAATAAGCGTAAGGACTTAAAGCATCGCTCGTATTGCTAAACTGAAAGCGCACGTAACCCGCATTCGTATATTGCAAATACCATCCTGTATTAGCGCCGGAACTATTCCCGTAAGAAGCAATAGTTCTAAATGAACTGCCGGCACCAGTAGGATAGACCCAGGCGGCAATGGTAAAGGAACCCGTCAAGTCAGGACCTGCAGCAACGCTGCCATAAGTACTTGTTGTACTGAATGTGGCAGAGTGGGAACCAATTCGTCCCGTTGTGAATGGAACCGAGCCATTGTTGGTTGCCGTATATGAACCGACAGAATCATTGAAATTGTTATCGAGTTTATAATAAGCAATAAGGCTATTCCACTGCGGTGTCCACGTGCTATCCAGCGCGGATACGTTGTTACCGGTCGCATTCAGGCGAACGGCACCCAAAGTGGAATCCCATTGAAGATCCGTCAAAACAGATGCGGTAAATTCAGATGAACTACTATCCGTCAAGGGAGTCTGTTTCAATACCGCGGAGCCACCTGTTAAAGAAGAGGTCGTTGTATTGCTGATGCTGTAGTTCGCTTCGGAAGCCGCTGTGAATGGAATATTCAAAGTGAAGTTTTGATAAACGGCACCGGATAATTCATTCGTAGAAACCAAAGAACCAAACGAGTTATTCGCGCGCACACGATAATAGTATGTCGTTCCAGTTGATAAGCTTGATGTTGTCGCAGGCGAGCTGACGCTTGCATTCGTGGATGCATAAGTTTGGCTCGCCGTATGCGAAGATGTATCGTACAAAACATCATAAGTCGTGGCACCAGCAGCACTCGCAAAAGCCAATGAAGAACTTCCCACTCCTGGGGTTAACGATGTTAAAGTAAAGGCACTGATAGGAATACCCATTGCCTCTGAAGTTGCATCGACAGAAGTCGCTGTGTTTACAGCCGTGACCATAATATAATAAGTGGTACCACCCGTAAGCCCGGTGATATCGAATGGCGAAGTTGCGGATGTGGAAGCGGTCGTGGAGTAATTTCCAGCCGTCGTTCCATATTTAACGGTATAGCTGTTAGCATTCGTGGATGAACCCCAAGTAACACGCAATTTGTCTGCTTCAACTACCGTAACACTTGAAATTGTAAACGCTGTCGGAGCACTTTGAGTGATATCAAAACTATTGGAAGCGAGTGAAATAGAACCAGTCCCACCAGACAAAATCGTTCCCGATTTTGTGGCTGTCATGACTTTACCCGTGCCATATGTGCTTGCATTGACATTGGTAAATGTCGCAACACCACCAACCGCACTTAACGAAGTCGTTCCACCTAAAGAACCCGTGCCCGTCGTCAATGCTAAAGACACAGTGGCTGTCGCATCCGCACCCGTCGTCACAAGATTTCCACTCGCATCAAGAATACGCACAACGGGTTGAGTTGCTAATGCTGTTCCTGGTGTGACGCCGCCCACAGGCTGAGTCGAGAAGCTAAGCTGGCTTGCTGGTCCGTTCGTAGCAGTCGCAGTGAAAGTTGTAGAGAATGCAGTGCTAGGAATCGAAGCCGTCACCGTGTGCGCACCGGTCGTCGAAGACAACGTTAAAGAATTTGAAGCAAGACCCGAGGAATTGGTAGTGCTGCTTGCAGAACCTAAAGTTCCAGCCGTTGTACTCCAGTCCACTGTGACACTTGGAACGTTGTTCCCATGCGTGTCTTTCACAACCGCCACCAAGTTTGCACCCAGGGCAGAGCTGATCGTTGCAGATTGATTGTTACCGCTGGAAACAGCAATGCTTGCAGGGGCGTCTGGTGTGATGTTGAAAGTATTTGAAACAGCCGCTGAAACTCCGGCTGCCGTCGCAGATAACGTATAACCGGTGCCTGATTTTTCAATAGATAAGTCAGAGAACGTAGCAGTCCCTGAACTTGCCGCAACCACTTTAGTTCCACTCAGCGTGCCCGAACCTGCATTGGTGCCGATAGCGACGGTCACATTTCCATTAAAGGAAGAAATTGTATTTGCGTAAACGTCCACCGCACGAATGGTCACTGTAGAAATCGTGTTACCAGCAACGGTGTTCGTTGGATTCGCGATATAAATCAACTGATAAATAGTCGCAGCCGATACCGCAATCGCAGACGACGTCACTGTAGGAGAACCGCCACTTTGTGTGACAGTGATCGTTTGATTTCCCGTAGTTTTTAAATTGAAAGAGAACTGCTTAACACCCGCATCGCCACTGACGAACGTGTAGTTAGCCGGCAAAGTCGGGGAGTTCGAATCAGATGAAGTAAACTGAACAGTTCCCGTGTAATCCGTTTTAACGTTGTTATAAGAATCACGCGCAGTCACTGTCGTATTGAATGCAGTTCCTGCAGTCGCATTCGCCGGAACTCCAGACAAAAGGAAATTATTGATAGCACCTGGAGTTGCTGTTGCACTGAAAGTCGTAGTTATCGTTGTACTGTGAATTTTTGCAGTGACAGTATATCCACCCGTGACAGTGCCTACCGTCAAAGTGTTTGTACTGATACCACTGGAGTCCGTGTTGTCTGTTGCTGCACCCAAAGAAGAGTTGCCAGTCGTCGTCCAATCGATTTGAACAGAGGGAACCGCGTTTCCTTCTGCATCCGTCACTTTTACCTTTAATGAAGTGCCCAATGCGTTATTCACAACAGCTGACTGGGAATTTCCCGCGGTCACGGCAATTGCTGCGGCCGCGCCTGGAGTTACAGTCACTGTGGGAAGCGTGCTCGTGATCGCAAGACCTGCTACAGAAGCTTTGATCGCTGCTGCCGTACCAACAAGTTTACCGGTAAAGACAGAGGTGTAAGTTCCGTCCCCATTATCCGTCGTTGCCGCAAAGGTCCCGGTGCTTGTACCGCTATCAATCCCGAAAACAACGTTCATGCCGCCATTCGTGATGGGATTATTGGAAGCATCCATCGCATGAAAGGTCGCTGTGATCGTAGAGCGTGAGGCGACGGTCGCTGCAGACAAAGTAACATAAGAGTTCGAAAGGGAGTAGTTAGCTGGCAGTACCGTCACTTTCGCTGTTTTTGTATCAAGCTCGACACCATCAACAGAAGCGATGATAGTCGTTTCTGAACCTGACAAAGATCCGCTGAATGTTGAAACGTAGGTTCCATCATTATTATTTGTGACTGCGCTGAAGATCCCGGTACTTGTACCACCAGAAGTGCTGAACTGAACATTGGGATTGCTGCCAGGAACGTGAAAGATGTTCCCTTCAGAATCTCTGGTTGTCAGAGTCACCGTCGTTGAATTACCAGAAAGAATGGAAGACGACGAAAGAGTGATGGTGCTTGCGCCCGCCGAAATCGAAACTCCAGCAAGAAATCCGCTTTCAATGCTTGAGCCTTTTTTGCTACAAGCAGTGAAAGTGAACACAGCGATAAGGCTCAGGAGTAACTTCACCATTACTTCTTCTCCTCGCTGAATAGATCAAATCCATAAATCACGTTTCCAAAAACGTTAGTTTCAGAAAGATCCGAAACGGATGTATTTTGATTTCTTTGTTGAGCACCCAGTTCAAAAGAAAGAAGACGTCCGTTTTTATCTCTGCGGATGTACAAAAGACCTTTATAAAGACTGCCGCCATCGATCGTGTAAGTATCCGTGGAGGTTCCACCCAAATAGCCACCTGAAACAACAAATCCCACTGATGTAGATTTCTTTTTAAAGATTTGATAATCCAATAAGGCATTAAGGGAAGAAACGTTTGCGGTATCAATAGAAACAGATGTGGTCGTAAGCCCGTGCAGATAAAGTTCCTGAGCGTATCCGACGTTCAAGCCTACGGCCAGTCTATCAGTTAGCAGATAATGTCCACCAAAGTTCAAGCCGTACAAAGTTTTTGAATCGTTGACGATTTTTTTAGAAGCGTTGGTAGAAGGTTGAAACTCAAGATTGCGCAAAGAGAACGAGAACAACGTTTTAAATTTGTCCATCCACTGTTGTGACCAGCCAATGGAAGCCGTCAAATCGTGATCCGTGTTTAAATCGGCTTTCGAGTGAGTCACATTATCTTCAGCAGAAAGAGTGGAAATCTGATAGCCCGCTTTGATTTCAAAGCGATGATTAACTTCTTCATCGTCATCGTTGGTGCTGTTCATCGCAGGAGTTGAACTCGCCGACGACTTCGCAGGCACTGGTGCCGGGGAGTTCACGGTTGCTGGGGAATTCACTGGAGCTTGTTCGAGAGCCGGAGCAGCGGCTGCCGCAGAGGGCTGAACCTCTGGCGATACAACTGTCGTCCTTAGGGAAGTGACTTTTTCTACCTTCGTAGCATTAGCTTCAACTTTCTCGACTTTCGCAACCGGAGCTACAACATTTTCAACTCTTGCAACTGCTGTCGCAGTAATCGCTTCATCACTCGCAACACTTCGCAAATCACGAATCGGAACCAAGATCACTTGGCCGACAAAAATCGAATGATAATTTTTGAGTGCAGGATTTAGCGCCAACAGTCGAGCCAGGTTTTCGTTCTTGCCGTAAGTATGGCCACCACGAACTCGGTCTGCGATGTTAGAAAGGGTGTCTCCGGGCTGAACGATGTACTGGCGATAAGACGTTCCCTCTTGAGCTGTGGTGACACTGCTCATCAGGAAGATTATCGCTATTAACATGCGTTCGATTCTTTTCATTCCGGTACGTCCCAATTTCATCCGTTGTAAAAGATTTGTTAAAGTACTCCTCGGCGACCCACGAGAAACCATGAAGGAAATTGGAGTTATAAATGCGATTCATTGCATGTTTTTCATGAATTTAGACATTGGTAGGGTGGAGTCAGAAAAACTGTCTCATAAATAGAAAAAAGCCAGCAACGTGCTGGCCTAGAAAATTCTGAATGGAAATTTTAATTTAGATTAAGAGACTTTTCGACGCGAATTCAGCTCTACAAGTGAAGTTGGAACTTCGTTCGAAAGGAATTCTTCTTTGAAACCCAGACGTGCGCGTTTTTCTGCAAGCAAGTGTTTCCACGCTGCATAGGCTTCACGATTTTGCGGATCTATCGAAAGCTTCTCCAAAAGTTTCAGTTCCGTTTCTGTATTGGCTTTCAAAGCGCGATAGAAATAGTCGTAGGTCATTGAAAGATCACGGAAATCATCTTCTTCGGGAATAACATAGTCTTCGATATGCCATTGACCCAACATCAACTGATGCATGTGTTTTTCCATGCGAATCAGCGGAGCCAACAGATTTTTCGTCATACGAATACTTAAAAATAAAGTCACTGCGGTGATGGCAACGATACTGGCGCCTAAAAACACCCGCAACCAAACCATCTCGCGTTCCAAATGCTCGACTAGACGTGGTTGAGTATCATAAGCCAACGTTTTAAAAAGTTCATAGTTCTGGGAGATAAAATAATAAGCCGGGATAAAAAATAAAAGAGCGCCGCCAGCAAAGGCCGTGATCATGTACCACGAGTACTTGTATTGGAAAGCTTTATTAAGGATGAACCTTTTTCGTCCGTTCCCGTGGGGCACTCGCTGAGGTTCAATAACTCTTCTACCGTATAGCATAGTCACCTTATCGGTGGGTTGAGTTTTCTTTCGAGTCCAATTATTCTCAAAAAAAGACAAAACGCACTGAGGGGGACTTTTATGAGAGTAACATGCATGCAGAAGCTTGGGCTGTCCGGTTTTATAAAGACGTTGGTCTTGGTCGGAACACTTCTGCACATCGCTGGTCCTGCCAGTGCAGAAAATAAATCAGCACCGTTGGTTGATGACAAGTACTCGCTGAAAGCGGACCGTACGGCGATGGAAAAGTTGCGGGAAAACGTCCCTGCAGAAAAGCGCGCCGAAAACGACGAGAAAGCGTTCATGGCCCAAATGATGGTGGATTTTTCTAAATCTCCTTCGGAAGTGCGCGGTCAGTTTTCCACTATATTAAGTAAAAAGCGTGATGCCTTTAGCAAGGACATGAATAAAACCCGTGAGAGTTTCACCAAAGCTCAAAGAGAGGAGCGTGAAGCTTTCACCAAATCTCAACAAGAGCGCCGCGAGAAGTTTGCTAAAACCAAAGTCTCCTCGGCGGAGCGCACCGAGTTTTATGCAAAATTAGATGGGGAAAGAAAAGACTTCTACTCCGCTCAGAAAGAAAAACGGGATGCCTTTGAGGAAGAGGTTAAAACCAAGAGAAAAGACTTTGACGATTACGTTCGTGCCAAAAACGATGAGTTCAATCAGTTGCACCGCGACTATACTCAGCGCTATCAGGAAAATAAAAAATCCCAGGAAGAATTAAAGAAACAGGCCAAAGAGAAAAAGAAAAACTTCGAAAAAGATCTCGAGAAAGAATACGAAACCATCAAATCAAAGCCTGCGACACCGTTGGGAATTGAAGAATAGTTCTACTGGCGTTTAAAGACCTCTTTGTGAATTTCCATGGTTAAGGCAAAGAGGTTGTTTTCCTGAATCGGGGTGAGTCCCTGAAATTCAATTCCCACCGTTTGATTTCCACTCTCCGTTTTTACGTGACGGACTTTTGCAGTCAGTTCAATCGGTGAATTCTTAGCGATCAGCAGTTTGCCTTTAAGAGTGTCGTCAGTTTTGAAAAGCGCAACCGATTCTTTTTCAAGCAAACGACATCCCTGAGCGCTCAAATCTCCCAGTTTCGCGTGAATTTTCACGGCCGTGTTATTGATGTGAGTAATATCAAAGAATGCTTGATAACCCGTGGGAATTCGTACGCGATAATTTTGGCGGCGCTGCAGGTGAAACATTTCTTTCGGCAGAGGAAACTGACAGCGATTTCCGTACACAGTGGCTGTGCCCTCGAAATAGTATTTCTCGCCACCTAAAAAGAAATAGCCCAGAAACTCTTCGCCATTTTTCAAATTTTCAGCGGATTCAAGCAGACATTCCAGATGTTTGGATTTGGAATGCCATTGAACGGCTTTAACTTTAACCAGATTTTCCGTTTGACCCTTACAAAGAACTTCACCCTGAGCGGCGGCCAAATCGATGAGGAGTTTTATCTGCTCATCTTCGCGACTTAGTTTTTTGAAGATTTCCTGATCCAAACGGTAACCTCGTGCTTATTGTGGTGAAGATGCACGACATGTGCATTTTCCAACTCTTGAAACTTTTTAAGAGTTTCAAAGTCGGTTCCACCCTGAAATTTTATAGTGCAAACGAAGTTTTGGCAAAGTCCTGAACGCTGCCACTCTAAAACTAGTTCCAACAATTTAGCAGGGTAGCAGATGATGTCTGAAAAGAACCAATCGATGGCCCCAATATCAGAGGGTTTCACCGTGAAGGCGTTGGTTTTTTTAAATTCAATTCGTGGCAAACGTGCGATTTTTTCATCCAAGGGCGCACGATCGATGCTGATCACATCGCAGCCCATTTGTTGGAGAACCCATGTCCAACCACCCGGACAACTTCCAAAGTCGACAACTCTTTGTCCCTTGGAGGGGCGAACTCCATAAACCGTAAAGAGCTCCCACAATTTCAGATAAGCCCGAGACGGTGGAGTTTCTTTGTCTTCATTGAAAGCCACCTCACCTAATGGGAAAAGGGAGTTTGTTTCGCTTGAAACCAGCAGAGTGTTTTTATCAATCAGGGTCCAGGCGCCCAACGGATCCTTGGGCAATGGATCCAGGAAGTTCAAAACGCGGGGACGAAGTTTCGGCAACTGATCCTGAATCAGTTGAGCGCGTCTGTGATTATCAAAGGAATAAAGAGCCCACAACAAGCCACGGCTTTTTAAAGCCTTAACAGCTTGAGAGATAGATTCAAACGGAATGATTTCAGCGTTGGTCCAAATGTTTTGGGCCCACACAGAAGTCTGGATGGGCCCATCAGTTAGAACCAGGTTGCCATGAACTGCGGTGATATTTTTAAGCTCAGCCTGCAGTTCGGGCAGGAATTTTGTCGGCGCAAGATAAGCGATCATGCCGCCTTAGTTGCCACAGCTGGAGTAAGAAGTCCACGACTGTTCCAAACAGTCATCGCTTCAGACCAGAATTTTTCTTTAATTTTCACATCTGCAGGGCCCATTTTGATTTTAGGGAAATCCTGCTTTTCAAAGTGCTCAACGAATTTAGCTTCGTCGCCCGCACGAACGATTTTCATCATTAGGTTGAAGTGAGTTTCTGTGAAGGCTTTGCCATCCACGAACATTTTTCTGAGTCCCGCCTCTGGTGTGTGAGCTAGGAAATTGTAAAGACCGGGTACATCGTATTGACTCATTCTGATACTCCCTTTTTTGGTTACTTATCTATTATCGGATTTTGAAAGGCGAGCTTGAGGCCGACCTCAACATTGGTCCAGGAGAGGTCTAGGTAAGGTCCAGTCTCGTCGGGGAGACCTTAAGTCCTAAGACCTAGATCCGATCTAGGAGGCATGACAAACACAAATACGACTAAAATCTTGTTGGCAGCTTTGATCACCCTAACTATGAGCAACACAGCGTTTGCGATGGCGAAAAAGCCGGTGGACTCGGGATCGAACGATTCTCCATCCACTTCTCCTAGTCCAGCGCCTTCTACTCCGACGACGCCTGAACCTCCGGCAACGACGGGTTCGATTGTTCCAGCAGACTTTGACGTCTATACCGAAGTCGCGGGTCCGGTGGGTAAATTGGTGGATAGTATCTATCAAACATACCGCGAGTTGATTCCAGAGCGTGATCAAACCATGGCTTACAAAACAGACAATGCGGATATGAACCTGGATACTCGTTACCGTTTTGCAGATCGAATCGCCTATGCGATCGAACTTAAAATGAGTCCATCGAAAGCGGGTTTGGGTTATGTGGGTTCTTCGTATGGTATGAGCAGCACTGAAAGCTCTTACCTTGAAACGAGCTTGATCTCTCACCCTTTATGTACGGTTTCTTCGTCTTCGTTAACGAAAACATTGAACAGCGGAAAAGTACCGTCTTCAACAGTTATTAATAAGGTGAATACCTTCACTAATAAGATGAACGAGTACCGCAGGGGAGCTTTGAACGGGGATCGCACATCTTTCGTGAAAGCTACCAAACTTTGGACGAAGCTGATGATGTGTATGTCGTATACTGAATCTTTGACGACAGCGGATACTTCAACGTCTGGTAAAGTTGCGACTAAATATGCGCCATCAGGTTACCGTCGTCCAGCGGGAGTTCTTTTCTATGAAGACCCGGCTCAAGATGCGGCTTCAAGACTTAACATCGGTCTTTTCCAATTTACGCCGACAGCAAGCGGTAACGTGCAAGCATGTATCCGCGAGTGGAATAAGCTTTATCCGAAAAACACCATCAGCACTTCAGCTTCTCAAGCAGAAATGATCCGTGTGTTGGGAAGTGCCATGCAAAGCTTTAACGCTTTCTGCGGAGCTGCGAAATTGACGGGTATGTTTGCCGTGCAAGTTAATACATCCAAATCAGGCAACACTCATCCGTCGAACTTGCAATCGAATGGCAGCTTAAAACTTCCAACAGACCGTTGCGTAAGCCCGCACTTTGCAGCCGGCAAATCGTACAACCACTTCGGTCCATTGCAAAACTCAACGGGCTCGAACTTGAACGAGCTAATGAGCTGCACCCTAAACGGTGAATACTAAAGGTACGGACACACTTTCTCCAATAAAAAAACCCACGCCAAAAACGTGGGTTTTTTATTGGAGAAAGTGTGTCCGTACCTATTATTTCATATTGAGCAGTCCGAGGTTTTGAGTCATTCGAGTGAGCAGGCTGTTCAATACTTTCTTTTCTTCGTCATTGAACTGGCCAAAGAAAGCTCCGATGCCGCCATACCACTCGGGTGCGATTTCTTTTAAAACGCTTTCGCCTTTAGCAGTCAATTTGATCACAAAAGAGCGACCGTCTTTTTCGTGAGTCATTCGCTGCACTAACTGTGCTTTCTCAAGACTATTGATCAGACCAGAAATCGTTGCTTGAGTGACTCCCACTTTCTGAGCAATCTCTGAAGGCATCAAACCCGCAGGCGCTTTGCGAAGAATAACTAATAAGGTGTAGCGTCCTGGGGATAAGTTCCAGCGCGCAAAGAAGTTATCATATTTAGATTCAAGATCCGTCGCGACTTTTCTGAAAAGCAAGTGAGAGTAAAGTGAAGCAATATCCGCAGATGGGCACAACTCTTTGGCATTCTGTTGCAGTTCTTCTTGAGACGGAATGGTTTGGATGAAAAGCTTAGCCATGCAGGCCTCCAATCGAGCAATTTTCATATTCAATGAGACATCCTTTGGGTGCCCATTGACAATTGTTAGTTACCTAACTAATATAATTAGGTGCCTAATAAAAATCAAGAAAAATGGTGATACATGACAAAGATTAAAATGGCAGCCGCTCTCACAGCTCTCTTATTCGCTCCCACCGCAGCGCTTGCTGAAACTCTTTCACTCGCAGATTCGTTGAATCTCGCCTCCGGCAACTCTCCGCAAGTAAAACGCGCGGAAGCGGCTAAAGATGAGGCAAGTTGGAAAAAAGTTGAAGCATACTCTCAATTTCTTCCTCGAGTCACAGTGGGTGGAACTCATTTGCTCGACAACAAATTTATGGTGGAGCAAATCGATTTCGGTGGTGGACCGACATCGATCGAATTGATTCAACCTTATACCATCTGGTCTGCACGCGCTGAGTGGTTGGTGTTTGATGGGCTCGCGAACTATGACAGGTACAGCTCTATGAGTTATGGAGCCACGGCTGCAGAAAAAGAAGCCGACTGGGCAAAGTTTCAAATCACCGAAGAAACAAAAGCGAAATTCTATAAAGCCCTTGCCGCGGTTGAGTTAGAAAAAGTGGCAAACCAAAACGTAAAAACATTGGAAGATCACTTAGACCGTGCAAAAGCTTTTCGTAAAAGTGGCGCTGGTACAAACTTTGACGTTTTACGTGTTGAAGTTCAGTTGAATGAAGCGCAATCCGAAAAATTGAACTCTGAAGATAACACGATCCTGGCTCGTCAGAATCTTTTGATGAGCCTGGGAGTCGATGACAGGGGCCAATCGCTGACAGGCTTGTTGCCTGTGCCTGATGCGCAGAAAGTTGCAAGCTTGAATAAGCCCGCAAAAATTGACCGTCTGGATTATCAAGCGATGACGGATCGGGAGATTGCAGCTCATAAAGCGTGGCTTGCCGCTTACAAACACTGGGTGCCAAAATTCTCGGTCTTCGGTCAAGCAGACTATTATAACAATATCAGTAAAGGTTTAACGGATCAGGATTTCAATAACGCCTATTCAGTCGGCGTGAACATGACGTGGAATGTGTTCGATGGCTTTGCTTCTTCTGCGCAGGCAGCTCAAGCTGATGCTCGTCAGGTGCAGGCCCGCGAGAGTGTTCGGCAGGCCAAACTGAAAGACACCTATGATTTTGATTTCTGGAAACGTCGCTATCTGTACTCGGCAGCATTGTATAAAGCCAAAACCGTCGACGTACAAAAAGCACAAGAAAGCGTTCGTCTGGCAACAGAGTCCTTCAAAGCAGGAACTCGCACGAGTTCAGAAGTTTTGGATGCGGAGCTGGATTTGTTCAGAGCGCGCGCGGGTCTCGTGAATGCACAGGTGAGTGCAGCAGAAGCAATGATTAGTTTAGAACTGTCCCTCGGGAAGGAACTGTAATTTTATGACGAACATTAAAAATAACAAGAAACACATTATGATCGGTGCCGGAGCTGCGTTGGTGGTTGCGGGTGCGATCTTTGGTTACTATGAGTGGTCCCACGTTTCTACCGACAATGCACAGATTCAGGCTCACACCTTGATGCTCTCTTCGAAAGTTCCTGGCATCGTCGTGGAAGTTTTGGTTCAGGAAAATGATCCGGTGAAAGAAGGCCAGGTTCTGGCTCGCATTGATTCACAAGATTATAAAAACAATGTGAAGCAGGCAGAAGCAGATCTTGATGGTGTGAAGGCAAAACTTCACGATGCCGAAGCAAACTATAAACGTATGGCCGATCTTCTTCGTCAAAACGTGGTGTCCCGTGCGCAGTATGATAATGCTGAAGCTGTATTCCGCGAATTAAGCAAGAAAGTTCAAGCGATCCAAGCGCAAGTATCTACCGCGCAGTTAAACGCGAGCTATACAGAAATCAAAGCTCCCACAGATGGTCGCATTGCGCGCAAATCCGTTGAGCCCGGCATGGTGATTCCTCCAGGACAACCCTTGTTCGGTTTCGTGGAAAGCAGCTCACGCTGGGTGATCGCGAACTTTAAAGAAACTGAAATCACGCACATTGAAAAAGGCAAATTCGTAAAAGTTGAAGTCGACGCTTTACCAGGTCAGGAATTCCACGGTGAAGTGGAGAGCTTAAGCCCAAGCACAGGTGCGGTTTTCTCGTTGCTTCCACCAGACAATGCGACTGGTAACTTTACCAAAGTTGTTCAGCGCGTGCCGGTTAAGATCAAATTGAACGATCTGACAGCAAAAGACATCGAAAAGCTTCAAGCAGGATTATCTGCCAACGTATCCGTAAAGGTTCGTTAATACCGAAAGGGGCCTGCTCCGAAAATTCGGCGGCAGACCTGAGAGGTTTGTATGAATACCAAATCAAGACTGGTCATCGTCGTTGCGGTGATGGCCTCGCTGCTTGAGATCATCGATAGCTCCATCGTCAATGTCGCTTTACCGACCATGATGGGGAATTTGGGTGCCACCTTAGAAGATATCAGTATGGTTATCACGGGTTATGCGATCGCAAATGCGATTATCCTACCTGTGTCTGCCTGGCTGGGAAATCGCGTGGGCCGTCGTAAGTATTTCTTAAGCTGTATTGGACTTTTCACGGCGACATCTGTGGCCTGTGGATTTGCTCCCAATTTATACACATTGATTTTCTTCCGTATCTTGCAAGGTTTGGCGGGGGGAGCATTGCTGCCTACTTCGCAAACCTTGATTTACGAACAATTCCCGAAAGAAAAAGCCGGAACCGCCGGCGCGATCTTTGGTATGTCGGTGATGATCGGACCCACGTTGGGTCCAACATTGGGCGGCTGGCTGACGGACACCTTTGGTTGGAGATCCATCTTTAACGTGAATCTGCCACTGGGCTTGATTGCAATCGCCATCGGTTTGATGGCCATTGAAAATCCACCGTTTGCTACTGGCAATGAAGGGAAAAAACCTTTCGACGTTTGGGGTTTGGTGCTGCTTGTTCTGGGAATTGGCAGTCTGCAGTACATGCTTGAGCGGGGAGAATCAAACGACTGGTTTGATTCTAAGCTCATTATTTTTTGCGGAATCATGACAGCGGTGACTTTGCCAATGTTCGTATGGTGGGAAACTCGAGTGAAGTCCCCAATCATGAATGTTCGACTGTTCTTAAATGGTATCGTCGCAAATGGTGCCGCCTTGCAGGGGATTTTAGGATTCTTCCTCTATGGATTGGTCTTTATCCTGCCGGTGTTTGTGGGTCAGACTTTCCATTACGATGCCACTCAGACGGGGATGCTATTTATACCGGGTTCGATCCTTACAGCCTTAATGATGCCATTCATCGGTAAAATGCTGGGCAAAGGAATTAATCCGAAGTATCTGATCGCCGTTGGATTCCTGGGAGTGATGACTTCGATCTTTATGTTCACCAAACTATCGCCGCTTTCATCTAAAGGTGATGTGTTGATGGGACTTTATGTTCGTGGTCTTGCGATGGCGTTCTTGTTCGTACCGATCAACTCTTCGATCTTATCCCAATTTAACGGGATCACGATGGGTGAAGTTTCAGGTATCCTCAATCTCTTCCGTCAAATCGGCGGCAGTATGGGTATTGCCTTTATCGGTACGATGATGACGAAAGTGGGAAAACAGCATTATGCTGATATGGCTCCGCATGTGTCACTGCTGGATTATAATACTTGGTCTGCTTACAATGCCGCTAAGTCAGGAACACACATGAGTCATTCAATGGGGATGGCGACCCAAGCAGAACTTGCGATTCGTTCGCTTTATGGACGAGTGCAATCACAAGTGTTCATGCTAACGTTCCAGGAAATCATGTTTATCATGATGATGGTGGTGGTGCTTGCGTTCATTCCTTTATACCTTTTGAAATTCAAAAACAAGACCGTCAAAGTTGTGGACGCCCACTAATCGATCTTGCGCGAGTTCACAAATGAATGTGTCTCAATAGTGATCTCATGTAACCACATGGAACTTTTCGAGGTCACTAATTCGCCAATAAAATCAAGAAACCCCGGTAAAAATCCGATTAAAGGAAACACTTTCCGGGGGGATTGATGAACAACCGAACCAAACGACTCTTGTCGACCACGGCTCTATTTGCCGTTCTTAGCGTGGGCTACCAGAATTGTGCTGAAAATGTTAATTTCGGATTGTCTCAAGAAGAGATGGCCAGCCAAACTACGGGGATGGGCGCAAATTCCATTCTATTAAATGGTGGCGCTCAATTTACCACGGACAGTGCTGTGACGGTGACTATCGCCTCTCAGAATGCCACCGATCTATATCTGACAAACGATTCCTCATGTACTTCGGGTGGTTCTTGGGAGCCGATGAAGACATCTAAAATCTGGGCTCTGCAAAGCCAGAATGCTTTAAATAATGTTTACGCCAAATTTAAGAAGTCGACCAAGCTGACTGAATTCTATTCAGACTGTGTGTCGGCTTCTATCGTGCATGACGACCTTGCCCCCGTTGTTGTGTTGACTCAAAAGCCAGCTTCCATGGTGAACTCTTCAGCGGTGACTTTCGGCATGCGTATCAATGATGACCTGAGTGGTTTAGATCGCTTTGAATGTTTGCTTGTGGGTGAAAAAGACTTCACCAGCTGCAGTGACATCAAAACTTATAGCAAAACAACAGAAGGCCAAAACCGCTTTCAAGTTCGTGCGATCGACCGTGCTGGTAATCGCTCAGCAACAGTGGAATATGGTTGGTTGCTAGACACAACGCCGCCCGTTGTTGCAATTACCAATAAACCTGATGCCGTCTCCGCATCCAGCCAAGCGGTGTTTAACTTTACGGCTTCAGACAGCGGTGCGGGCCTGGCGCAAACTCAATGTTCAATTGATGGCGGCAGCTTCGTGACTTGTGCATCACCAGCCATTTATTCAAATCTTCTGGAAGGCACGCACGTATTCTCGGTTCAAGCCGTGGATAAAGTGGGTAACCTCTCCGTTCCTTTAAGTTACACTTGGAAAAGTCAGGGCAGTGCAACCAATGATTTCTCGATCATCGGTATCACGGGTGGTAACGACACGATTAAAGATACTTATCTAGGCAGCATCCCGCAGCCGACAGTTCATTGGACGGCTTCTTCGGGTGCTTCTTATTACCGTGTATCCATCGTTGCTGATGCCGCCGCATCTATGGTGGTATGTCCGGAGGTTCAAGTTTCTGCGACCTCTGTGGCTCTTAACTCTTGTACTTTAAAAGACGGCGAAACTTATTATGCTCGTGTTGCGGCTTATACTGCAGCAGGCGCTATCAAGGTCGCTCCTGTTTATAAATTCATGGTCGATATCTCGGCTCCTGTTATTACTATCAGCGCACCGACGATGTCTGAAGACCAAAAAACAGCCGTGTTCTCTCCATTCTCGATCGTGGATTCGATCTCGGGAATTGATTCTGCAAGCTGTCTTCGTACTTTCGGTGCGACCTCTGAATCCGTAGCAAGCTGTCAGTCTTTAACTAAGATCACGTTCAGCAACCTGGTAACGGGTGATCACGTGATGACGGTGACTGCGAAAGATAAAGCAGGAAACTCATCTTCGAAAGTCGTGAATTTCACAGCTAAGAAAATCGTATGTGATCCGTTCTCAGCGAGTGGCATCGCTTGCCGACAAGGTTGGAAAGGAAATATCTTTTATTTCCCAGGCACGACTTCGGGTTGGACTTCACTGGCTAAATACTTCAGCGAAGGTGTTGATGCAGGTGTGATCCTTTATATGTCTAAAATCTTCGTTCCAGTTCGCACATTCTCGAATGGCTTCCCAACAACTGACGGTGAGCTGGTGAAAAAGAAAGCCGCAGACGGCGGAGCGAACCTGGTTGAATGGTTTGCCTTGCGTCTGGGCACTATCCTGAAGCTGGGTGCATCGGATTCAGCGGGTTACTATCAGTTCGCGTTGATTTCGGATGACGGTTCTAAATTGTATGTGGCTCCGGCTGCAGGTGGAACTTTTGCCACGGTCATTGATAATGATAACGCTCACAGTGCGACGATGAAGTGTTCAACGTCAGCGGTCTATATGGATTCCAAATCCAGAATGCCTGCGAAGCTTGAGTACTTCCAAGGCCCTCGCTATCACATTGCGGTGACCTTGATGTACCGTAAGGTTTCAAGCGCATCTCCGGCTGTTTCAGCACCGTGCGGATCAGTTGATTCAAACTTCTATGGTTCAATTGATAATACGAGCGGTGATTACACAGGGTCTAAGTATCAAAGTGCCCTGGATGATGGCTGGAAACCAATGTCAGCAGATAACTTCTTGCTCGACGAAACGATCGGCAACTAAAGAAAAAGGGAAGCGAAAGCTTCCCTTTTTTATTCTCTGATTTTAAAAACTAAAAAACTATTCAACAGTCATAACGTTCACAGTCAAGCGACCGTGAGCTGCAAGACCTTTTAGCAAACAAGCGCGTGCAGTTTCGAAATCCACGGCTTCTTTGTTTGTACCAAAGCCAATCAACATATTGCCGTTACCCACTTCAGCGCGAACCAAGCAAGTGTCGTCTTTGTAGTTGATCGGTGCGTTTTTACCAAGAGGCATTTCAACAGCCGCTTTCGTGTACTTGATCACGCAATAGAACAGAGGCTGTTGCTTGTCTGTTTTGTCGATCATGTTTTTAACGCAAAGATCGTAAGGAGTTGGGATTTCGCGCTCAACCAAGATCACGTTACCCAATTTGCGATCTGCTGCATTTGCAGAGAACGCCACCAATGTTGCAAGAAGAGCGATAAACAATTTCATGAAGCCTCCCGTGGCTGTTATTTCGCCACACAGGCTTTCACCTTTTATTTAAAGTTTATAGCGTTTTGGCGGTGTGCTATCCGATTTTTCCTGAAGAGCTCCTCTTGTCCAGCTGTAGGCTTGATATCCCACCCAGGCAAAGAGCAATACCGAAGAGATGAGAACGGCATTAGGAAGGTTGACCCGAATGGGGCCCGCAGCATCTGCCATGGTCAGCGTCCCAATCCATAAAACTTGAAAGGTGATCAGTACAGCAAACAATATCCCGCGTTTCATCATTCCCCTCCTGGTCAGAAAACTCAGGCTAAAGGTGTAAAGACAATGTCCGCAAGACAATGGGTTAAAGCTTGTGATTAAACAGGGTCAGGAATCGTCAGGATCATCGCTCGATCCTTTAAAACGACCATCGTGTGCTCGAACTGAGCCGTGCGATGATCAGGGGAGGACGTCACCAAGGTCCACTTGTCACCTTTAACCTCATCAACATAGTGAGCGCCTGTGGAAAGGAACGGCTCAATTGTGATCACGTGGCCTTCCTTAAGACGGCGGTCATCTTTGCTATCAAAGTAACCCGGGATAAATTCCGGAGCCTCGTGAAGGGATTTCCCCACACCGTGACTGCCCAGGTTTTCAATGATGGTGTAACCATATTCATCAGCGATTTGTTCCACACGCTGGCCGATGATATTTAATTTAATGCCCGCTTTAACGCCCGCAATAGCATTTTCCAATGCTTTCTTTGTGGCTTCCAACAGACGTAAATCTTCGGGACGACCTGGGGGCACCGTGAAGGAGCCGCCATTATCAGCGAAAAAACCATTCAATTCAGCGGAAACGTCGATATTGATTAAATCACCAGCTCGGATGATTTTTTTGTCGGAGGGCACGCCGTGGGCCGCTTCGTGATTCAGACTGATGCAAGTGTGTCCTGGGAAATCATAAACCAGAATCGGGCCTGAACGAGCACCATACTTTGCCAGATAAGCGCCACCCAAATCATCCAACTCTTTCGTGGTCATTCCGGGTTCAACTTGTCTGGACATGTATTGAAGACAATTGGCAACGACCTTGCCAATCTTTTTAAGTCCTTCTAATTCTGCTTCAGTCTTTACGATCATGGTAGGGAGGTTATACACTGGTTTTAATGAAAATCTCCACAAGTTCCGTCAGAATTTTACGAAAACCAGGAGCTGCGAATCTTTTACCGGCAATATCGGAAAATGATAATAAAAGCAGTCGGGGAAAAAGCCTGATCCTGGCGGGCAGTCGTGAATACCCAGGTGCGGGTGTTTTGGCCTCCAAGGCAGCCCTGCGAGCGGGGAGTGGCTACGTCATTTTAGCTCAACCCAAAGTGGCAGTGTCTGCTTGGGATCATCCCGATTTTTTATTAAAAGATCTGTCCAAGGATTCTTGGCAGGACATAGAACATCAAGCCATTTTGGTGGGCCCTGGTTTTGGAGTGAATTCATTCACTGCGAAAGTGATTCGTGAACTTATCAAAGCTCAAGCAACCCATGTGATTTTGGATGCTGACGCCCTGACCGTGTGTGCTCAGGAAAAGATTTTTCCGTTGCCGCCATCCTGGATCGTCACTCCACACACAGGGGAACTTTCACGACTGATCGGAAAATCCTCCGAAGAAATAAATCAAGACCGCGTGAGTGCCGTGCGGGAAGCTCAAAGAAAATTAGGCTGTGTGGTTTTGCTGAAAGGTCACCGAACGCTTGTGGCAACAGCCAATGAAATCGCAACCATCGCCACAGGCAATTCGGCTTTGGCTAAATCTGGAACCGGGGATGTGTTGGCGGGGATCATGACCGCTTTACGAGCCCAAAATCTGAAGGCTCCTGAGGCAGCCCTCTTGGCCGCCTATATACATGGAGCCACAGCAAATCTGTGGGTGGCGCGCCGTAAAGATCCGTTGTCGATGATGGCCTCCGACGTGATCGAACTGATTCCTGACGTGCTTTATCAACTGCGCAAAGTTAAGACCGCTTCACCGTAACTTCATGGGAAAATTCGATACGGTTCCGTGCATTGATCGACTTGGCTTTAATATGCATGCCTTCTTTAACCGGAGTGCTTTCTATAATTAAAAAATTATGGTGCCAGGTGAAAACCTCGCGCCGTGGATTTTTATAAAGCCATTTCACCGGAAAATTCAGACTGTGAATTCCACTCGAGGTATATTCATAAGTGCGATATCCCAGATACTTGGGATCGACACTCATGATCTCGCTGAAATGCACGTCCCCGGAGCCAAAAACCACAGGCGCTTTGCATTTACGAAGTTTGGTAAGAACATCGGTAAAGTTTTTTCCGAAATCCTTGAGGAACGATTCCTGTCTAAAGTAATTTCCAAAGAACTGACTGCCGTTAAATACCCAGGCGGGCTTGGAGTTTTGACAAACACTTTCGATAAACTGTTCTTGTTGTTCTTTGCCCCACATCAATCCACCACATTGAGCTTCATCACGGAAGTATCGATCATCCATAAAATAAAACCGCTGACCAAAAGCATTCAGTTGGGAGCCCACTCCCATCGTGTTCTTAAAGCCATCTGTGTCCCGGCTTCCGAAAAACAGGTGAAATATTTTTTTAGTGGCGGATTTTAAGCCAAATGATTTGCAAACATTGTCGCGACCGTAATCATGGTCATCCCACACAGCCAGTGTCGGAATTAAATTGGGCTGGCGAAAATGGCGCAGGCGAAAGCGCGTTTCGCAGTATCTTCTCCAGATATCCGCCTCGCTGGTGGGGCAGCGAAAATCCGCATACACGGCATCGCCAATTAAGAAAATCATATCCGGTTTTTGTGCAAACAAATGATCCCACATCACGCGCGCATGAGTTTTATAAAAGTCACATGCACAGCTGACCAAGGCAAAGCGTGCTTTATTTTTCGCAGAGAGTTTAAGACTTTTAAAAATCCTCTCATCTAGCACCGTTCCGCGATGGGGATCCACAACTTGCAGATAATAGGTTAGATGAGGTTCCAAGCCTGTGATAGCAAGTCGGTCAATTCCCTGATGATAACCGGCTCGCATTTGCCGATCTTGAAGCTTGAAAGCCACGGGGCGGCCTTGCGAGTCGAATACTTTGTATCCGTAAGGGTTGCCGTACTCAGTCAACACAGAGATCTGCGTCGAGTATGAGTTCGTCATGTGCTGACAGATTGGAATTTGTCCGGAAAATCCGGTGGCTGCCTCTGCGACACCTCCCAAAAGGGGTGAATTGAGCGCAGAATAGCCTATAATCGAACTGGCCGATAATTGTAGGAAACCTCGTCGCGAGGTTTTCATTGATGCCTCTTTTGTTTGTCCTATAAGGAGAACAGAAGTGCCCGAATCCGGGCAATAGTCTCCGCTAAAAAGCAGGTACTTTTTCCATAAATATTCTCCTAACAAAAACCCAACTATCTTTTTGCGCCTGGAACCGCTAAAAGCTTCAAAATCACAGGAGATTTCATGCGCAAAGTACTTTTGGCCTCGGCCCTTTTAGGACTGTCGATCAATGCCTTTGGACAAACTTCCAAACTGTCTCTTCCGACTTCATCAACAACTGAAACTGCACCGGCAGGTCAAACTTCAGTTTTGAAACAAGGAACAATCCTTAATAAAAAATTCGAAGAAGACAAAGACATCACTGATGCGCGCATGAAAGCAGATTCAGGGTCCCTTTCTAAGTATTCATTGAAATTCAGCCTCAGCTTCTCCGGTCCTCCAGTGGGCGACCCGGGCAGCCGCTACCAACCAAATCCAGACGGTGGCGTGTGTGCGTGTGACACATCTTTCGGTGGTTCCATCGGAACTCGTTATCGTTTTGACTCTAAATCTGCATTGTCTCTGGGTACGGGCGTGAACATGCTCACTCCTTTCCACAGTGATACTCGTCGTTATGAAACTAAAAATCCTTACATCGGCTACGATCGCACGGCTCGTGTGGGCGACGTGCAAATGCGTAACGGTGTCAGTGCAACTTACGTAACGAACCAGGCATACCGTGATATCGGGGAGTACGCAGGTATTGGTTACGATGCTTCTGTGATTTACAATTTTGGTGCTTCAGGTTTTGCAGCTGGTATTGACGGTTCAGTGAACTATTACTTGTTCGACCGTGGACCAAACTACTCCAATAAAAAAGAACTTAAAACGGGCCGTTACTCTTTGGGCTTGTATCCTCAGGTTAAATACAACTTCACTGATAAATTCAGCATGAACAGCTCTGTCGCTTTGAACTTTAACAATCCCCGCGGCACGGAAGACTATTCCGTTTTGTGGAACAGAACTCTGACTTCTCGTTTGGGTTTGGGCTATGCAGTGACTCGCGATGTGTATTTTGCGCCTTACGTAAGTTTCTTCCCTAAAGATATCCAGGGTGAAAATACGACTTTGAATTTCGCGACGACTTTCTCGATTCTTTAGTCGTTCGTCAGTATCTAAAAATCAGCTCTTCTGAAAAAAAACAAAAACCAGAACGAACGCGTTCTGGTTTTTTAATTTATCTTCCCAATTTTTACTAGGCTGGGAGGATGCTAGCTAGGGTGGCCCGGTCTCCTGGTGTGCAGTCAATTCACGAATCTCCGTTGATAAGATGTGTTCGTGACGTACTACATGCGTTCTAGCCATTCAAGGCTCCTTTCGCTCCCCACTCGTAGTGGGCTGATACCATACTCATCGGCTAGACCTTTGGAGAGTTGAGGGCAATTTTGCAGAATTTTGAAATTTTCCGACGATTCTCAAAATGAGATGCGAGCTTTTAGTCTATTCAGCAGATCTTGTGTGATCATATAAGACAATCCCCACAATGGAATTTCACGGTTCAAAGAAATCGCCGGCAATTCCATACGCAATTGTTCACGCATGAGCTCATAAGAGATGCTACGCTCGGGATTTACCAGGTCTTTTAAAGGCACCCAGAAGAAATCAGCCACCTCGTTATGATCCAATCGCACTTCAAATTCTCTCTCAGTATAAAACACAAAGGGACGAATAAAGAATTCCAGCAGAGTGCCGGCTTTACGAGCTTGAACATCATCCAAGCGACCAATCATTTCTTCAGGAGTTAAAACGATTCCCACTTCCTCTTGTGTCTCACGAAGAGCCGTCGCCAGGGCAGAGGCGTCCCATTCTTCTCTTTTGCCACCCGGGAAAGCAATCTGTCCTGACCAGCGATCCAAAGGATGAATCGCACGCTGGATATATCCAATCTGCAGATCGTCGGCGGGACCCCGCAGAATAAGCGAGACGCACGCATAGTTTTTCAAACTTTGCGACAAATCCAGGGGATTGGTATTAATGAAGAGTTGAGAGAGTTCTTTATGCAAAACAAAATCCTTGTGTCCCGTTCAGGATATCACAAGGATTTTGCAATTACGACTGGTCTTCGATCTGATTAGCGGCAAGCGCGACGAGAGACAGTTTCACTTTGTGAGGTGCTGGAAACAATCTTGCATTCGCTATAGCGGCGGTTGCAGGATCTTAAAGCTTCGCGTTCCGCTTCGTAACGAGTGTCTCCGCGGGATTCAATTGTCATTTTATAGCCGCGGTAATCGATACCTTCAGCTTTCGTGGCATAATAGTTTGCAGAACATGTTTCCGTACAGCTACCATGTTTTTTTAAGCAGGAACGACAGTCCGAGTGACCACCCCAATGTTCTTCCCAACCTTTATCAGTGGCACTACAGGTAACATTCGGGCGTCCCCAATCCCCACGGCCACCACGACCGCGTTCTTGTCCAAACATATCGTCAAAGTGACCTGCAAGAGAAGTTGCCGCCATCAATGTAACAAAGAAGAATCCAAATAGTGATTTCACTTTCCCCTCCGGAAATGGTTTTATTTGCCGAGACATTTCGGCTCCCGAGGAGAAGCTATTTCAAATGTGATGCCAGAATTTTCAGAGTCAAAAAGACACTAAATCAGATAATAAAGAATGCAGAAATACTGACTGATGCTGCCCGCCATGACAAAGAGATGCCAGATACCATGGAAGTGCTTCACTTTTTCATCGAATAAAAAGAAAGCGATCCCACCAGTATACAAAATGCCACCAGTCGTTAACAAAACCATTCCGCGCGGATCTAAATTTTGAGTGAGGGGTTTCATCGCGACAACAATCAACCATCCCATGACGACATAAATAATCATCGAAGGAATACGCGTGCGATGTGCGAGGGTCAGCTCCAAAATAATTCCGATGACCGCCAATGACCAATTGATGCCAAATAACCACCAACCCCAAGGGCCATGCAAAGTGATCAATGTAAAAGGTGTGTAAGTTCCCGCAATCAATAAATAGATCGCCATGTGATCCAGTTTTTGCAGGATCTTTTTCGCTCGGCCCTGGAAGGAGTGATACAGAGTCGAGATCGTATAAAGCAAAACCAACATGCCACCATAAACACTGGTGCTGACGATTTTCAAAAGATCTCCTTGAACACTTGCAAGTGTCACGAGCACAGAGGTTCCTGCGACAGCCATCACGGCGCCAATCAAGTGGCTGATACTGTTAAAGCGTTCACCGCGATAAATAGGAACCTCCGATGGAATCATTCTATCACAAGCACCATGCATTTCGCACTTGTGAAAGCCAAGTAATAAAAGAATAATTACTCAAATACTAGAGTGAGAAGTTTATGAAAAAGACAACATCAGCCAGTGTACGTTTTATTTTTGCCACGATCTTTTTAGATGCATTGGGAATTGGAGTTTTAATTCCAGTTTTCCCAGACGTGATTCGCAGATTTGGACATGATCCCTCGTTCGTAAACCATTACTATGGTTACTTTATCTCTGTGTATGCGCTCATGCAGTTCCTGGCGTCTCCTATACTGGGCTCACTTTCGGATCGCTTTGGTCGTAGACCCGTCCTATTGGTCTCGCTTCTGGGGGCAGGGCTCGACTATTTATTGATGGCATTTGCTCCAACATTAGGAATTTTATTTGCAGGACGGATTATATCAGGACTTACGGGGGCCAGTATGACGGTCGCGAGTTCGTACATGGCAGATATTTCTGACGACTCAAATCGTTCTGCAAATTTTGGGATGATCGGTGCGGCATTAGGGTTGGGCTTTATCGTGGGCCCGGGTCTGGGCGGGATTCTTGGACATTATGGTCATCAGGCTCCGTTCATCGCGGCAGCGGTTTTCAATCTGTTGAATTTTGCCTTTGGATATTTCATCTTGCCTGAATCCTTGGACCAGGCTCATCGACGCAAAATTTCTTTCAGCAAATTAAATCCCTTTAATTCCCTGACCCGTGTTCTTTTTAAACCGGGCATGAGAATTCTAGTTTGGATTTATTTCTTGTTGTACCTGGCAGGTCAGTCTCATCCAAGCATTTGGACGTTGTACACGCAGTACAAATTTAAGTGGTCGACGTTCGAGGTCGGTCTGTCTCTTTCGTTCGTGGGTATTTCCGTGGCCTTTGTTCAAGGTTATCTGACCCGCCTGATTGTTCCGAAGTGGGGAGAGATGAAAGCTCTGAATATCGGAATCTTCTTTGGAGTTTTGGCCTATGCTGGGTACGCTTTCGCAACCCACGGGTGGATGCTGTATGCGGTGCTGGCTTTGACTTGCTTAAATGGTATCACGGGACCTGCATCGATGTCTTTGATCTCGAAAGATACTCCTCCACAAGAGCAAGGGGAGTTGCAGGGTACTTTGATATCCATCGCCAGCCTGACTTCGATCATTGGTCCATTGATTTATACGGACGTGTTTGCACGCTTTACCGGCGAACAAGCAACGGTTCATTTTCCAGGCTCGGCCTACTTTTTAGCCGCGATCTTTAGTTTGGTGTCTTGGATTTTGTTCGGCTTGTATCCGCGTTTTCACAAAGTCAAGAATACGCCGGGCTCAGTGTCACCAAGCCCGATAGTTCATTAAAGAATAGTTTGGAGATATTTTGGTAAATCCAGTTTCGCCTGCGGATGGATTTTTAAAACAGAAGCATGGTCCCCTGGGAACCGGGGATAATGCTTTTCCAAAAGGCGAGAGACATCAGCGGCAGTGACCTTTTGGTGTTCGTGTAAAGCGGAAAGCTCTTCTACGAATCCTGGATACTGCGATGACGTGGAAAGCGCATTCCAGAAATTCATTTCATACAAAGAACCCTTCATCGGTGTGTTCTCGCTAAAAAGGCGTGCGATCTTTTCAGGCAGACGATTTAGCGGAGCCTCACTGTGATCCAGGGCTTGCGTTCCATTCTCCGCAAAGTAAAGCTCCATGCTGAACTGTTCCGGCCAGGAAACGTTATAAAGGTTCTGGAAAAAGTCAGAACAAGAACGCATATCCGTCAAAGCGGCGGGCATAAAATACTCCACCATCTCATCCAGGTTTGCGCCTTTGTGTTTGCAGTTGATGGAAGAACCACCCTGCCAAGGGGAATCCACGCTGATCACGCGAATCTCGGGCAGGTGTTCAGTGTGTCCTGCGCGGGAAAGAGTGTTCAAAGTTTCTCGTGCAATCAATCCTCCCATGCTGTGAGCGATGATGGTGATGCGTGGGACTTTTAATTTCAAAAGACTCAGCGCCAAATCGCCAGCAGATCTTTTTAAGGATCGGTGCAAGTCATCGTAAGCAAAATAGTAAAGCTGATAGTCCGTGAATTTTGGCGTATTCAAAAGCAACTGGGTGAAGTTTTTAATGGACCCCTGACGGCCATGGATAAAGACCAGAGGCTCTGCCTCAACTCCCGCTTCAAAGTTTTGATTAAGGGGTGCCAGAGGCACCAGGCGGCCCTCGTAACGAGGACCAAGCAGTTTTCTTTCGTCTTTGGGAGTGAACGGAATAACTTCTTGAGCCTGTCCCGGAGAAGTTTGGAACAAACTGAGAGAAGAAAGCAGAACTGAAAGTGGCACCGAGAGTGTTTTCATCGATGCTACTTTAAGGTTTTTACGAAAAGGATAGGAGTTAAAAATTTCTAATGAAACTAAAGCTTATTCGATGTCGATCAGTGCGTCGCGAATCTTCTTCGCAATTTTCTCGAAGTCTTCGGCATTTGCACGGACTTTTAGACGAACACCTTTTTCATCATAAGATTCACCCAGAACCTTTAGACGTGCTCTAATATCGCCAATAACCCCTTGAACTTTATATGGAATAAAGATCTCGTCTTCGCGCATGCTGTTTTCAAAAAACTTAACCAGGCGCAAACGCAAATTTTCCACATCCTCAGCATTGCGAGTAGACAAGAAAATCGCTTCAGGAAATTCGGCTGCCAAACTAGACGTCTGTTCTTCTGTTAAGCAATCGCGCTTATTAAGAATGAGCAAGCTTGGGATTTCACCCGCACCGACCTCAGCTAAGGTTGTGCGCGTCACTTCCAATTGAGAACGGAAAGAAGGATCTGCAGCATCGACCATATACAAAAGCAACGAAGCATTTAATGCTTCATCCAATGTGGATTTAAACGAAGCCACCAAATCATGCGGAAGCTTTTTAATAAAACCAACTGTATCGGAGAGTAAAATTTTAGGACGAGTTTCAGGTTGAACAACCCGAACTGTGGTATCCAAAGTCGCAAACAATTTATCGGCAACATAAACTTCACTGCCAGTCATTGCGCGCATCAAAGAGGATTTCCCGGCATTCGTATAACCCACGAGCGCCACGCAAGCTTCTTGAGAACGTTGTGAACGACGAGTCAGGTGTTCCTGACCAATGGAGCCCAATTCTTGTTTCAATTCTTTGATACGATCGCGAATCTTACGACGATCCAGTTCAATCGCGGATTCACCGACACCTTTACCGCCACCACCCATGCGATCGTCGTCGCCCGCAGAAACGCCGCGAACACGAGGAGCCACATAAGTCAGGCGAGCAATTTCAACTTGCAGGCGTGCCGCACGTGTGCGCGCATGTCGGCTGAAAATTTCAATAATCACACCGGTGCGGTCCATGACCTTAGCACCTGTGGCGCTTTCAAGATTGCGTAATTGAAGCGGGGAAAGATCGCAGTCAAAAATCACCCATTGAGCTTGGTCCTGGGGATTTTCTTGTTCAACGAAGTCTTCAGGGCCTTGTTCCTCTTCGAAAGTTTCTTCGGGCAGATCAAAGATATCATCTGCATCGTCTTCTTTTTCGAATTTCAATGCAGCTTTGTGTTTTTTCTTAATGAACGTTGGCGCAACTTTACCTGTGCCGCCAGTCCATTTTGCAAGCTCCATCAGCTTGCCATCGCCCAAAACATTCGCACTTTTTGTAGAAGTACGACGCTGGTGCAATTTTCCGATCACTTCAAAGCCCAGGGTGTTCACCAGGCGCGAAAGTTCCGTTAAAGAAGCTTGGACTTCCTGTTCCGTTGTTCTACCGATCTGAAGACCGACAAGAACAGCTTTAGGAATGGCTTGTTCAGTTTCATGAAGACTCATTTTTTATGTCCTCCGCCGTGATGTCCTCCACCTTTAGCAGGGTGAGAGCCACCTTTGTGTGCATGAGGTTTGTGACCACCAGGTTTGTGACCGCCACCAGCAGGCTTGTTGCCGCCATGTTTTGGAGCGCCTTGCTTGGGAGCTCCGCTTGCGTTACCGCCTTTAGCTTCAAACGTAGGTGGTTTTTTGCGTGGATTCAAACGGCGACGTTTTTTAAAACCATTGCGTGTCGGTTTCAAATTTTCCATCGCTTCGATCATCGCCTTGGCTTTGCCTTTAGAAAGGATTTTGCTGCCGGCAACTTCTTCGGAATGATACGGTTGCTCTGTGATCACCGGGATAGACTTACCAATCAGACGTTCAATGTCTTTCAAGTAAGCTCTTTCTTCCGCATCACAGAATGCGATAGCCACACCCTGGCTGCCAGCGCGAGCGGTACGGCCAATTCTGTGAACGTAGCTTTCAGATTCATTCGGAAGTTCATAGTTAATAACGTGGGAAATTTCGTCGATATCAATACCGCGTGCAGCGATATCTGTCGCAACTAACACGCGGATCTTGCCTTCACGCAAGTTTTCCAAAGCTCTTTGACGGGCGTTTTGAGATTTATTTCCGTGGATGGCTTCCGAGGCGATGTGATTTTTCGTCAAACCTTCGGCGACACGATTGGCACCGTGTTTTGTGCGAGTGAAAACAATCACTTTATCAAAAGATTTATCTTGTAGCAGATGACGTAGCAGATCTTTCTTTTTGCTCTTATCAACGAACATTACAGATTGTTCGATCATCTCGGCTGTTGAAGAAACCGGAGCCACTTCAACTTTCGCAGGATTTACCAACAAAGAATCCGCAAGTTTTTGGATTTCTTTAGGCATCGTCGCAGAGAAGAACAAGTTCTGACGTTTTGCTGGCAGATAGTTCAAAACTTTACGGATATCAGGCAAGAAACCCATGTCCAGCATGCGGTCGGCTTCATCTAAAACGAAAATTTCCAGGCGACCCAATTGCAGATGTTTTTGCTGAATCAAATCAAGCAGGCGTCCCGGAGTCGCAATCAAAACATCTACGCCAGCTTTCAAAGCCGCTACTTGAGGAGTTTGTCCCACGCCACCAAAGATCACAGCGGTGCGGATTTTTAAATGCTTACCGTAAGTTTGAAAGCTTTCATGAATTTGGATAGCAAGTTCACGAGTGGGAGCCAACACCAGAACGCGGGCCTGTTTGGATTCCGCACGATGCCACTGGCTTGCGAGGTGATTCAAAATCGGAAGAGCGAAAGCGGCAGTCTTACCCGTACCTGTTTGCGCGCAGCCCAAAAGGTCGCGACCTTCCAACAAATGAGGAATAGCTTGCTGTTGAATCGGAGTCGGCACCGTGTAGCCAGATTCAGCGACAGCACGTTGGATAGGTTCGATCAGGGGAAGAGCGGAGAATGTTTGAGAAGTCATAGGGACAAATAGCTACAGGGTCCTTGTCCAAACCGCAAGGTCAAAAGGCTTATCCTAGCAAATATACAGGGATTTCTAGAATTTCCAGTCTTCAACAAGCAGGGCTGATTGTATTTGGTTCTGACGGGTCAAACCACACACCGTTTTAAGCTTATAGTGGAAAGAATACCCCTCCGAAGAGTCGATCTCAGTCACTTTGTGGAAAGGGAAGTCGAAATTAAAGCTGCTAAAACGAACCACATCCCGCATTTTGTGAGCCATTCCCACGAAAGCCATATAGAACAAGTTATCTCGCTCCCACAGCTCAAACCACGTGCGGCTGGTTAATTGCTCCAAAGTGAAAGAACAACGTTCATAGCAGGCAAGACTGCGGAAAATCTGCAAATTGTCGCGGTTATAGATCTGAATAAAGCGTTCGTTGCGTAAAATACCGGAAAGTTCAGAGCTGGGCGCCTGACCGATACGGAAAAGGAACTGCAAAACGAATCTTTCCGGGCTTGAGTGCTCAGATGCAAGCTCGGCGCGCAGGGCTCCAACATAAGCATGTAAAGCTGTTGCCACTTGCTGACGAGTTTCGGGAAGAAGATTGTGAAAAAGAGGCAGCGAAGAGTCCGTGTAAGGCCTTACGGAGTACCCAATAGTCGCCAAAAGCTCGGAAAGTTCTTCCAAGTCTCTTTGGTAGCTCGATATATAGGCTTCAGGTCTTAATACAAATTCCATTACGCCTTTTTAACTACTAAACAAGCTCTTAGATTGTCCAATTGCAATTTTGAAATGATCCGGGGAACACCCCTCAGCCTCGATTTTTGGATTCAAGTTTCGAGAGCGATTCGGAATTTTACTCAGCGAAGAACAGTCTCGAGTGCTTCCTTCGCGGATGACGTCAGTTGGAAAAAGCGCGCATACTCTGAGCGCAAAAGCCCTGTAGTAGTTGCATGCTTTACGAAGCTTTGCAGATGTCCATAGAAATCCATGACATTTACCAGAGCAATGGGTTTTTGATGATAGCCAATTTGCGACCAAGTTAAAACTTCGAATAACTCCTCCAATGTACCGAAACCACCCGGCAGAGCGATGAATGCATCAGACAGGACTGCCATGGTGGCTTTACGTTCATGCATGTCATTGACGATACGCAAATCGGTAAGGCCGGCGTGAGCGTGTTCTTGCTCGACTAATTTTTGTGGAATGATACCGATGACCTGGCCACCTTTTTCTAGAACGGCATCAGCAATCGTGCCCATCAATCCCACTTTTCCACCGCCATAGACCAGTTCGATTTTGTGCTCTGCCAAAAGATGTCCCAGCTCTCGTGCGACCTTTGCGTATTCGGGATGATTGCCTGGATTAGCGCCGCAATAGACACAGATTCTTTTGATTTTCATGACGGATCCTTTCGCTGACTCCTCCATGCTTTCCAACAAAGGGAGCACTTGTCAATAGAGAGTCCCGGAGCGTGATCTTATCATTAAAAACGAATCACAAGGAGAGCACATGGCAACAACACAAACGGCTGCACAAAAAGCCGCGCAAAAAAGATTAACGAAGGCAGAGTTCAAACTTTATACACAAAGCTCCTCGGACCTTAAGACCATTCCTCGCGAAAGAATTCGCAAAGCGCGGGCTCGTACAGTGGAATTGGTAAAAAGACATCGCAAAAATGCCCGAGCTAAAATGGACGATAAAGTGGCATCCCGCGAAGTGAATTTCCGTTTGCGCAGTATGGAAAAAGTGTTGGAGCGTTTTGACCGTGTGCTCAATAAAGAACGTATCGAGAAGCGCAAAGCTAAGGCAGTGCGGGGCAAGAAAAGTTTGACTGAACAACCTAAGATGCATTTGAAGAGAGCCGAGGAACCACGTGAAAGCTTTCTGCGCAGAACAAAACAAAAAATGTACAACAAGCAAAGCATGCAATTGGATGACCGTTTCGACAA
Organism: Bdellovibrio sp. HCB185ZH; assembly: GCF_047302455.1. GTDB lineage: Bacteria > Bdellovibrionota > Bdellovibrionia > Bdellovibrionales > Bdellovibrionaceae > Bdellovibrio. The sequence goes on from NZ_CP178624.1 coordinate 3,062,455, forward strand.
TGCTCCGCAAATGGTGGGAAAACGCATTGCGGGTTACTCCAGTGCGCGCTCGCGTAAAGGGCAAGTGGCCCGCGACCGCCGCAACTCCGGTGAAGAGTAATTTTAAATGAAAAAATCGATTAAAAAATCCCTGGCAGTGATGCTGGGGATTTTTCCTTCTGTAAGCTTGGCAATGGGCACTGATTTGGAATTCAGTGGGCGTTGCGGTTCTTCTCAGCATTTTGCTTCGATATCTTTTGTCGGTGATGTGCTTATTCATAAATTGCTCTATGTAAATGTGGCTCAGGAGTCGAAAGATTTTTCGCAGATCTGGCGTGGTATTAACCCGCTCTTCGCGAAAGCAAATTTCTCCGTCGCAAATCTGGAAGGTCCCACGGCAATGGGTATTGATACGGAAGGTCGCGACTGGGGTGATGTCGGTTTTATCTATGATGATCGGATTTATTCCGGAACCAATATGAGATTCAACTATCATCCCCGTATTTTAAGTGATCTGAAAAAAAGCGGCGTGGATCTTTTGACCATGGCGAATAATCATATTTTGGATCGGGGTTCTATTGGTATCGATAAATCGGTAAACGCAGCACGGGAAGTTGGAATGCATACAGTGGGTGTTCGTCACTCCCAGGAACGCAACGATCCTTTTTATCGCCTGGTGACTGTACAGGGAATCAATATCGCTTTTGTCGGTTGCACTGAAATGACCAACGGACGACCCGATAATAAATCCCAGGTTTTAAATTGCTTTAGCTCCGGATTTATTCCCGCGGTGAAAGAACTTTCGGAACGTTCTGACGTGGATGCCGTGATCATCTATCCACATTGGGGAGATGAATATAAGCAATCACCCAACTCACGACAGGTCACTGCAGCCCGCAACTGGCTTGATGCCGGGGCGACAGTGGTTGTGGGTTCGCACCCTCACGTATTGCAACCTTGGGATAAATATGTAACCAAAGATGGTCGGGAAACCTTCATCGTTTATTCCTTAGGGAATTTTGTCGCGGCTCAAAAAGATGTCGAAAGAAAAGCCTCGGCGGTAATGTACGTGGGTTTAACGAAACCTGCTCAGGGCAAGGCAGTTATAACGGGTGTGGCTTACACTCCGACAGTGCGCAGTGGATATAAGATTTATCCCGTGGGATCGAATGGTGATAAGTCCGTGCTTCAATATTTAAGACATCACTATGGAGCCAGCGGAATATTAAATCCCGAAGATTCTTTACCATTAAAGCTCTGCAGATCGTTGCATTAGTGAATCCCCTTCGATACGCTTGTTAAATGTCATCGATCAATGAGCACTACACTTTTGAATATTCTCAGCCGGAAGATTATCACTTCTCTCACGATTCCGTTTTTTTAGCGCGTCAGGTTTACGAAATTTATCGTGATGAAGGTCTGACTCCGGCAGCGTGTTTGGATTTGTGTTCAGGTTGCGGGATTATTGGTTTGGATTTTCTTTTTCATAATCAAAAAGAGCGTGGTGTCGTTCCCAGATCGTTTGATTTTCTTGAAGTTCAATCCGCGATTTATCAACCGCACTTTGAAAAAAATGTGGCGCATGTGACGGATGCAAAAACGGCGATCAAATTTGTTCCTGAAAATTATGATGTGCTTCAGTCCGAACCTTATAAAAACCAGTACGATTTGATTCTGTGCAATCCACCTTATTTCCACAAAGACCAGGGGACACTTTCGCCTTCTGATTTTAAAAATCGCTGTCGTTTTTTCTTGGATTCTGATTTTGCGAATTTGATGAGAGGTATTGAAAACTCACTCCGTTCCGGTGGTCGTGCCTATGTGTTATTGCGTGAACAACGCCAACATGGGTGGAGTGCCTTCCATTTAGCTGGTCAGCATCTTAGTTCCACGATGAGTTTGGAGATCCTGGGCGACATTCGCGGCACCAGCTTGCTTGAAATTCGCAAGGCTAACTGAGAGCGGTCTTGCCAATTGAGAATCCACCAAAAACCGTTAAATACCCGTTAAGACTGGAAAACCGCGCAATTTTTCCATGCTTTTAAGCCAATTGGTTTTCAATTAGACCCGGCTAAGCCCCTCAACATGACAAGAAATCACAGCTCAGATAGTAGGTTCCCACTGTTCAATAAAGGGGAGAGCCTATGATTTCTCGTATCTTGCTTGCGATCGCACTTTTGGCGCCAGCTATGTCTTTAGCCCAAGTCACTTGTCCTTTGCGCAACGGCGAATCTGAACTGACTATCAACCGCGTAATGCGCAACTTTGGTAAATACACTGTTGACGCTGAAACAGTTGCCAGAAAAATTGGCGATCCTTGGGATAAATTAACAGATAAAGACATTCAAGTGGCGGTGGAAAACTTGAATATCGCGATTGCCTGTGCAGACGCTGTGCTAGTGAACCCCACTGAAGCAGTTCTTCCTACTAAAGGTTCTTTGATGGATGAAAAAGCCAAAGCAGAACTGAAAGAGTACTACTTGTACTTTATGGACGACTTTAAAACTTTCTTGATCGAATACCGTGATTTGTTGGCGAAAACCTTGGCGACTCCAGAGTCACAACGTGACTTGGCTGCGATCGTGGCAAAGAACCAGGAAATGAACGACAAAGTTAACCACGCTCACAAAAAACTTTAATTCAAAGGATTTTAATCATGCGCAAAATTTTAGCTTCTATTCTTGTAGTACTGACTGTTTTGGGTGTTGCTGCTTACGCTGAAGTGACAAGCATCAAGCAAGACATGATGATGATCGAAAAATACGCGAAACAAATTAAAGCGACTGCGGGCGATGCTTCTCAGAACCAACAAAACGCGGTGAACGCAAATCAGATTGCTTTACTTTTGCAGGCGAATCTTCAAAAAGTTCCAGACATCATTCGTCAATGGCCTCAAGATCAACAACCTGCTGTATGGCAGAACTATCAAGAGCACATCAATTACGGGTTGGCGATTGCGGTAAACATGCAAACAGCTTTCCAAAATAATGACAACGCAACGGCAGCGGCTTTGATTCAGCAATTGTTTGATGCAAAAGAAAACAGCCATAAGATTTATAACCACTAGTTTCGAACTCAGATCGAAAGATATTAAAAGGTACTAAGGGGCTGCCAAATGGCGGCCCTTTTGTTTTTTGGAGCGCCTTGACATCCTCGGGAATGCACTCAGACTTAAGGTCAACACAGGAGGACCGGTGGAGCAGGTTGTTTGGAAGCGCGTTCGGGAAACGTGGCTCAGTCGCAAGCCATCGCCTTTAGCAGGATTTATATCGGCAGTGACGGTATTAATCCTGGTGATAGGCGCTGTTTGTTTCTGGCAAGGCATATTACACGCAGATCAATGGATGGCAGCCTCGGGCGAGACCGTCTTTCAGCAAAAGCAAGTGTGGCGTCTTTGGACGACTCTGGTTGCTCACGGTGATACAGGTCACTTGCTTAACAATCTTATTTTATTTTTTGTGCTGGGCTATTTACTGATCGGCTATTTTGGTTCCTGGGTTTTTCCCATCGCCGCGATTTTCTTTGGTGGCATCACGAACTATTTTGTTCTGTTGAATTATGCTCCAGAGGTGCGATTGATTGGCGCATCAGGTGTCGTGTACTGGATGGGCGGAGCCTGGCTGGCACTTTACTTTATGCTCGATCAAAAAAGATCTTACGTGCAGCGCTCTTTACGTGCTGTGGGTGTGGCCTTAGGCGTGTTTATGCCGACATCAGCTTTTGATCCGCAGGTCAGTTACAGCGCGCATTTGGTGGGCTTTGTCTTAGGCGTGGCTTTTGGATTAGCTTATTACTTCTCTCGTCGCGCTGAATTTAAAAAAGCTGTGGTGTATGAGTACATTGTTTCAGAGGAGGACGAAGTGTCCACCCCTGAACAAGAATTATCGGGCGAACTATCTCATCCACACTCGAATCGGCATGGGCATTCCAGCTGGAATTGAGGTTGCGTAAATACGCAAAAATCTAACCTTTGCGGGACCGAAGTAAGCAGTTTTAGTTTCGTCTGCTTCGTAAACACCTTCGATACCATGCACGGGACGGCCCCACAGGACATGAGAGATCGTGTCGATGCGTTCGATGCGAGTTTTGGAACGAACTTGCACCATGATTTGCGAATACTTGTCGCTGTTGTGGATCAAGTAGTCTTTGTAGTCAGGAGATTGTGTCATAACGGTTGTCGTTAGAACTTCGGTCCACTGATTAGAAGCGTGTGCTGCGCCCAAGAAACCGAAAGTGATTAGTAGTGCTGTGATTAAGTTTTTCATAAGACCTCTCTCTTTAAGAAGATGTCGGTCTACACTTAATTAGCGGAAGAAAAAAGAGCTAACAGCTGATATAGGAATTACAAATATGAAAACTCTGTCTGACGTAAAATACTCCATCCTTGATCTCGCATCTATCGCACAGGGTAAAACTGTTGCGGACTCTTTTCGAAACTCTTTGGATCTCGCTCGTCATGCAGAGGAGTGGGGATTCACCCGTTATTGGTTGGCAGAGCATCACAATCTTGAAGGCATCGCGAGCAGTGCGACGTCCGTTTTAATCGGCTACATTGCTGGCGGCACCCAAACAATTCGCGTGGGCTCTGGCGGTATCATGCTTCCGAATCACGCTCCGCTTGTGATTGCTGAGCAGTTCGGGACTTTGGGTACGTTGTATCCTGGAAGAATCGATTTGGGCTTGGGGCGCGCACCCGGCACTGATGGTCTGACGATGCGAGCACTTCGTCGTAACATGCATCGGGAACCTGATTTTGGTGAACAAGTTTTAGAACTGCAAGGTTACTTTAAGGAATCAGCAGCTGCGGATCGCGTGCGTGCGATTCCGGGTGCCGGTGTGAAAGTTCCGTTTTGGATTTTAGGTTCCAGTCTTTACAGTGCGCAGCTTGCAGCGGTGATGGGACTTCCTTATGCCTTTGCTGGGCACTTTGCGCCAGATGAAATGTACGATGCGGTTCGCTTGTACCGCGCGGGATTTCAGGCTTCGGAATATTTGAAAGAGCCATACGTGATGTTGGGCATTCAAATTGTCGCAGCAGATACAGATGAAAAGGCGCAAAGGTTGTCGACGACAGTAATGCGCAGATTCCTTGGTATCATTCGCAATCAGCGTGTGAACTTAGAGCCTCCGGTTGATTCAATGGCAGCGTATTGGACTGTGCAAGAAGAACAGCTGGTGAAATCGCGCTTAGCGACGGCTGTGATCGGTGGGCCTGAAACGGTCCAGCGAAAACTTCAAGAATTCGTGAATATCCTTGAGCCCGACGAATTGATGATTGTCTCAGATCAATACGAACATACAGATCGTTTGCGTTCGTTTGAGCTTATATCGCAGCTGATGCGAAAACCCTGAGGCCGCCTAATGTTCCAGATAAAAAAGAATTAATGTGGTTTTAATCGGGGCTTAAGAACTCTTTGGTAACTTGTATTTGTGGCGAGCAATCAAATACAAAACCAAATGGAGGTTTTATGAAATTCGCACTTATCACAACAGCTATCATTTTCTCTGGTCTAATGGCTCAAGCGAACGAACCTGCTGCAGCTCCAGTTGCTGAGCAACAACCAGCTGCTCAAGTAGAGCAAAAAGCTGAAGTTAAAAAAGAAGTAAAACAGCATAAAAAACACGGCAAAAAAGACGTGAAAAAAGAAGAGATCAAAAAAGAAGAAGTTAAAACTGAAACTAAGTAATTAGTTTTAGGGCTTAGCTCTTAAATGAAAAAGGGAACCTTTTGGGTTCCCTTTTTTCGTATATGAAAAGTTAAAACTATTTCTTTTCAACAAGAGCTCCGCCCTCTGAGATCAGCATTAAAGATCCGTTGCCAGAAAGCTCTTTTGCTACGGATAGTTCGATGTCGGGTGCATCCATACCGATAGTGTTGCTGGTCATCCCAGCCGTACCGATAAGATTCTCGCCTTGCAGTTCCAGATTTTGAGCTTTTACAGAGATACTCCCTATGACTCCTGTCAATGTCATTCGAACATCTCGCAGTACGAGATCTTGAGCGATGATACTAACGCTAACACCAGATGTGTGTTGATCTCCGCAGATAAAAACTTTTTTAGCTGCATACGAAACATAAATCATTTCAGATGGTTGCTGCTTTTTTTCCTGAAGTCCCTGGACATCTTCAGCAGTCAGGTTTTCGCACCCCAGATTTATATAGCCAGAGCTGGACAAGTTTGCATGGGCCAACGCAAGTTGAGAGGATTCTCCTTTCAATTCTGGAGACAGTACCGGCTTGTTCTTTTCACCAACAACAGCAACTCCCACATTGCGAGCGCCCATTCCGCCAGTTTGCATGATGCTAATTCTTTTATCCGTGCGCAGGTATCCGGATTCATCTGTTAAGATGACTCCATACAGGTTAATTTTGCCAGGTTGTCCGCCTTGATACAATATCGCATCAAGCTCACGTTGGTGCTGTGCGAGTGCTTTGTCGAGGTCTTCTGTTGGTGATTTATAGCTACAAGCGGTCATAGACAATGTCAGTGCAACCAAAGGCAAGATAACGTTTTTCATACGGCTCCCATTTATTTGAATAGTGAGCGTTCTACCATATTTGAGTTCTTCTTTGGGGGGCTACCTTGGGGCGGTGAACTTAATCCAGAACTGTCTAAAGTGTCGTCAAATCAAGGGGCGGGAATTCTTTTAAAACAGTTTTAACCGGCTGTCGGTGGGGCTGAGTCTAATAGACAGGAAGGGGGCCAAGATGAGGTTCTTAATGTTAACAGTCGTTGTAGGGAGTCAGTTGTTTTCTTTAGTTTCGGAGGCGTCTGTTGCAGACCGTATCTTGCGTCGGAAACTTTTGCGAAGCCTGCAGATAATCGAATATTCGATTGCGGGTACTGAGAAGGGGAGTGCCGCGGCTCCTGGGGTGATTGTCGGATGAAGTGAATCTCGGACGTATCGGCTGTGTGGCTAAACGGCCAGCATTGTGGTTGGGGATCACCCCAAGTTGCTATAGAGCGGATGAAATAAGAAATTTCAGCAGTTCTTAGAAAACTGACTTTGGAACTAGCAATAAACCCCTAAAGGAATCGAGGCGCATATCGTAGTGGATGATTTTCTTCTTTAATGATTGAGTCTTTATTTTAATAACCTTTAAAAACAAAAGCCCGGATTCTTGCGAACCCGGGCTTTTTTATTTGTCTTCTTATTTGTAGAGAAGATATTTCTTTCTCTCTTTTTCCCAACTCTTTTCGTCTTTAGACATCGCTTTGTCCAAATCTTTTGGAGTGGCTTTTTTATCTTCAATCCAATTTTTAAGAGCTGGTCCGCCGTTGATCACATCAAATGCCAAACGGTCTTTGACATACTCATAAGCAAAATCACGATAGATTGGATAATTCGGATGCATTTCACGAATAACTTTTAACATCAAAGCTGTCAGACGGAAGGGTTTGAAGGCTTCGTGTTTGTATGCTGGTGTATCTGTGTGGAACTGGAAACCGTGACAAAGTTTACCGACATGTTTGTGAAAAGTTGGTTCAAAATAGCACTCCCGCAACGTCACGCCTTTGTGCCATTGAGGGGCTTTCTTTTTCATTCTTGTTAAAACTTCCGAGAAATCGATATCCGAAGCACCAATCACTTCAAGTGCTCGCGTTGTTCCGCGACCTTCAGAAAGAGTCGTTCCTTCAATCAACACCGTTCCTGGATAAGCACGAGCCATGTTAAGTGAAGCCGCATTCGGGGATGGGTTCACCCATGGGCGTTTCATATCCCAACCGGAGCCGGGTGCTTTGTTCGGTGCATAGCCCTTCATCTTTACAACTTGAAGTTCCAGGTCCATTTCATAGTATTCAGCAAAATAAAGTGCCAGCTCTCCCACAGTAAGACCGTGGCGCATTGGGATTGGAGCTGCTCCGACGAAAGATTCCCAACCTGGCAACATGCGGAACCCCTCAACCGGGCGACCGGCTGGATTTGGTCGATCCAAGATAATGATTGTTTTATCAAGTTTCGCGCACTCTTCCATCACATACAGCAAAGTCGTTATGAAAGTGTAAATACGGCAGCCCAAATCCTGAAGATCAAACAGCAAAACATCAAAGTGCTTCATCATTTCAGCGGTCGGTCTGCGCACTTCACCGTATAAGCTAAATATCGGAATTTTATGAACCGGATCGACAAAGTCAGGGCTTTCGATCATGTTGTCTTGCTTGTCTCCGCGCACACCGTGCTGGGGACCGAAAGCACAAGAGAGCTTAATTTTTTTAGCCAAAAGATCCAGACTGTGCTCAAGATTTTCATTCACGCTAGCAGGGTGGCAAACCAAACCAACACGCTTTCCTTTAAGGGATTTCAGCATTTTCGCATCGGAAAGCAAAACTTCGATACCAAGTTTCATTAATCAACTTCCTTGTTAAAGCAAAATTGTAAACCGATCCCGTGGGTGATTCAAATGGATTTGCCTCAGGACCATGGTCGCTTGTGTAGAGGCCTTTGCGGTCTGCCTCCGCCACCGCCTCCGCAGAAGTCTCCACCGTTACTTCTGACATCTGCGATTGTGTGCTTGATATAACCATGAATCCTGAAATACCGATAACTCCACAAATTGCTCATAAGGGCCTACTTGATGGCGCCACACTATGCTTGCTTATGGTCGCCGGTTTATGCCCATAACTCCTCCAATTGTTCCGAACTAAGTCCGCGCAAACGATTCTTGGAATACGGGCGACCATTCACTTCACATTCATTGAGCTGTATATAATCCCGCACAATTCGATAAGGCCTGTATCCCTTAATCACTCGACTAAAAGGACGCTGCTCCCAAACCCTAGGCCCTTCATTTTTGACATTAGGGGTATCGGTCAACCCTTGCGCAAACTGCCCCGCCACCACTCGCATAAAACTAAGCAAACGCGATCGCCGCCCACCCCGAATCAACAGGTGAACATGGTCTTTTAAAATCGAAAACTGTTCGATTTTAACAAAAAACTTCGCGGCATACCTTTTCAACACACGATTCATTAACGTGAAATGGCGCGGATGCCGAAGTCCACTCTTTACCGCCACCTTATTGACCTTAAAAACCAAGTGAATCGGATCTTTCGTCGAAAGCGGTCGAGCGCCGCGCCCCTTGGCCGAATTCCGAAGCGAACCCCCATGACAATAGCGATATTTCCAATGTATTTGCAGTGGCAAAAACGTCTGCTGCTTCATGATTTCTCCTGTGAAACCTGTAAGTCTGTAAATCTGTAACTCTGTAAGTCTGTAAGTCTGTAAGTTTGTAAGTCTGTAAGTCGAAAAACGATGGGGGTATCGGTCATCAGCAATCGTCGGATTGCGATGACCGATACCCTTTAAGTGATTTAGAACTGCAAAAACGCGGCTGATTTCATCTGGCATTTGTAGCGACAAGAGAAGACCAGGAATCGATTCTCGGACTTTCCCAGGTGGACGCTGTGGGACCGATACCTGTGCACAAAGGATTTACATGGCGGCGTTGTCAGAAATGATTTGGTTGCTCGGAAAGATTTGAAAGTATTAAAGCCATGATGACCGATACCCCCGTGCGCTGCTCCTTGTACCCATACTGGTAGTTTGGGTAGCAGAACGACGCATGGGTGCTCGGGAGCTCGAATCGATGCGGCCCGTCCGTCTAAAGATGATTCGTCTTATAGTTTCGAAATCCGCTGAGGGGTGAGTGAGGGTGTCCCTGAAAAGCGGTCACCTGACCGATACCCCCGCGGGCTGAATTGGTGCGGGTGGACGGTGGGCGGGTGGGCGGTGCGCGGGTGGTGGAAGGGCGCGAAGGAAGAGCGGAAGGGAGAGCGCGGGAAAAGTCCAGATCGTCCGGGTGCCGTTGTAAGAGTGGTCCGTCCTCCATTCGAGGGTGGGTTCTGAAGGTCCAAAAGGGAAATTTGTGCTAGTCCGTGGGGAATTCCTCCATGGCTTAAAGGGGCTTGCTAGGGTAGGATTAATAGCTGAAGGAGTCTTGTATGGACAACGGCACTATGTTTGTTATTGGCGGCGCGATTGCTATCTCGATCATTAGCTTTATGGTCTATGCGGTGTTGGCTTTCTTTTTCCCGGAATGGGTTGGAATCACTGGGAAAGTAGCTCTAAGTGCTGAACAAAGTCATGGTGAGGGCAAAGAAGCTCCTGAGCACATGATGGATAGATTCTAATCACGAGAAAAGATTGATGCGATCGCAGTGGGTATGATGCCCTTGAAAATCCACCGGCAGTTTCTAGAAGCCAAGGGATCCGCTGAAAACCTTGGCTGTTAGCACCAGGAATTAAGATCCTGACGACTTTTTCCGGAATTTCCCCGCACTGATCTTCATGTTCTTTTTCAAAAACCGGCTGAAATAGTTGGGATCATCAAATCCCAGACTGTAACCAATCTCGGAAATACTCAAATCGGAATACGATAACAATCGCTTCGCCTCGAGCATGCAGCGATTCAATATGTACTCTTTCGCGGAAGGTCCCAGTACGCGTTGAATTTTTGCAGACAGGGCTTTCGCGGTGATGCCCAGTTTGCCCGCATAGAATTCGACCTGATGCTGTTCCTGAAAGTGCTCTTCCACCAAATCTGTGAATTGAGAAATAACATCATCGTTTTCCGCCAACTGGCGATCCGCTGCTTTACCCAGTCGAAGTGCTTCCAACAATATCAGACTCAGATAGCTTTGCAGGCACATCTCAAAGTTATCACCCTCCCCAATAAATTCTGCTTCCATCATTTCCAGGAAATTTTCCGAGAAAACGTGATTGCCTTTGGGAATTTTAAAATGATCGGGAACCTGACGACTGTGTTGCGCAAGTCTGGACTTACCGATGAAGTCTTTGTTGAAAGACTCCTCGGTGTATTCAATCACAAAACCCTTGCTGCGGGTGGAAAGTTTCCAACCATGCATCTGCCCGGGCTTAATCAAAAAAACCTGGGAGCCCTTTACGGGATACGTAGTGAAATCAATTTCATGCTGACCCACCGAAGAATGCACAATCACGATTTGATAAAAGTCATGCTTGTGAGGAAACGGAACTTTAGGAGTCAAACGATCCTGTAGGCGCTCGATACGAATATCCCCGCGACGAACCATTTTCACGCCGAGTGATTCCAAGGGATGACGTTTTTTAAGTTCGGAACGTGCGCTCATGGAAACCTATTTCAAAAGGAATTTAATCAATTCTTCCTTATGAGCATAGCCATCTTTACGGCCGATTTCTATAAGATCCGAGCAGAATGTTGGATCAAACATCAAATAACTGATGATTTCGCTCGCGTCTTGCATGCTGCCAAGTCCCTTCATCAGATAACGAATGATGCGGGGAAGTTTTGCGGCTTTTTGCACGGCCATTTCGCCGATATCTTCAGAAGGTGAAATAAAAAGAAAATCCAGTGGACGAAGAGCGACTTTTTTTTGTTGTTCCGGAGTGATTGCAGAAGCGTATTCATTTAAGCGGCGAAGTTTTTCAATATCTTGTTCAACCGCATCTAGCAAAACACCATTCAGTATCGTATTAATCACGCGAGCGATGCTTGGAGCAGTGTCTGTGCTGCCCGCATGCAAGTCATAAGCGGTGGAGCCTTGCAGGCGCACACCAATAACCATCAATTTTTCTGCTCCCAAATAAATCACCGGACTGCAGGGCGCGTGATTACGAACAGCTCCATCACCAAAAAATCGATCATTCACCTTTATCGGAGGAAAGATCAATGGAATCGCAGCCGAGGCCATAATATGTTCAGTGGTGATTGGACTGTATTCACTGCGCTTGCGACCCTTGTCCCACGATGCCAAAGTGCCTTTGCTTTGCACGAAAGATGTCGTCGCTGATTTTGCATAATCAATGGAAGTGATGCACAGAGCATCGATATGACCTTGTTCAATATTTTCCTGCACGCGTTCGTAATCCATATTACGACTTATCAAACCACGTAGGGGAGTCGTATCTAGAAGTCCTCGGCCTGGAGTCGTTCCAGCGATGCCGCCCAAGGAAAGTTCCTTCAACCACTGGATTCCGATTTTACCCATCGTCATCGAGTCTGTTGAAAACACTTGATCGAAATGAACTTCACTCCACAGGCGAGCCAGGGATTCGGTGGCGTATTTATAATCATTGGCATTACTTGCAAGTGAACTTGCATTGATCGCGCCAGCGCTCACGCCAGAAAGAAAATCAAATTTCAGAGGAACACCAGAGGATTGTGCGATCTCATAGGCTGCGACCAGAACACCTGCTTGATAAGCACCGCGTGCTCCGCCGCCGGAAAGAACTAATCCTGATTTTTTCGCCATGTGGTTAACTCCTCAATCAATGCAAAGTACTTAATATTTATCGGCATTTTCATTCGGGAGCTGTAAAGAATGGACGCAAGAAATAGCGAGCTAAATTAAGGGACTCGGCAAAGGTCGAGTTCAGCTTGCAGAGAGTTGGTAAGCAGGATCTGCTGGCTAAAATTAAAACGAGAGTTTTATAAATTAGCCAGCTTCGTCTTAGGGTAATACCAGGTAGATATACAATAGACCCATGATGGTGCCGACACCCGCAAGGATAGCGGCAATAGATCCAAGAAGAACATAGAGTTGTTTCGAGCGAGGTTCTGTCTGTGGATCTAATTCCATCTTGATTTCCTTTTTTTAGAAAGAACTATTTGCAGTTCAAAACGCCAAGGCCGCGGTCTACTTGAGCGTTTGAAGTTTCTTGCGCAATAATAGCTTTACCAGCTGTCACAAGAACTTTCAATTTGTCTCCGCCTGGGATGTTTTCTACACAGCTCATTTGACCCAAGTTTGCTGAAAGTTTGCAGTTAAAATCAGCCGTCCACTCGCGATAGTCAAATGCCAATTCACCTTTCATGAAAGTTGGAATAGCAGTCGGTGTTGCTTCAAATTCAACATAAGTTCCAGAATCCAAAGTGCCTTCGCACACGATTTTTTTTGGGTTTACATCAGCAAATGCATTCAAAGAACCAGTAACGATAAGCGCGATTACAGCGAAAAGTTTCATATGGGAATCTCCTTTGATTTTGATGCAAGACTTGTAAACCAAGGGCGTTGAAATTGAAAGTGAGGATTGTGTTAACGCAAATATTACGGCGCCCTGAATAATGATGGAGTCATACCAGCGACGAAAGGCTGGTAAACAAACGGCCGCTTGGAGGCTTTCAAAGCATCCCCTAGAATGAAGAAATGAAGCTATTTCTGCTAGTTACCCTGTTTTCGTCACTGACCTATGCCTCCCAATTCACATTGGATCGCACCAATAAAATGGGTATCCGAAAAATCACGGTGATTGAAGAATCCCGAGGTCATTACATTTTTGATGGCAAAGACCTGGGTGCAAAGCTTCCAGCCAAGGTGAGAGCATCCTGGAGCGCGATTAAAAATCCGCCATCTCGCAAACCGGCTTCCAGCTGCTGGTCAGGAACATTTCTTTATACAGTTAAGAATGGCAGCAAAATCTCAAAGATCCGCGGCTGCACTGAAGGTGACGCCTATGGAAAAATGGTCGGTCACATTGATACCGTTCGCAAATATGCTGTGGGAGTGAAAAAGTGATCAGTAAAGCCGTTCTGATTATTTTAAGTGCAAGCTTATTTGCCAACACTTCGTGGGCAGATAATTTATCGAAAAATGAGTTGCAGGAGCTGATTACAAAGGTGGATCGGGTGCGTGAGGCGGTGAAAGTTTCCGCGCAACAAACTCAGACGTGCACTCCACCTGCGCCCGAGTCCTGTAGCTTTGAGGCTTACTGCGGAAAAATGGCGGAGCGCGGTTCTGAAGCCTATCTATATCAAGATTCCGAGGGCTATCAAATTCCCAACTATTCCTATTTGTTTTTCGCTGAAGAGGCCGAGATCTGCGCACGAAACTCTCATCCACCCTTGTTAGACGACCCATTCTTTTATCCCGAACAGTTTGTCGATGCCGCGAAAGCGGGTGGTAAGGAAAACCTAAGACAGAATCAAGAGAAACTCAATAAAGCGACGACGCGAATGAAGGATATCTTTGAGGATACCCGTGAGCGAGTGATCAGTGTTCTTTCAAAAAGAAAAAACAGTTCAAATAAAAGTCAAATCGATCGAATGATCGAACGCGTGAAAAGCGTGCGCATGAAAATCGGGACGCCTGGACCGGCAGAGGAGATGGGTAAGCAAGGTTGCGAAGTTCCTAATGCAGCTTACAACTTAGAGCTTCATGAAATGATGATCTGCCCGCAAGTTTTAAATATGCCTGAATCAAGTCTATTCACTTTGATTGGTCATGAGCTGGGACATGCTATTGATCCGTGCTCGGCTGCCTTAGATTTTTCCCAGAGCGGCGCCAAGTTTCCTGATTGGATGAATATGCTGGTGAAACCAAACACCGCGCCAACGACTTCCAAGGGATTTGCTGCCGGCGAAAATCCACTTGAAGACGTTATTTCTTGTCTGGGAAAACCTTCATCTATTGGTGTTAAGGTCCCAGACAAGGATACTTTGCTAAAAGATGTGAAGTCTCAGTTGGCAAACCTGGTTGACTTTGTCGAGTCAGGTGAAGATCAGGAAATGGGTGAGGGCAACGAAGAAATTCGTGGGGGAGTTGGTGCGCGGGACGCGGTCCGCGGGCAGTTGGAAGATCGTCGAGACATGTTAAATAATCACTATGACCAGTTTAAAGGCTGCTCTGCCGTGACCGGAAGTATTTTGATTGATGAATCCTTTGCTGATTGGATTTCCTCTCAAGCATTAGGGGAAAAAATCACTTCTTTACCAACCTCAAAAGCTGCAGAGTATGCATTTGCCGCTCCGGGAGTATTTTATAGTGCTGCTTGTCCTGGGTTGGTCGCACAGTCTTTTGCCAAAGCTAAGGCTATGGCGCCTAAGTGCAGTTCCCTGAATAAATTTGCGAATGCGGAAAAGGGAGACATGGGCACCGAAGGATTACCTCATCCAGAAACCAATCAACGCGTGAACCGTATTTATTTCGCCAAACCAGAAATTAAAAATGCGCTGTCTTGCCAAGGTGGCGAAACCGGAACAGAATGTAAGTAAAACGAAGCCGGAGGTTCCATGATCGATCATACAGGTGTGGCAGTCAGTGATTTTACCAAGAGCAAAGAGTTTTACAGCAGAGCTTTGGCTCCATTGGGTTATAAAATGCTGATGGAAATCCCGGCGGCCGTGACCAAGAGTGCCGATGTTGCGGGATTTGGCGAGCCACCTAAAGCGGATTTTTGGATTAACAGCGGCACTCCGCAAAAGCCCCACGTGCATGTCGCGTTTCGTGCGCAAACTAAAAAACAAGTCGATGAATTTTATGCTGCTGCTTTAGCAGCCGGGGGCAAAGACAATGGCAAACCTGGTCCTCGTCCTCATTACCACGCAAATTATTACGGTGCTTTCGTGTTAGATCCAGATGGGCACAACATCGAAGCCGTGTGCCATCACGAATAGTTCAAACTTCTAAAATCAAAGTGACGGGGCCATCGTTAATTAAGTCGATTTTCATATCGGCCCCGAAAACACCACCTTGAGTGGGAAGCCCGGCCAAGCGACTTAACTCCAGTGCCTTGTTATAAAGAGGTTCCGCTAATGCTGGAACTTCGGCTCCGATAAAACTGGGACGATTTCCTTTGGAAGCATCTCCCAGCAGAGTGAATTGCGATACGAGCAGGTGTTCGCCGCCGATGTCCTTCAAGGAAAGATTCATCTTGCCCTCGGCATCTGGAAACACCCGAAGAGCCGCAATTTTAGTGATGAGTTTATGCAATTGAGTCTCGGTGTCGCCTTTGGCAACGCCCAACAAAGTCAGAAAACCCGGTCCAATAGACGAAATTTTATTGCCGTCGACAGTGACGGAGGCGGAAAGAACTCTTTGAACAACGGCTTTCATTTTAATTACCTTTTCGTGATATCGAACGTAATCAATTTGAAAGCCGATGTCAAAATGACTAGTGGGCTACGCGATGAGATCCGGCTTCAAGGGTGTTTATCAGTCGCACCGATGAAAATGGTTTGCCAAAGAATTCATTAAATCCAGCAGATAGAGCTTTGTCGTGATTGTCCTTGTCATTAAAGGCTGTCACCGCTACAGCGGGAATTTCTTTTTCCAGAGGGGTTTCTCCAGCGCGCACCTTTCGCAACAATGAAAATCCGTCCTCAATCGGCATACTCAAATCACTTACCAAAGCATCAAAATGGAAAAGGCGGGAAATGCGGATGGCTTCATCCACAGAACTCGCTATTTCTACTTGAGCACCTGATTTACGCAAAACCGCTTCGACTAGCTGAAGGCAGTCCGGGTCATCATCCACTGCGAGGACATGAATCCCTTGAAGAGGTTTTTGCGGATCTTTTGCGTATTCGTGAAGGGCTTCATCGGAGTGCACGTTTTTTTCTTCGATTAAAGGAATGACCACTTCGGCAGTTGTGCCCTTTCCTTCGCCGTCACTGCTAAGAGTGATTTGGCCATTATGCTTTTCGACGAGATATTTGCTGATCGATAGTCCCAAACCTAAACCTCCATGTTTTCGGGTTGTCGTGCTATCCGCTTGAAAAAATCTAGTGAAAAGGTGTGATTGGTTTTCTGGTGAAAGACCCACACCGTTGTCTTTAACTTTAATGACGGCACCGGGTCCACGTTTTTCAACGGATACCAAGATTTCGCCACCCTCTGGAGAGAATTTAATGGCGTTGATTAAAAGGTTGGTGAGGACTTGTTGTAAACGGAATGAATCACCAAGGACCATGGCTTCTGTGACCCTTGGGAGCAAATGTATCTCAATATTTTTCTTTTGAGCTTCTGTCGTCACAGTGGCAAGGGTTTGTCTCGCTACGTCCACGACGTTCACTTCAACATTGTCCATGCTGAGACGGCCCGCCATGATGCGCGAGGAATCCAAGAGATCTTCCACGATGTGCGCCTGTGTTTTCGCATTTCGATCAATCACTTCAAGACCCCGATGCAGATCCTCGGGAGTGGCAGCAGAATCTTTCATAATTTCAGTCCATCCTAAGATGGAATTGAGTGGAGTTCTTAATTCATGAGACACAGTCATCAGGAACAGGTCTTTCGCTTCATTGACCTTTTGCAACTCTGCAACTTTGGAAGATAGTGAACTGAATAAGCTTACATTCTCCATTGCCACAGAGACAGTATCAGCCAGAGCTTGGATCAGATCCAATTCTTGATCTGTGCATTGATGTCGTTCCGCCCAATAGATACCGATCGCTCCAATGGGATCATCGCGACGAATTGGAACCATGGCGAGACTTTTAACGAAGGTGGGTTTGTAAGCTTCTATCGGAATGCGGGGATCTTGATAAATGTCTTCGATAATGACAGCTTTTTTATTCATCATTGCCCAGCCACTTATACAAGAGGGCATAGGGAAGCGTTGGCCTTTCCACAATGGACTGATGGCGTCTTCGTCCGCATAAAAGCAAAAGCCATTATCTTTGAGTACAAATGTCGCTCCATCAGACTGCGCAATTTCCCGCGCAGCGGACCTAACCAGAGTCATTATAGTGTCAAGATCTCGGGCAGCTGATAGTGATTGAACGACGCTGACCAATCGATCAACGCGCGCGATGTAGCTATCATAGCCACCGATGTTGCTGCGGCTGATTTTGCCGCGCACAGCTTCTGTCATAACTCCTCCGATGGAAATCAAACGCAGTTTACTAAACAAATGTTTGAATGTTCCCTTTACAAAGAGATAACTGACACAACATATTATCTCCCTTTGAGCCCATTACTGACAGTACAGTTTCTGGTCTCACTGAAAAACTGTTTAATTATTTAACACTCAAGTAATACATTCATGTTTGACTTGGTACATAGAGTTAGGCTGGGTCCTGTGTTAAAGGATAGTTTATACGGAGATTCTAATATGAAATTTCTAGCGTTAACTTTGGTTACTTTGATGACATCGACATCTTTTGCGAAGATTTCTTCCGCAGAAATCGATCAGCTTTGTTTGGATCTATTGATTCAGCAAGCACATCAAATTCAAGTAACTGGTGATGTTCACGACGATGAACGCCTGTCAGATATTTTGCTTCCCGCTAAAGAGCGTGAAAAATATCCTTCGACGGTGATTGAGAATACTTGTATCAAAGTTTCCTATGATGGCATTTACGAGTGCCAACTATTTATCGTCGGCACGGTCAATGGCGTTCCGATGGGTGAAACCCATTTGGAATATTCAGCGTGGATCGGTGCGGATCAAAAGCCCACGTCTATTTTAAATAAATTTGTCGAGATTTCTCGCGGTCATTAATTCAAGGCCACAAGGAGCTCAGTGCATGCTGAGGCTCCTGAGGGCGGAAGTTGCTAACTTCTTCTCTAGTATCTCTGTTAGGCTTGAAGACGTATCCCACGCCTCTTACCGTAAAGAGCATGCGTTCACTTTCTGAACTTTCAATCTTGCTGCGCAGTCGGCACACCAAAACATCAATGACGTTGGTTTTAGGTGTCACGTCCATCGCCCATACGGCACGCATGATCGTATTCTTGTTAATAATCTTGTTGGGGTTCGACATAAATAAATCCAAAAGTTTATATTCCAGAGTTTGCAGGTGAGCTCTGGCGCCATTCACATAAACATCGCGCTTAATTCGACACAGCTTTAAGTTTTGAAACTCGAGTGTTTGTTGCCTTGGCATCGTGTGACGCAAAAGACCTCGAACGCGCATCTGCAATTCCATTATTGAAAAAGGTTTCGCAAGATAGTCATCTGCACCCATACCCAACCCGTTTAAGCGATCTTCGACCGAGTGGTGACCACTGACAATAATGATTGGCACTTGGTTTTCCTGCAGGCGCACGGCTTTTAAAAAGCTGATTCCGTCGCCTTCCTGAAGAGAAATATCTAGAATAATAAGGTCGTAAGAATTCGCTCGTAATTTGCAAATTCCCTGAGTCGCGCTGGATTCGACATCGCAGGCTGCACCCAAATCCTTCATTGCATGAGAAATGATTTTCGATATTTCCAAATCGTCTTCAAGAAGCAGGAACTTCATAGTCAGTCTCTTTCATTTTGTTATCGTTTATTTGCAAACCTAATCAGTTCTTGTTTGAAAGTCTCTTTAAAGTTCATTCAGTAATCTCATCCAAGTTTGGTATAGTAAAAACTCTAGGTGAGCGCTTCAAACATCGTTCTGACTTCGCGATAAAAGCGTGGAGGGACCTCAACAAGTAAAGGCCAAAAATCTGCTTTGACAGATTTTTGCTCGTGCAACTTCTCCTGCATTTTTTTAAAGAGTTGTCCCAGCTGCTTCCCCTCTTCCTCTGTAAAGTGTGTTTTACCCGCAAGAAAAATAAAGGATTCTTCCTCGATGAAATGATTTTCAATGGTGGCGCGCAGTTGACGCGTACTTGTTTCCCACGCTGTCGCCTCTGATATCTTTTTTAAATTCTGCAGCTGAATCAAAAATACTCCGTGGTCAAGATGACGTGTTAACGTCACAGCGCAAATGGGATTTGCCACTTTCAGGGGAGTATAGAAAGTCACTTCCTCTAACTGATGATGAACTGCTAACAAATGAATGATGTAGTCAATAAAGGCTGAGCGCGTGTTTAAATTAGAATGCGGAATTTCGCATAGATTATGAAGCCAACCCCGAATGACTTTATGTTCTGTAACGAGTGCAGCAAGTATTTCCATGTGCGACAGGGTAAAAGGAATACAGCATGTTGTCTCTGCTGCCGTGGTTGAGTTGCCTAGAAAAAACCAAAGTACACCTTTTTTGATTGATTAGGGGAGAGGTTGTAAGTTTGTTTTTCCCAAAGGAATGTCTTTCGGATCCACAAACTGATTCACGACACATCGGTAACGCATTTTATCTTGATCGTCATAAATCGCAATCGCAGTTGAGCGAATATAAAGTGATTTTCCCGCATGGTCGCGAATTTCAGTCACGACTTCGCACCAGCCATGGGTTTCCAGCAGAGTGGCGAATTGACGGGGATTGAATTCAAAACTGCGGGGCATTAGCTTGGCGGTTGTCGAATTTATTAACTCTTCCACTGCATACCCCAGGTGTTCGGCAAAAAATTTATTTACCATCACAAAGGTATTTTTCCTGGCATCTGTTACATGAGCACTGATTTGCGCATTTTCGTAGGGCTTAAACCATTGTGCACATTTAGCTAAGAGGGCCGCATCGTCGCCATCGCTGTAGAGCAACGCCAATTCCTCTTCAGAGAATTTCTTAATGTCCGCGTCCACAGGATGGACATGGGCCAGGTAATAAAGGGGTTTTCCTTTATCATCAGCAACGGTCAGCACATCGATTTCTGCGGGAAATAATTTTCCGTCAACGAAAGACGGGCAAGCTTTCAGACGCTTTTCTTTGACCAGATAGTCCTTGGCAGAGGAGCGCAGAATTGTTTGTGGATCGCCTTTTACCATTCCTACAAAGAATTGATTTAATAAAAGAAAATTTCCATTTCTGGCGTTTGCGACAAACACGCCGTGGTGGCTGGCCGAATACTGCGAAATCCACAGCGAGCATTGCTCCCACGGAGCCACCTCATGTGTCCAGTCTTCGATAAGTTTTAAAAACTGATCTCCCTGGCCACTGGGATCTGAGATTTCCACGACAGATTCTTTGACGAATAAAAGGTTCTTATTTTTACATTGGCGCCAGGTATAGCGGATGCCGCCGTCACTGATGAGTTCGGTTTTATCCCAGAACAGATCTCTTTCAGAGCGCTTGCCGATTTCTTTTTCCGAGTATCCTAAGAGTTTCTCGGCGGGTTTGTTCCACACATGTATGTTGCCCGCATGGTCGCTCAGATAAGCCGCGACATCATGGTCCTCATAAACCCGATTGATGAGATAACTGTCAGTTTTTGACATATCTTTTCTCTGTTAGATGTTTAATATTATTAGACACCCAGGCGGTTATATAAACACGTTTCATAATTGTGAGGTTCGAATTCCCCTCAGAAAACAAAAGCGAATTTGGTGCAAAACATATTCAACCAACCCAGATTGCATTACATCAAGGTTGGTTTAAAAATTCCATCTTCATTGAGTTAGTTTTATGACAAGTGTTGGGCCACAAGGCTTACATATTTGAGGGGGCGAACAAGAACGTTTATCCTTCAAGGCATGTCACTATCTGATTTTATTCGAAAAAAACGAATGGGAGCATTTTTAACCCAAAGAGAGGCCGCAAAACTCTTGGGATACAGCCGTTCTCAATTCTTATCGAATTTGGAACGCGGTAACCGTAAGCCACCTCTCGAAATTTTAAAACGTATGTGTGAGATTTATAGGGTTCCGGAAGAAGAAATGAAAGCGGAATATATCAAGCAGATTACGGAAGACGCTAAAGAGAGCATTAATCAAAAATGGGATGAGAGAGACTCTCATCCCAAAAAGAGCAAATAAACTTTAAAACTACTGCCATTCAGGCGCGTGATTGCCCTTGATCATAACGTTCGTTTTCTTCATCGAAGCCCCCACGGGGCGGCGGCGAGGAAGAGAGAAGGTGACCGTTGTGCCACGCCCTGATTGGCTTTGGATTTGGACTGTGCCACCGTGTGCTTCGACGATCGTTTTTACGATCGCCAGGCCAATGCCAGCGCCTTTATCAGCGGTCTTTTTCGCTTGCCAGAAGTTTTCAAAAATCGTCGGCAATTGGCTGGATGGGATCCCTGGGCCATTGTCGATCACAGAAATATTCACGAACTTTTGGTCGCTGCGAACTTTGACTACGACCTTTTCACCTTTAGGGCTGAACTTAACAGCATTGCCAATCAGGTTCGAAAGCACACGCAAGACACGTTCGTTGTCATAAAAGGCTAAGACGGGAGGGTTGACACTGTCGATTTGTAAACGCACATCGTGTTGTTTCGCCATCGGCTGCATCAGCATACGAGCGTTATCTAAAACGTTGTCGATAGAAAGCTGATCCATTCTTAAAGTCAGACCGTCCATCTCCATGTTCTTTTGATCACGGATATCTTTGATCAAACCTTCAATAGTCGTCACCGTGCTTTTCACCAACTCGCCACTTTCCACGATGTTTAATCCCTGAGGAGTGGTGGCCATGCGGTCTGCTGTGGAAGCAATCATGTTCAAAGAGTCTTGAAGATCATGAGAAATTGCGAACAAAGTTTCGTCGCGATCTTGAACTGCTTTTTTAGCTTGTTCGTAAAGACGTTTTTGCTGAGCCAATTGGAAGGCCTGTTTTCTGGAAAGACGGATCACCAGATATGCCATTCCCAAAAAGATCGCCGCCAAAGAGCCTGTCAACCAAGTCATACCGAATGGAATCTGAGTTTCAGCCTGGCTTGCAGCTTCTTTAATTTCAGCTTGAGCTTTGTCGATTTCGATTTGATGCAAGTGAATGATGTCATCGAAAGCATCGTTAAGTTGCGAGCGCAAAGGATTCGTGCGGGCTTGATAAAACTGACCTACGATTTTTGATTCCGTTTTTTTCTCACGGTGCTCAACTGCCTGATCGAAAAACTCTTGCCCCTTTGTTTCAATATCCTTGATGCGTTTAACGATCTCGGGAACACCCGGAAGGTTGTGCTCTTTTTCAAAAGCCGCCAAAGAATCTAACAGCGATTCTTTTTCTTTCTTTTGTTTTTCGTAAATTGATTGGGATCCCAAAAGGAAATAGGCGCGGCCGTTATCTAATTGCGATGACGCAAGATTGCGTAAACGTTCGACTTCAATCAATGCTGAGGGGTCAGCGTGTGTCGTTCCGCTGTTTGAGGCCACGCCCTGGCGCACGCGCATGGCATAACCCCACGCACCCACCAAAACCGCAACAAAAACCGCTGACAGGACTAGCAATGCCTTTTTCTCGAATGTCGACTTGTTTTCAACGGGCGACATTTCCTGTTTTTCGTTCTCTTCCAATAAGACTTCAGTGTTGTTTGTATTTGTACTCATACAAATTGAATAGCAACTGCAGACTGGTTTAACAACCCTGAACATTAGAAAAAGGTAACAAGTCTAGTCGAAAATCCGTGTTCCACTAACGTGTGTGAATTTCATTTGAAGATTCCTTCAAACGCGCTCCCACTGCATTTGTGCAGTCGATTCGTAAATGGTTCGTGAAGACACGCCTATCACCTAAAATCATACAAACAAACTCAAATGGAGTCAGTCACCATGAAAAAGAAGCTCGTCTGCGCTTGCGTTGTTTTCGCGTCTCTCAATTGTTTTGCAAAATCAGAAGTGTCAGGGATTTTGGGTAATGGATTCCCCAGTGAGAAGCTCGTGAAGCTGACTCTGGACGAGCAGGATTATCAACGGGCTCTTACGGCCTATCGTTTTTGGTACCCCACAGTTTCAGCAGAAAGTATTTTCAACGGCAATCGCGAAATTGGTATCGCTGACCAGAATATTTCCGTGCTCGCAGCTCAGCCGTATCATACGGGGTTCACTTTGAATTCAGACACTCCCTATGGTGGGGGAGTTCTTGATTTAAAAAATGGTCCGATGGTGATCGATGTTCCACCTGGCATGTATATTGGCTTAGTGAATGATCACAATCAAAAATGGATTTTGGATTTCGGTTTACCGGGACCGGACGCTGATAAAGGAGGAAAACATCTGATTCTTCCACCGAATTATCGCGGCGAAATTCCAAAGGGCTACCATGTAGGGCGCTCGGCCACCTATAAGAATCTGGTGGCCATTCGTGCGTTGCCAACAGATGGAGACATGAACAAAGCGACACAGGCATTATCGAATATTAAAATCCATCCACTCAATAACCCTGAGCAGTTGGTGAAGATGTTTAACGTCACTGCGCAAAAAATGGATTCAAGTCCGCTGCGTGTAGAAGACAACATTCAGTATTGGCAGACCCTGCATAAGGTTCTTTCAGAGGAACCGACAAACCCCGAATACACCGGCATGTATGGCTTGCTGGAAAGTTTGGGCCTGGAGCGCGGAAAAACATTTAATCCCGATAAGCGCATGAAAAGCATTCTGGAGCGCGCGGCACGAGACGGAAAAGCGCAAATGATTGTGGCCGCCTTTGCGGATCCTCGGCCGGAACGTATCGCCTGGAAAGACAGGAAATGGGAGTGGGTAAGCTATGTGTCTACGAATGGAAATTTTGCGACTGCTGACGGCACCGATATGCAAGCCAGAGATCGTTGGTTTGCGCAAGCGATCGTAACTTCGCCAGCCATGTTTGCGAGAGTGCCAGGGGCAGGTTCGCTTTATTGGATGGGGTTGCGTGATTCGAAAGGCACTTTCTTGGATGGTGGCAAATCCTATAAACTGACAGTGCCGTATCCTGTGCCAAATAAACTTTTTTGGTCGGTGACCGTTTATGATGCGAAAACGCGCAGTCAGGTGCAAACACCACAAAACAAAGCGGCTTTGCGTTCGTTGGTTGAGATGAGTGATATTCCCGAAGGTACCAAAGAAGTAACCTTGTATTTCGGTCCTAAGCCTCCAGCAGGTAAGGAAAGATATTGGATACAAACAGCTCCCGGAAAAGGTTGGTTTGCTTATTTCAGAATTTATGGACCGACAGCTCCAGCCTTTGATGGTACTTGGAGGCCCGGTGACTTTGAGTCGACGACTTTCTCTTCGTCTTCAGACAGGATCGGCATGAACCCTAACTAGGTCTTCAAGTGTTCGGCCCGCTAATTTTTTTTGAAGTCGTCTCGCTCTGAAATGTTGTCAAAAAAAATTAGCTGTATCGAACTCAGAAATATGGAGCGAATACTCTGTTAATCTTGAAATAGCACGTACGAAATTTGTACTAAAAATTCAGTCTTTAAGTTCACCGCCGCAACATCCGAAAAATTCTCGCGGAGGCAAATGTATGGGACGTATTCAGTATCACTTGTTCAATCCAAGATCACTCTCCGCTGACACTATCAAGTTAAGCAACGATGTCTATGAGCTGTGGAAAACAGTTTATAAAGAAGTGCTTGGTAAAGTCGGCGAGCCCTTGAATCCGGATGACTTTCATCGGTGTGATGTGATTGTCGCGCTGACGGATGATAGCAAGGTCTTTGGATTTCACTTATATAGTTCATTTGATCTGCGTTCGAATGCGCTTCGCGATCATCATTACATGAAGGCCTTCGACGATATCATTATCGGAAAATTCAAAGCCCTCGGGATCAACAATATGATGAGCATGGAGTACTTAACTGTAGCGCCAGAATATCGCTCGCGCAGCTCTGACGTGAATTGGTCAGAGATCATTATCGCATTGGGAAGTCGGGTGATGGAAGCAGGTCCGTGGGATTGCCTGGTCGGCACAGCACGCCGCGATCTGAATGTGCGTCGCAAAGCCGCGAAAAGCGGAACCAACTATTTTGGCAGCGTCATCAAGATGAATTATGAGTGTGAGATTTTAATGACCAAGAGTGGAGCGGTGCAGCCTTTGTCAGATCCTAAGGCTGCTGCTTTAGTCGATAAACTCTGGTCGGAAAAAATGAATCACACCGATCTGCTTGATGAAAACAGAGTTATTCCTCTTAGAAAAATCGCTTAATTATTTTTATAAACAAGTCCGTTAATGAGAAAGAGATAAAAATGCAAAATAAGAACGTAAACGAAGAATTAAAAGAGCTTTTAAAATATTCCAAACAACAAATCGAAGGCTTTCCATGGGAAGATAAGCAAGCTTACTCCGCTTGGGTTTCTCAAACTTATTATTTCGCCCGTCACACCACGCGCTTGTTGGCGCTCGCAGGTGCGCGCACGGAGTTTTCGGCGCCGGAGTTTCATAACCGCTTTCTAGCTCACAGTGGTGAGGAAAAGGGTCATGATAAATTATTGGTGAACGATCTTAAAACGTTGGGCAGCAAGATGGAAGAGTGGCCAGAGATGCCAGGCACTTGCGCTCTTTATCAAACGCAGTATTATTATATTGAGCACGAATCGCCGATGGCATTCTTTGGTTACATCCTGGGCCTTGAAGCCTTGGCAGCCTATTTCGGAGATCACATTAATTCCCGTGTGGAAAAAGCATGGGGGCCAAAGGCTGCGCACTTTGTTCGTGTGCATGCCGAGGAAGACGTAGGCCACACGGATGAAGCGCTAACAAAGATCGCAAGCCTGCCCCCACACCATCAGACCACGGTTATCCAGAATCTAAAGCAGACGCTGTGCTATTATGAGCAGATGCTGAATGAGTGCAAGCAGATGGCGAAAGTTCGCGTAAAAAACGCTGCCTAGGTGTATCACTTAGAGACAGTCTCAAAGCGGTCCGTTGAGGGCCGCTTTTTTTTAGCCGATAAGCAAATGTCATGAGTAAAGATCCGTCGCAGTACAAGTTTAACCTTGAGCGTGAACTCGCTCAATTGAAGGTCTTTCGTGCCTATCTCTTGAATTCGATATTCTGGGGTGGCATCGCATTTTCCATGTACTCGCTTTTTAATTTCGGATCTTTGGTGATGGAGAGTGGTTCAACTTTTCATCAAGATTTCGCGAGTTCTTCTGATGAACGCAAAACCTATATGGCTTGTGTGATGATCCTGCGAACCATTGATCCTTCCGCAACTGAATTCAGTACCTGCGAACCCTACAATAACATGGACAAGATTAAAAAAGGTGTCGTGGCCACAACCGAGCCCATCGATGGGGAGTGTCCTCCCAACTATCGCTTAACTACAAACTTTGGCATGCCTGTTTGCAAAGCTGAACGCCAAGCCGTCAAATAACAACTTCTGTATTTTACTGGTGATGTTTCCGGGGAATCTAAACATCGCTATGATGACAACATGAAGTTATTCATCGTTTTATTTTCATTGCTGTTGATGGGAGCATCTGCGGATCGTGATGACGATCGTTTGACCTTCGTGGGTTATAACATGCCTCCGTTTTACATGAGACCCGATGCCACGGGAATCTCGGGTGCGGTTCATGAGATCGCACAATCCTTGTGTGAGAGAGAAAAGCTTTCCTGCCGTTTTACTATTCTGCCGTTCACGGAAGCCATGCAAAATATTTCAGATGGAAAAATGGAGATGGGTGGTCCTGTCGCCAAAACTCCCGAGCGCGAAAAGCACTATTATTTTTCGACACCGCTTTTTCACACCCGGCTGGCATTTTTTGGTCTGGAAAAGAACGTGAAAAATATAAAATCCCTGGATGATCTGAAGGGTAAAAAAATTGGCGTCACCAAAAATTCCATCACCTTTGAAAGCCTCACCGAAATTAATGAAAGCCTGAAAAAGAAAGTGGATATCTTGCCTCAGAAGGACA
This sequence comes from Bdellovibrio sp. HCB185ZH, assembly GCF_047302455.1. Taxonomy (GTDB): domain Bacteria; phylum Bdellovibrionota; class Bdellovibrionia; order Bdellovibrionales; family Bdellovibrionaceae; genus Bdellovibrio. The sequence continues at coordinate 3,089,584 of NZ_CP178624.1, forward strand.
CCTCGGTGACCGTAAAGATGGCAGAGCTGGGCACTTATCATCTGGCATATCTGAATGAGGATTATGGAAAATATTGGATCCAACGTTATCGCAGTAAGTTGCAAGAGGTGCCGGAGTTAAAAAAAGAATTGGATTACCACATCATTTTTTCTCGCAAATCCATGACCGAGGCACAGTTTGCTGCCATCGATGCACAACTTAAAAAGATGATCGAGGAGAAAGTGATCGAAAAAATCACGCAGAAGTATGGGTTGCAATCAATTGAATCGCCGAAAGTGGAAAGACCCGATTGATAAACAAAAAAACCGAATGCTTTTGAAGCACTCGGTTTTTCTGATTTTAAAATTCAATATGCAAGATTAGTCGTTCAGACCGAAGCCAGAAACTGGGAACATAGAAACAGAGATCTGATAAGTCTTACCCTGTTGGCTAGCACCAGCATCCAACCATTGCGCAAGGTCTTTGCGGAATGATTTGATTTTTTCTTTCGCTTCTTCAAGACGAGCTTCATCAACTGTGATGGTGATAGTTGATTGTTCACGATCTTCACTTGGCATCTTTTCAAGAAGGCGCTCAAGTTTGCGTTTCATTTTTTTCTCGCGGCTTACTTCTGCAAACTGCTGAAGTTGCTCACCTGGCAAATTCAAACGTTCACCAAACATACGGATCGTTCTCATCGTCACCGTGCGCTTGCCGTTAAGAATTTTTGACAAGAATGAGGAATCAACTTCCAGGTGTCTTGCGAAAGCACGCAAAGAATAACGTGGATAGTTTTGACTACGACGAGCTAACTCGTCCTCAAGGAATTGGCGAAAATCGGAGTTTTTAATTTGTTCTTGCATGGCGACAGTTAGTATTTGCAGGGGACCGAATAATCAATTCTTTGTTCACAGTCTTACAGCAATTTAATAGAGCCAAAGTGTTTGCGTCAATTTTTGCAAATTTTATCGAATATCAATAGTTTACGAACTCGTCCGTTCTCCGGAACATTACAGAATTTGGTGAAATTATATGCAGTTTTGAAAGGTAAAAACTCATTCAAAAAGGCGTCCAATTTGTCTTCATAGTTGTGTGTGCTGATGATGTAGCGACTGATAAACCCCGAATTTTTCTCGTGAATTCCTCGCATGATGTCAGTGATCGTGTGTGTCCCCACGCCGATGATCACAACGGTTCCTGATACTCTGTGCGTCAAACTCTCTCCACTTTGTGACCAAAAATACGCGCGTTGATCTTGCTCATACTTTTGGTGCTTTTGTTCGAAGCGTGTTTTCAGTTTTTCAATGATGTGGGGAACCTGATCGACAAAATGGACTTCGGGAAAACGACCACTGCGATAGGCACTTAATCCCAGGTAGCCATGATCGCAGCAAAAATCCCAAACGGGTTCGTTGGGAATCAAATGGTCATAGGCCGCTTGCATGCGATCGGAAAGTTTAAACATGCGTGCATACCTAGCATATGGCCTTCTCCAAGGCTATGGCGTACTTGTGCTGCCCTCGGGAAAACTGCGGCGGTGTTGCAAAGGCGGTGATTCTTGACTGTTTTACGAGAGCATTGGAGACTGCGCCCATGAAAAAAACTCCGTTAGCTGATACACACGTTTCCTTGGGTGCCCGCATGGTGGATTTCGCCGGTTGGTACATGCCTGTTCAATATATTGGTCTTCGTGAAGAGCATGATAACGTTCGTAAGAATGTTGGCTTGTTCGATGTTTCTCACATGGGTGAAATCCGTGTGAAAGGACCAAAAGCTCTTGAGACGTTGGAGTGGTTGACGACCAACGATGTGGCTCGCTTGAATGATGGCGAAGCTCAATACTCTCTGCTGCCAAATGACCAAGGTGGTTTGGTTGATGATATCATCGTGTATTGCCTGACAAAAAATTCTGATTACCTGGTGTGTGTGAACGCCTCTAACAAAGACAAAGACTTTGCTTGGATGACGAAGCATAACAAGGGCTCTGATATGACGGATGAGTCAGATAAATGGGGTCAGATCGCGATTCAAGGTCCGAAAGCTTTGGAACTTTGCGATCGTGTTTTTGGATTTAAAGTCAGCGAAATGAAACCTTTCACTGTGAAATCCGGTAAATTCCAGAACCACAATATTATGGTGGCAACGACGGGCTACACGGGCGAGAAGGGTTGCGAAGTGTTTGTCGACACTGCGGGAACTCCGGCTCTTTGGAATGAGCTTTTGGCTCAAGGTAAAGATTTGGGAGTGGCTCCGATTGGTTTGGGCGCCCGCGATACTCTACGCACTGAAATGAAGTATTCTTTGTACGGTCACGAGATTGATGACACGACGAATCCTTACGAGGCGGGTCTTGGTTGGGTGATTAAACCAGCGAAAAAAGACTTTATGAACAAGGCGCAAATCGTTGGGGTCAAAGAGGCCGGTTTGAAGCAGAATCTTGTGGGATTTAAGATGCTTGAGAAGGGCATCCCTCGCCAAGGTTACTCCCTGTTTTCTTTTGACAATAAAGAGATCGGAAAGGTAACTAGTGGTACTCACTCACCAAGCCTGGATGAACCAATTGGCATCGCATTTATCGATGTGGCTTATGCCAAAGAGGGAACTGAGTTCCTTCTTGATATCCGCGGACGTAAAGTGAAAGCGGTTGTTGTTAAAACACCATTTATTTCGAAATAAGGAGCACTCAGATGCCATTTCATATTCCTGAAGACTATTACTACACTAAAGAACACGAATGGGCTCAAGTTGACGAGAACATCGTAACTGTTGGTATCACTGAGTTCGCACAAGATTCTTTGGGCGAGATCGTTTACGTTGAACTTCCAGAAGAAGGTCAAAAAATCACTCAAGGCCAAACTTTCGGCGTTGTTGAGTCCGTAAAAGCCGTTTCTGACCTTTACGCGCCAGTTTCTGGCACTGTAATCGAAGTAAACGCGTCTTTGGGCGACGATCCATCTGTTTTGAACGACGATCCAGTGAACGAAGGCTGGTTGGTTCGTATCGAAATGGATACTGAAAAGGAGCTCGCAAACTTGATGCGCGCCCCTGATTATAAAAAATTGATCGCTGAGAAATAATTTTTATTGATTTAGCGACAACAGTTCGCTAAATCTTTGTTTCCGCTAAAACGGTGTTGCCCCGCTGGTGAAATTGGCAGACACGCTAGACTTAGGATCTAGTGCGCAAGCGTGGGGGTTCAAGTCCCTCGCGGGGCACCAAATCTTTCTTCTCTGATCGAAGAATAACTAAAGCTGACTTAATAGGTCGGCTTTTTTTATTTGTGCGGTTGATTTGGTACCGCCGCTTCGGGACTGTCGGTCGTGCGGACCGCCTTTGCGGTCCTTCTTCCTCCATGCTCCACACTAAAACAGTCCCCCGGACTGTTTTAGCGCGGGCACAACCTCTTGGGGCTTTTCGTCTTCGTTCTTGGGGACCTCGCTCTTGCAGAGCTCGACTTGCTTGTTGCCCTTGGCAACTCGCTTTCGCTTGTCTTTTAGGAACATCGCGATTTTCCGAATTTCGCCAGTTAGTTACTTTTGGCTTTAGGTTAACTGCATTTCGTTCATGGATTATTCCCTGCAAATCAATTGTATTTGGAGGTTCCTATGACGCGAATCCAAAGACTTTCCACTGTAATTGCAGAACAATTCGAACAAATGATGCCTTCGGATCTTGATGAAGAAGCAGCTCATTTTGAGTACTTCATGTTGGATATGTATCAAATCGCTAAGATTGAAAAGACTCATGTAGAGTTGATGCATCTTTTTAACGACAAAGTTCTTTCCCCGGTATTTATCGATCACAAGTTAAAGTCCCTTTTGCATCGATACGATACATTCCTTATTGGTGTTGGTTTAAAAGGTGCCGGGTGGCATGTCTTGTTTATGAGTCCGCCTTACCATGCTGGAAATGTATAACTTCTATGTATTTACAATTTTGTATTTACGAGGTAGGATGTAGATGACCAAGATTCAGGGTTTTGACTGGGATCAAGGGAATATCGGGAAGGTTCAAAAGCACGGCTTATCGATCAAAGAGATAGAGCTCTTTCTTGAAAGGAATCCTCTGCTTTATTCCGATATTGCGAACTCCAAGAGTGAAACGCGTTTCTTTGCGTTCGATCGGTTCGGGGCTAAGATCTTATTTGTCGTTTTCACGATTCGAGCTATCGACAGAGTTTAAAAGTTTAGAGTCATTTCAGCGCGATATGCTCATAAGAAAGAATGGGAGAAGTTCCATGGCAAAATCTAAAAAGAAGAAGTCAGACGCTGATCCTCTTGAAAGAGACATGTCTTTCCTTATAAAGGAAAAGGGTAAGTGGGTGCGTTTGAATGACCTTTTCCAGCTCCAAAAGAAAAATAAAACGATCACGTTGCGGGTGAGTGACGATTTGCTTAATGAAGTAAAGAAAATTGCTAAAGATGATGATATTGACTATCAAAAACTCATCCGAAATATCTTAATTGAATACGTCTCCAAACGTGCGTCGTAATCCTGTTTTCTAATCTTTAAATCACCAGCAACTTCATTTCTTGTTCGTTGAGGCAGAAGTGTAGGTGGTCTGTTTGCAAATTTGTTTTGTAAAAAAATTGGGTGGACCAGTGGCGGTTTTCGGCTAGTAGGCCGAAGGGGGCTGCTTGCATTTCGGTTTCGTGGTCGTAGATTTTGTAGGTTACTTCGACGGCGTCTATTCCTACTAAATCGGGATTGGTTTCTTGGTGGTCGAAGGAGTTTTTGACCAAGCTTTCCATTGAGGTTTTTGGTAGGAAATAGGTTTTGTTGGGGAAGCCTGGGTTGTTGTTGTTTCTTAAGGCTGGATGAACTTGGCCTAACAACTGAGTCATTTCTATTAGTTCTATTCCTGCGAACTTTAGTTCTTGTCTTAGAGCGTGGCCATGGACTGCTTGGTAAGTCAGTTGAATACCTTCCGGGACATAGATGGCATCGGGTTTCATGAAGCGTTTGGCGTCTCTCAGTGAATGGATGACATCTTCGGCGAAGGGATCTGAGGCGAAGAGTTCGTGAAGGACCATGTCTACTTTGGGAATCGCATCTGTGGGGATGTCTGTTGAGAATCCTTGGATGAGTGTGATTCTGTCTTGCATACCCATGCGGTTGATTAGAAGTTCTGCGGCTTTGGCCAATAAAGGATTGGCTTCGCAGCAGTAGACTTTTTTAGCTCCGTGGCGGATGGCTAAGACTGACATCAGACCGCTGCCTGCGCCGATTTCTAAAACGACTTTGTCCTTGCAGTTGTTCTTGATGATCGTTTCGTAGAAATGATTTCTTTCATGATCAATCAACATGTCGTAGTGCCAGGCGTGGACGGGGCTTAATGGAGGCTGGGCTTTTGGAGAGGTCTCTTTTTCGCTCATAGAATAACCTTAATCCCCATGCGGCTCTGAGGCAATGGTCTGGTTTTCAATTTGCTGCGGTGATTTTCTAAATAAGTCATATGGCATTAGGTATCCTTGAGGGACTGCCACTCTCGGGGAGCCTAATGAAATTCCTGTCTAAAATTAGTTTCAAGAACTTCAATTTTCGTACGACTTTTGGCTTTTTTATCTGTTTATGCATCACGGTCGTGATCGGCTTTTATCAACAAAAAAGTATTCATTCCATCAAAGAGATCAGTGATATGCGTGCGGTCGCCCGTAGTAGTGCCTACCGCATTGTGAATCTGGAAAATCTTTTGACCGATGCCGAGACCGCTCAGCGAGGGTACCTCTTGGTAGGTGATAAACAGTACCTGCCACCGTATCGCGAAGCTAAAGAAACTATTCCCCGTGCCTTTAAAGAGATCGAAGACAAACTTTGGCAGCAAAAAGATCAAATGGTTCGTCTGAAAAGAGTTGAAACTCTGATCAACAAAAAGCTGGATGAGCTCGAGAAAACTATTTGGTTAACGGACGAGGGTAAAAAAGACGAAGCCATGCGCATTGTGAAAACTGGCGAAGGCAATGCTTACATGACCGAACTTCGCACTCTGTTAAGAGTCATGGATGACGAGCAATTGCGTCTGGTCGCTGAGAGCACCGAAACCATGGCAGACATTGTTAATGATGGGCGAATGGTTCTGCTGTTCGGAAGTATCATTGAAACGATCCTCATCGGTATTTTGATGACTCTAATTGCCAGATCTTATCGTTCAAGAACCCGTGCAATGGAAAGTCTTGCTGCAAGTGCTGCTGATCTGGAAAAGCAACGTGATATCGGTAATCAGGTTATCGAGTTGCAGAATGAAATCGTAAATAATGCGGCTTTGACTGAAAGTGCCGTCATGGATTTGGTGGTTCGTTTATCGGCGCGTTTGACGGGGGCGGATGGCGCGCTGGTTGAAATGATTGAGGGCGATGAACTGGTTTATCGCTATGTTCATGGAGCTGCTCAGCCGTTTTTGGGAATGCGAATTAAAAGTGAAGGAAGTTTTTCAGGGCGTTGTATTCGTGAGATGCGGGCTTTGAACTGTCCTGATGTTGAATTTGAGCCCAGCGTGAACATTGAGGCGTGTCGCAAAGTGAATCTTAAATCCATGGTCGTAGTTCCTTTGCAGCATCATGGACGTATTATTGGTGTATTGAAAAACTATTCGGCCCAAGCTGATTTTTTTAAGGAAGACACTTTCAATGCTCTAAAAATCATCAGTGGTTTCTTGTCTGGCTCCATGGCTCAAGCGCAAGAGTTTTCTGAGAAGGTGAAACTGATCGAAACCTTGGAAAAAACCAAGGCTGACTTGATTGTTTCTACCGAGGCGGCCCAACGTGCGACAGAAGCGAAGTCACGATTCTTGGCGACGATGTCCCATGAGATCAGAACTCCGCTGAACGGGATTTTGGGCATGACCAATCTGTTGTTAGATGGTGGAAAACTTGAAAATGAACAACGCGAATATGGAAATGCCATTAAAACATCTGCCGATGCTTTGTTGACGTTGGTGAATGACGTTTTGGATTTCTCGAAAATCGAATCAGGACACATGACTTTTGAGCAAGTGAACTTTGATATCGTCAGTACTCTGCAAGATATTCATAAGTCTTTTGGATATTCCGCTCGTCAGAAGGATATCAATTTAAGTTTGGATATTGAATCGGGGTTAGCTCCCTTAGTTAAGGGCGATCCTGGACGTGTTCGTCAGGTATTCATGAATTTGATCAGCAATGCTATTAAATTCACGGCGGAAGGTTCTGTTCAGATCAAAGCGTCGATGCTTGGTCAAGATCATCGCGGAATCTGCTTTAAATTTGAAGTCATCGATTCTGGTATTGGTATTCCTGAGCACGTTATCAACAATCTTTTCCAGGAATTCGTGCAGGCCGATCTAAGCACGACGCGCAAATACGGTGGAACTGGTTTAGGTCTGGCGATTTGCAAACGCCTGGTAGAGAAAATGTCGGGGGAGATGGGTGTTATTTCAACGCCGGGTCAGGGTTCCAATTTCTGGTTCACTCTGCGGCTGCAGCCGGGTCAAAATGAACTGCACGCGATCGAGGGGGAATCGACATTGGAAGAGATTCCAACTCGTGAACGTCCTTGGCGTATTTTGATTGCAGAAGACAATCAGATTAATCAGATCATTATTGCTAAGATGCTTGAGCATTTCGGTTTGCGAGGGGATATTGCTGGAAATGGTAAGGAAGTTCTGGAAGCCGTTCACAGTCAGTCCTACGACATGATTCTAATGGATTGCCATATGCCGGAAATGGATGGATATGAGGCCACTGCGCAGATTCGCAGCAGCACAACGATTGTGAATAATAAGATTCCGATCATTGCGATGACTGCCAACGCGATGAAGGAAGATCGCGAAAAAACCATGGCCAGCGGAATGGATGACTTTATCTCGAAACCGCTGGATAAAAAGCGTGTGCGTGCGGTTCTAGCGAAATGGCTGAATCACGTGGCCGCCGAAGAAAAGCGTCAACCAGCTTAGAGAACTTTGATTTGTTGTTGCAAGCGCAGTTCGTTCGAAACTTTTTGTAAGCCTTCGGGGATGTCGATCAAGGCGCCTCGAGGAATTTCCTGTTGGATCTTAAACTTGTGCATCCAGGCCAGAAACTCACGATCAGGACCGCGGCAGATCATTTGGCGGTCTTTGCCTTTTTCTTTTAGGGTATCGCCAACTACGCGAGCTGCAGCGATAGCTTCAGGTTTGGTTTTTCTCATCAATAAATAACTTGTGGTCAAGGTGCGGTTCTTCATAGGAAGCTGCTCTTCCATGCTTAAGAACCACTTGGGAGCATCGAAATGAATGCGGTCGTGGCACCAGTCTGTTTTAGACTGAGTTAGCAAAGGACAAGGTCCTTCGTGCGTGCATGGTGCCCATACGTGAAAGCGTTTTTCTAAAAGCTTCGCACGCAATTCCATGAGTTTGCGACCATCTTGTTGAGTGGAGGGTTCTGCAATCATCAAGGCTTCGCACTCGTAGGCCCATGCTGGAAGATCGCTTAGTTCAGTTAAAGAATAGGAAAATAATGCCAAAGACTTTTTGGGATTCTTGATTTGCGACGTACCGATAGTACGAGTCCATTCTTGAGCTTCAAAGAATGGAAAGTATTTTTCAATCAGGCGCTGCGGCTCGGTTGCACGTTCAATTAGGGTGTATTTTAAATTCTGGGATTCAGAAAGACTTAGCGAAGCGGTCGCCAAACCAGCGCCAAAGTCGAACACTTCTTCGAGGTCATGAAAGAATCCGCGTTTTTCGCCTTCACCAATCACGGCACGCAGGCGAGCCGCATTCAGCGGAAGGTAGTAGCAAAGATACGCCACCTGCGCCCAGGACTCATGCCATGGAGTTTGTCCATCGGGCTGAGTGATAAAAAAGTCAGACAAAGCCAAAACGCATTTCGCCAGTTCCTTGGAATCATTCAAGGAGAGCTTGTAGTCGACCAGTGCCTTCGCAATAGCCTCTTCAAAATTTGCGGGAACGGAGAAATGTCTTTGCATGGATGAGCGGATTCTACAGAGTATTCAGGGCTTTTAGCAAATCTTCGACCTGGATTTCTTCCATAGCGTGGTCGTAAGGGGGATTTTCGTTCTTGGATACGAAAATTTTTACATTCTCTCCGCGCGCGGCCCAGCGACGGGGATGTTGCACACGGACAGGTGAGTAAAGTCCTAAAACGGGTGCTCCTAGGGATGCTGCCATGTGCGCCACGCCCGTACTGGGTACGATGACGGCTTTGGCATTTTTTAACACTGTGAAAAGCTCTGCTGGCTTTAACTGATTTTGCAGATTGATCACTTGGGAGTCATTTTTGAACCGAGCCTTGATTTCGGTCAGAAAAGGTTCGTCTGCAGGAGTTCCCGTCAGGGCAACTTTTGCAAACGGAGTGATCTGCTCAATCAAAGAAATATAACGAGCAGTGGGCCAATTCAAAGCCGATCCGGCCATGCCGGGATGAACTACGACATAATTTTTCTCGGACAACGCATGCTTAGGCAGAAGCCCTGGATTGTTGGCAGCCACCAATTTCAAAACCGGCGTGGGCTCTTTGGATTTTTCATCCAATGCAAAACGCAACAGGTCCATGTTGTAGTCAGCTTCGTGTTGAACAGCTTTGCTGCGACGTTGGCGGAGGCCTTTATTCAAAAACAAAAAGCTGTGCCACTGGGATTGAACTCCTGCGCGCACTTTTACGCCTTCTGCCCATAATGCAAATGCCACCCACCATGGAGCTTGAAAACTGACTGCCACGTCGGGTTTGAATTCACGAATAAAGGCGCGTAAAGATTTAAGGGAGGCTTTCCAATCGTCCTTTGAAAGTTCGATGTAAGAACGTTTCGGATCGGCATTGTCAGGAACAAATCCCAATCCCTTAGCGATAACCCATTTCACTTCACAGCCGGATAAAAATGATGCCTGATCCACGCACATTGTGGATATCAAATCACCGATTTTATCTAGGCGTATAAGTAAAACGCGTTTCATCTTTTCCTAACCGAATATTTAATGCCACGGTGCTTACGTAAACAGGACCTGGCACCTTTTTGAAAGTACATGAACGGGGAGGGTGTGGCAACCGGAAGGATTTTAGGCAAAAAAAAGGGCCCTCTTGCGAGAGCCCTTGGTTTGGTCATTTAAAGACTATCTGTACTCTTCTATTGAAGGGCAAGAGCAGATCAAGTTACGGTCGCCGTAGGCGTTGTCTACGCGTCCTACTACTGGCCAGAACTTGTTCGTGCGCAACCACTCAACCGGGTAAACCGCTTGTTCGCGTGTGTAGGGATGATTCCATTCAGGTTTCATCATCATCTGCGCTGTGTGCGGAGAGTTTTTAAGTGCATTGTTTTCTTTGTCCATTTTGCCAGACTCAACCGCAGCGATTTCGCCACGGATCGCAAGCATCGCATCGATGAAACGATCCACTTCTTGTTTTGGTTCAGATTCCGTAGGCTCGATCATCAATGTGCCTGCCACTGGGAAAGACATTGTTGGCGCATGGAAGCCGTAATCGATCAGACGTTTTGCAACGTCCGTTACGTCGATACCAGATGTTTTCTTGATATCGCGAACGTCGATAATACATTCATGGGCAACGTAACCAGACTTACCTTTGTAAAGAACTGGGTAAGCTTTTTCCAATTTCTTAGCGATGTAGTTTGCTGACAAGATAGAAACCAATGTCGCCTTACGAAGCCCCTCAGCTCCCATCATCGTGATATAAGCCCAAGAGATCGGAAGGATCGAAGCCGAGCCCCAAGGAGCCGACGTCGTTGAAGTGATACCATTTGCAGGGCCTGCTTCAGGAACCAACGAGTGTTTCGGCAAGAATTCTTTCAAGTGAGCGCCCACTCCGATTGGACCTACACCAGGACCGCCACCACCGTGAGGGATCGCGAATGTCTTATGCAAGTTCATGTGAGAAACGTCAGCACCGAAAGTACCTGGGCGGCACATACCAACCAAGGCGTTCATGTTCGCGCCGTCCATGTACACTTGTCCGCCGTTTGCGTGAACGATATCGCAGATCTCTTTAATACCTTCTTCGTAAACGCCGTGAGTGGATGGATAAGTGATCATCAACGCAGACAAGTTGTCTTTGTGTTGTTCAGCTTTTGCTTTTAGATCAGAAATTTCTACGTTACCCAAGTCATCGCAGTTCACCACAACCACTTGCATGCCAGCCAAAGCTGCAGAAGCAGGGTTGGTTCCGTGCGCTGAAGAAGGAATCAAGCAAATGTTTCTGTGACCTTGGCCACGAGATTGGTGGTACTTACGGATCACCAGAAGACCTGCGTATTCACCTTGAGAACCTGCATTTGGTTGCAAGCTTACAGCCGCGAAACCGGTGATATCGCAAAGTTTCGCTTCAAGATCTTTGATCATTTCAATCAAACCAGAAGTTTGAGAAACCGGAGCAAACGGGTGAAGTTTGCTGATCTCTGGCCATGAAACAGGAACCAATTCAGTCGTGGCATTCAATTTCATCGTGCAAGAACCCAATGGAATCATTGAGTGTGTCAAAGTGATGTCTTTGTTTTGCAAGTGGTGAATGTAACGAAGAAGTTCCGTCTCGCTGTGATGCGAGTTAAATACAGGATTTGTCATGAATGCAGATTTACGAGCCAATTCCGCTGGAATTTCCAGTTTCAAAGTATCGTCGATAGCATGACAATCGAAGGCTGCTTTGTTGCCACCATTGAACGCCATCCATACAGTTTCAACGTCAGTCAATGTCACCGTCTCATTCAAGGCGATGCCCAAAGTCTTGTCGTTGATTTTACGGAAGTTCATGCCAAGTTTTTCGGCCTCAGCCAAAATTCCTGCCGCGTTGTCAGAAATAACAGTGATCGTATCAAAGAACGCACCTTTAGAAACATTGTAACCAAGTTTCGAAAGACCATCCGCCATGATCGCTGTCAGGCGATTCACGCGTTGAGCGATTTTCTTAAGACCTTGTGGCCCGTGGTAAACCGCATACATGGAAGCCATGTTCGCCAGAAGCACTTGAGCGGTACAGATATTCGAAGTCGCTTTTTCGCGACGGATATGTTGCTCACGAGTTTGCAAAGCCAAACGCAATGCTTGTTTGCCTTGAGAGTCTACAGAAACACCCACCAAACGACCTGGCATCATGCGTTTGTAAGAATCTTTAGTCGCCAGGAAAGCCGCGTGAGGACCACCGTAACCCAATGGTACGCCGAAACGTTGAGAGTTACCCACAACGATATCAGCACCCCACTCGCCCGGAGGAGTTAGAAGTGTCATTGCTAGCAAGTCCACAGAGGCGACCACGTGTGCACCTTGGGCTTGATATTTTTTAGCAAGATCAGAGTAATTTTCGACAGCACCTTCAGTATCTGGGTATTGGAAGAATACGCCGAACGCTGGTTTCGCGAAATCGTAAGTCGCTGGATTTGTCACGATCATCTCAAGCCCCAAAGGCTCTGCGCGAGTGCCAAGGACTTCGATCACGTGCGGATGCATTTTATCTGAAACGACAAATGCTGTTGCTTTTGTTTTGCAAAGAGCGTGAGCCATGAACATCGCTTCAGCAGCCGCTGTGCCTTCATCCAATAGAGAAGAATTGGAAATTTCCATTCCTGTTAGATCAGCAACCATCGTTTGGAAATTCAAAAGTGCTTCCAAACGTCCTTGAGCGATCTCTGCCTGGTAAGGCGTGTATGCTGTGTACCACACTGGATTTTCAAAGATGTTTCTTTGAATGATCGTTGGCGTGATGGAATCATGGAAGCCCAAGCCGATATAAGACTTCATGACTTTGTTTTTTGAAACCATCGATTTCAAATGATTCAACAAACCGAATTCGGAAATACCCGGGCCAACGCCGTCGAATTTATGATCCGTGCGGATTTGAGAAGGAATAATTTTGTTAGCCAGCTCGTCCAAATTGGCAAAACCCAACTCTTTCAACATCGCCTGGATGTCGGAGTCGCTTGGTCCAATGTGGCGGGGGATAAATTCATTTCTAGGAGACAAATCGTCGATTTTCATAAGCACCTCAATGCGCAGAAGGAGCCTAGCATAAGGGAGAAAACGATTAAAGCTTTGTAGAGGAAGCAACTAGGCTAATGCAAGGCAATATGACTACTTTACCACAGGTCTGAATTCAGCTTCGCATTCAGCCATGATTTTTTTGGGATTCCCGCCCATTTGGCAGGCTTTGATCCAAGTACGGGCTTGGTTTTGGCGCTCGGAATCGGCCATAAAGGCATCCATTCGGCTTTGTAGGGACGGCAGATTTGTTAACAATACGGTTTCGACCTGCAAGGCGAGCAAAATCTTGTTTTTGGAAGCCAGGGATTCCTTATTTAGAACATCTTTCAGAATCTCGCGAACAGAAACGGGGACCGCTCGGGAAACTGAGTTCATCTGCCATATTTTAAAGCGGAACATGGGATCTTGAAACGCCTTGGTGCCAGCAGCGTTAAAGAACTCGGTCAAATAGGGCGTACGCTCGTTTAAAAGTAATTCCTGGCTGAGAGAGGAAGGGTTGCAAACGGTTTTACAGAATGGAGGCATTGTCTTATTTTGCAGCACCTTTTCAAGACCCGCAAAAGAATCCAGTTCCGCCATATAGCTTTCGCCGATCTTCATCACTTCATGAAGGTTGTGATTATTATTGTTTTCATCGTGGATATGGTTCAGCACGTAATAGGTGACTCCACCTATAGCAACAAAAAGAGTTGTGATGCTGATAACGGCGAAAAGCAGAAGATGCTTCGCGATGATTTTAAAAACCTTCATTCAGGCTTAATCATCGCAATTTACACAGGGGATTTCAATGAATCGAGCGTCAGGACCAACGAAGGTCTAATTGCATTTTTGATGTTTATAAAGTGTAGCAACTTCTGCAGCTGTGAGGGCGGTGTTCCATATCGTAAATTCGTCCATTTTACCGCTGAATGCAGTGGAATCGGGATTCGTTGCAGTACTAGCTGGGACGCCCGCTAAATAAAACGGATAGGTTGCATCACTTGAATAACCACCTGTCCCGGCTTGCTGCCAGTTGTAACCGTTGTAAGACGTATAGTTTGGACAACTGCCCGTAAGGCGAGGGTCTGCTGCACCTGTATATTTAAGCTCGGTTCCATCGACGTAAATTTTTGATGAAGTTGAAGTCGATGTCCCATCCCAGGTGATCACGATATGATGCCAAGAATTTATGAAATAAGAGCCCAGGGCTGGGCATGAAAACACCTGGAAGTTATTTGTCGAGTGAACTTTGATAAAGCCAAACTGCCCACTGGGTTCCAAGGTAGAGAAAAACCCTCTGCTGCCGTTGTTGTCACTTTTATAGAAAAAGCGAATGGCTTTCGTTGTTGGCAGAGCCGAAATATTTATCCAGAAACTAAAAGTCGCAGCTGGCAAGTTATCTAAAGCTGTGCCGCTCACACCAATGATGTCATTGGCATTTCCTGTTGCCGTCAGGAATTGTCTGAAATTCGCGATCGCAGCGGGAGCCGCCGAGTGACTGGTATAAGAAAGTGTAGAGGATGCTATCGTTGCAGTTGCATCAGTACTAGGAGCTGCCGACGCTATGGTCGCGCCATTTGTAATTGTACCTGAGCCATCAAAATGCCAGATGGCCTTAATAGCATTGGCTTGAGGCATCCAAGCCGCGCGCGCAGGACTTTTGCATTCCTGACCATTGAACGCTGAAGGCAAACCTGTTTGTGTGCCGGGAATCTGGGCCTGAGAAACAGACCCAGAAAGCAAAATCATCATGATTGAGCCGATGGTTTTATTCATGATTAGTTATATCCTGTCGACCAAGTGATGTAACAATCGTAAGTCGAACCGTTGTAAATAGTGATGATGGAATAAATCGAAGGTGTACCGGCAACCGTTGCTTGGTTTGAAGGCGAGAACTTCGACGAGTTACAGCCGGAGAAAGTGTAAGTACGGGAAGTTGTATCTGTAATCACCAAAGTATAGTGACCACCATTCGCCATGTTCGAAAGTGTGATAGTTGATCCACCTACAGAAGCCAATGTGTGCGTGTTACTTGTTGAAAGGTCCACAGCCGCAGCTGCTACAGTGGTTGGTGTGCCAGCGACCGCATATTTAGTCGTGATAGTTCCGGCATTAGCGATGGACATTCTTTCTGTACCGCCAGTTTGGAAGCTTAAGCGACCGTCGGAGTTGATCAGTTGCAGACTTGAAGACATCGTTTGGTCAGCAGTACGCATGGTTACTGAAGCACCGTTACCACTTGGAGTGGAGAAGTAAACGTAACCTTTGTGAACGTTCGAGCCGTCATAAACTTTGGCCATTAATTGACCACGTCCTGATGCACCCGAGTAATCGAATCCACCCATGCGCAGATTTCCGTCAGTGCTGAACGAAGCCGTCGTATAGTCACCGGCAGAACCGGAACCATTCACTTCCAGTGGGTAAGTCGGAGTGGTTTGCCCGATACCAATTTTACCGTTAGCAAGGATCGTCATACGAGCAGAACCTGCTGTATTGATCGTCAACGAGTTCGAATCAGCCGTACCGATCGTTGCAGCAGCACCGAAGGAGTTGCCACCGTTTACGTAAACAGAAGTCGGCAAGTCTGTAGAAGCAATCGTTCTGAAAGTTGGATTCCCGTCGGCACCAGTGGGCGCAGCGAGGAATGTTTTTTGAGTTTGAGAGCCAAAGCTAGAAGTAGAAACCGATACGGCCTGACAAGCCCAACCCGAAACAGTCCAAGTTGCCACGTGCCCCGCTGTAGAGCAGCCGAAATCGTAAAACTTGCCAGTGGAGTCCTTAATAACCATGTTTGAAGTACCAGCGTTAACACCCGTGAAATTCATGTTGGTACCAAGGATCGTCGCACTTGCGATTTTAGACGTCGTCACAGCGCCCGCAGCGATCGTCGCAGCGGAAGAGCCTGGACCTGATGCAGTCACATCACCTGTCAAAGCAGTGATATAGTTACCCGCCGCTTGTTTTGCAGCGAATGCATCGTAATCGGTTTTGCTTAAAAGACCTGCCGTTACGCTTGAAGCAGAAGCCATTGGGATATTAAGTGTATGTGCAGAGCCTGCAGATGACCACGCTGGAGCTGTGCCAGATGTGCCCGGAGTTGCGAAAGTTTGAGTCGTTGTCGACAAACCATTCATGGAAACGATGGCTGCGCCAACTGAGCCCACCACTTTAATACCGGAACCATCCCAATACTTCACAACATTCGAAGTCGTGTTGAACCAAGTTTTACCTTTATCGGAAGCACCCCAACCCGTTGTAAGAGTCGCTTCAGTCGCATCTGTGTAATTGCCAAGACCTAGGGATCCTGTCATCACATCACCAGCTTTATTGACGGGAGTGTAAGTTAAAGCTGTTGTGATATCACCAGCAGCTAAGTTAGCACCTGTTGTCACGCGACCTTTTGTATCAACTGTCACTTTCGTGTAAGTACCAGCAGATACAACGTTCGCAAGAGTCAAAGCACCTGCATTTGAAATCGTCGCATCACCTGACATTGTCGCTGCAGTAGCAGTACCAGAGACGCCCACCCAGATTTTTCCATCAGCAAGTGTTGGCAAAAGGGCCGTCGGCGCCTGACATGCAAAGCCTGAAGCTGTCCAAGTCGGGATATGCCCTGCCGTAGAACATGTGAAATCCATGAATTTGCCGGTGTTGTCCTTAAGCACGATGCCAGTCGTTGATGCATTGACGCCTGTGAAATCCAGATCGGCACCCACAATAGTGCCATCTGCAATTTTCGAACTCGTCACCGCATTCGATGCGATCGTTGCAGCAGCAGAGCCAGGACCAGACGCTGTTACGTCACCAGTTAAGGCAGTCACATAGTTACCCGCCGCTTGTTTTGCAGCGAATGCATCATAGTCAGTTTTACTTAAAAGACCGGCCGTCACACTCGAAGCCGACGCCATTGGAATATTTAAAGTATGAGCTGAACCTGCAGAAGACCAAGCAGGAGCGGTGCCAGATGTGCCCGGAGTCGCGAAAGTTTGAGTCGTCGTCGATAAACCATTCAAAGAGACAACCGCTGCACCCACTGCGCCGACAACTTTAATACCAGAGCCATCCCAGTACTTAACAACGTTAGAGGTAGTATTGAACCAAGTTTTACCTTTATCCGAAGCGCCCCAACCAGTCGTTAAAGTACCTTCACCAGCATCGTTGTAATTGCCAAGACCCAATGAACCTGTCATCACGTCGCCAGCTTTATTGACTGGAGTGTAAGTCAAAGCCGTCGTGATATCACCAGCAGCTAGGTTAGCACCTGTGGTCACGCGACCTTTTGTATCCACTGTAACTTTCGTGTATGTTCCTGCAGATACCACGTTGGCCAAAGTCAAAGCACCAGCATTTGAAAGAGTCGCATCACCACTCATCGTGACCGCTGTTGCTGCGTTAGAGCCATCACCAACCCACATTTTACCGTCAGCAAGCGAAGGAAGAAGTGGAGACGGAGCCGCGCAAGACCAACCACTTACAGACCAAGTGGCAACGTGCCCCGCAGTCGAACAACCGAAGTTTGCGAATTTACCAGAAGAATCTTTGATTACTAGATTTGCAGTACCTGCATTTGTACCCGTGAAATCCATGTCTGCGCCAACGATCGTACCGTCAGCGATTTTTGAACTTGTCACAGCGTTGGCAGCAATTGTTGCAGCAGCAGAACCAGGACCCGAGGCTGTCACATCACCAGTCAAAGCAGTTACATAGTTACCCGCCGCTTGTTTTGCTGTAAACGCGTCGTAATCCGTTTTACTTAAAAGACCTGCAGTAACACCTGCACCAGATGCCATTGGAATGTTTAACGTATGGGCGTTCGAAGCAGATGACCAAGCAGGTGCTGTACCCGATGTGCCTGGAGTAGCAAAAGTTTGAGCGGAACCAGATTCACCATTTAGTGAAGTCAAACCAGCGCCAGAAACTCCCAAGGCCTGAGCCGCAGAACCGTCCCAGTATTTCACTTGATTCGTCGAAGTATTAAACCAAGTTTTACCTTTATCAGAAGCACCCCAACCGGTGATCAAAGTCGCCTCTGTCGCATTCGTGAAATTGCCGAGTCCCAAAGAACCCGTCATCACGTCACCAGCTTTATTCACAGGCGTGTAAGTCAAAGCCGTCGTGATGTCACCAGCCGCTAAGTTTGCACCTGTCGTCACGCGACCTTTTGTATCAACGGTAACTTTTGTATAAGTACCTGCGGAAACGACATTCGCCAGTGTCAACGCACCTGCATTTGATAGAGTTGCATCACCACTCATCGTAACAGCAGTTGCTGCGTTAGAGCCATCACCGACCCACATTTTACCGTCAGCCAGTGAAGGAAGAAGGGGAGATGGAGCAGCGCAAGACCAACCGGTCACGGACCAAGTCGCTACGTGACCTGCTGTAGAACAACCGAAGTTTGCGAACTTACCAGAAGAGTCTTTAATAACTAGATTCGCAGTGCCAGCGTTCACACCTGTAAAGTCCATATCCGCGCCAACAACCGTACCGTCCGCGATCTTAGAGCTCGTTACTGCATTGGCTGCGATTGTTGCAGCAGCTGAACCTGGGCCCGCAGCTGTCACATCACCAGTTAATGCTGTCACATAGTTACCTGCTGCTTGTTTTGCAGCGAAAGCATCGTAATCAGTTTTATTTAAAAGACCCGCAGTAACACCTGCAGCAGATGCCATTGGGATATTCAATGTGTGAGTATTAGAAGCAGAAGACCAAGCCGGAGCCGTACCAGAAGTTCCCGGAGTCGCGAATGTCTGCGCAGAACCTGACTCACCATTCAAAGAAGTCAATCCCGCACCAGAAACACCTAAAGCTTGAGCTGCTGAGCCATCCCAGTATTTCACTTGATTCGTCGAAGTGTTGAACCAAGTTTTACCTTTGTCGGAAGCGCCCCACCCAGTAATTAACGTTGCTTCGGTAGCATTCGTGAAATTGCCAAGACCCAAAGACCCCGTCATCACATCGCCAGCTTTGTTCACTGGAGTGTAAGTCAAAGCGGTTGTGATATCCCCAGCTGCTAAGTTAGCACCTGTTGTGACACGACCTTTAGCATCGATAGTCACTTTAGTGTAAGTACCAGCAGTGGCAACAGTCGCAAGAGTCAATGCACCTGCATTCGAAAGAGTCGCATCACCCGACATTGTGACTGCTGTCGCCGTTCCAGTAACACCAACCCACATTTTGCCATCTGCAAGAGTAGGGAGAACTGGAGAAGGTGTCTGACATGAAAAACCAGAGGCTGTCCAAGTCGGAACCTCACCGGCAGTAGAACAAACGAAACTTAAAAACTTACCTGTGGAATCTTTAAGAACCATTCCTGTTGTCGCACTATTGGCACCAGTGAAATCCATGTTTGTGCCAAGAATAGTTGCTGAAGCAATTTTTGCAGAAGTAACCGCGCCCGAGGCAATCGTCGGATTCGGATAAGTGCCAGTCAGGTCGCCACCTGCAGAGGCGCCAGATTGAAGTGCTCCCGTGATACGAGCATCATTACCCGCAGCAAAGTTATTCGCACCGGTACCTTGAAGAGAAGAAATTGTAACGTCTGTAGGGCCCGCAGCCGAACCTGAGTTATTTCCCTTTAAAGTATAAGCGCCCATGTTTGCAAGCTTGGCATTTGTCACAGCACTGTTTGTGATCGTAGCAGTTGCAGAGCCCGGTCCAGAAGCCGTCACTTCACCAGTAAGATCGGTGATCGCTGCACCTGTAGAGCCTACAGCCACAGCAGCAGTACCATTCCAGTATTTCAATTCATTCGATGTCGAGTTGAACCAGATTTTACCTTTATCAGCCGCCACCAAACTTGGATCCGCTGCATTGTTTGAAACGTGAAGACTTTTGTTTGCAGACATCGTCATAAAGCCGATGTTCGTGATGTTGTTGCTAGCCATGTCGATAGCGCCAGACATCGTGCCACCAGCTAGTGGTAATTTGGTCGCATCCGTTGTCGAAGGAGCTTGGCAGCCCCAACCCACGGCAGTCCAAGTTGCAACGTGACCTACAGTCGAACATGCAAACTCTGCAAACTTACCAGTGGAATCTTTGATGACGATACTTGATGTCGCAACGTTCGTTCCCGTGAAATCCATATCAGCAGCGACAACCGTGCCATCAGCGATTTTACCCGTAGTAACTGCATTGTTCGCAATCGTAGGTGACGGGTAGGAACCACTCAAATCACCACTCGCAGATCCACCCGGTGCGATACCAGTAATTGTTGTCGGCGTCACCGAAGTGATGCGACCCGTGGCATCGACAGCCACCACCGGAACTTGCGTAGCTGAGCCATATGTACCTGCAGTCACACCCGAGTTACCAAGTGAAACTGTGACATTCCCAGTAGTACCGCCACCAGTAAGACCGGTGCCGGCCGTCACTCCCGTCAGAGTACCTGTTGAAGTAGCAACGCAAGAAAACGTCGTTCCGTTCCAGCTTAATGCCTGGCCAGCAGCACACGAAGTTAAGCTTGCTTTCAACACAAGGTCGTTAATTGTTTTATCAGCCAAAGTTTGGGCAGAGTAAGAAGACATCGCGAAAGGAACTGAACGAATCGTATTTGCCGGATCAACTGCTTGCCAACCGGTGCCGTCGTGGAAACTTACTTTCAAAAGACGTTCAGAAGTCGAAGAGGCAGCCCAAGTACCACCGCCATAACAGTTATGAGTAATTCCATTTGTGAAAGAGTCAGAAAGTTTATTTGCACCACCGGCTGCATAAATCACGTTGCCATCACCGATTGCGATATCAAAGATACCATCGGAGTTTTGCATATTGATGTGTTGGCGTTCTTCGTAATACAGAACACACAATCCATCTGTGGAAGTAATTTGGAATCTAAAAGAGACGTCGTTGTAGTTTAAAGCATTTCCGGTGGAATCAACGATACGACCCTGGTATGTGAGCTTTTGCGGAGACGCACTTGCTACGGATGTTATAAATCCAAGCAATATCAGCGTAAAAGCAGTTGTGATTTTTTTACCGATTCGCATGAGACGTCCCTGTTAAGAAGTCGTTAAAAAACGTTCCTAAGTACTCTTCGGTATGGAAAATCAATAAGTTAAGTAGTGTTGCGAAATTGAAACCAAAAAAAAGATCACTTTATTGCGGAACGCGTTCGGGAACACTCAAGTGCAATTAATAAGATTTGGTAAAGACAATCTTTAAGTTACCACACAGACGTTCGGGTAGTTACGAGTTTCGTCCCCGCAATTTTCATGGATCATTTCGAGAATATTCCCCGGGACTTCTATCAATTTTCGGAGATTTTTTATCGCAATTAATTGCACTTTTGTTGCCGATAAAGACTCAAAACTTCCGCCGGAGAGAGCGCTACATTCCATATCGCAAACTCATCAAGCTTACCTATGATCCCTTTGGAGGATGGATTGGTGGAGGTGCTCGCAGGGAGGCCGCTGAGATAAAAAGATTGAGCGGCTTCGGAAGCAAGTGATCCGGAGCCAGCGAAGGCACTTGCACGCCCGTTATACAGTGACCAGTTGTCGCAATCATGTGTTGCATCGATACGCGGATCGGCGACACCGGTGTACACAAGTTCCGTTCCATCTACAAAAATTTTGAGATTTGTTTCCGCCGTGCCGCCCGCCCAAGTCACAACCACTTGATGCCATGAACCGAAAAAATAACTCGATTTCACAGGGCAAGTTTGAATTTTCTGATTCCCGCCGGAATAGACTTTATGAAACTCAAGAATGCCCTCTGTTCTTATTAGAAAAAAGTACCCCTGATTTCCATTGTTGTCGCTGCGATAAAATATTCTTTGATGGTTCGTGACCGGAATGGCCATGTTTATCCAAAAGCTCCACGTGCCCGCACTTTGTGCCGGAAGACCGGAGACAGAGATGATATCTCCGTCGTTACCAGTGGTCGTTAGATGCTGGCGCAGATTCGCCAGGGGAGAGGGCGTTGCCGCATGATTTGTATAAGACAGTGTGGAAGAAGGATTCGCCGCCGTCGCGTCGTAGGATCCGGTGATGGACTTAATCGTTGCGCCATTTGTGATTGTTCCTGGTGAGCCATCGAAGTTATATGAAGCAATCAGGGAATTACTTTGAGGAAGCCACGCAGATTTATAAATCGGCGCACATCGATTGGGCGTTCCGGCATCCAATAAGGCACCCGTCATTGCACTGGTTTGAGCGAGCGCAACCGCAGGAGTTAAAATATAAAGTAAAAATATTTTTTTAACCATTATTGGTAACCCGTTGCCCAGGTGATCAAGCAGTCAAAGTTTGCGCCATTTTTTATAGTTAAAATATTGTACGTCGACCAGGTTCCTGAAACTGTCGCCGCATTCGGAGGAATAAACTTCGAAGTATTACATCCACCGAAAGTGTAAGTCCGCGAAGTGGTGTCTTGAATAACCAATGTGTAGTTACCACCGTGAACCATGTTTGAAAGTGTAATAGCGGAACCACCCACAGTCGTCAGAACGGTCGTGTTACTTGTTGCTAAATTCACAGAGGCATTGGCGATCGTATTTGGGGTGCTGACGATAGTACCCGTGACTTCCAGTTTCGCATTGGCATTCGGCGCAGTGTTGTTAATGCCCACACGCCCTGCAAAATAGTTCGTGTCGTTTGCTCCACTTTGATAAATCCCGTAGCTGCTCGTCGAACCATTCATGGGGTCAATGTAAACTCCGTAGCCATTTGTCAGCGAGCTGGTTCCCGAAATGCTCGTTGAAACATACAATCCGCGAAACGTATCCACGGTACCAGATGTTGAACTATTCAGATGGGAGTAAAATCCATTCACATAAGTCATGTTGCCCGCTGCAAATTTGCTTACCAATGCTTCGACCGCATTGGCATTGCCAATAACTCCGGTACCACCTTGTTCGACCAATCCTGCCATCCCGGTTAAGGTGGCTCCATTCAATCGGGTATTACTCCCATAGTTTGCTACTGTTCCCTGGCTTCCATAGTAAGTAGCGGTCGAGGCCGCTGTCGGTTCAGCAGTGGCATAGAAAAAATTTGTATAGAGTTGACCTGAAGTTCCTGTAAGTGCGGAGTTCACCTGAAAATTTGCGGAAGGAGAGGTCGTTCCAATACCCACCTTGCCCGTGGGAAGAACGGTCATGATTTGGTTTGCACCATCCAAAGTAATATTGAAAGGAATGTTTTCGTCAGACCATAGATCAAGAGTGGTGGAGTCCGGACCGAATGAAGTTGATTTGGCTCCGCGGTAAAATGTCAGCTGCGAAGTATTACCTGATGTTGATCTAAATCCCAATTCATCAGCATTAACTTCCACTGTGCCCGAAGACGCTAAAGTCATCCTGGTTGTGCCATTAGTTTTAAATGTCAAATTTCTTGCATCATTCGTTCCCAGCGACGCCGCTGTTCCAAACGAATTACCGCCATTGGTGAATACGCCCGTGGCTCCCGTGATTGGTAAATCTGCAGAGGCAATGGTTCTGAATGTCGCATTTCCTGATGAACCACTGGGAGCTGCCAGGAATGTGTTTTGAGCCTGAGATCCAAAGCTTGAAGCACTCACACTGATGGCTTGGCAAGACCAACCTGCAACACTCCAGGTGGCAACATGTCCCGCAGTGCCGCAGGCAAAGTCAAAAAATTTACCGGTCGAATCTTTCAAGACCATGTTTGTGGTGGCAGCGTTCACGCCGGTAAAATTAAGGTTTGAACCCAGGATTGTTGCTGATGCGATTTTGCCTGTGGTGACTGCACTGTTTGCAATTGTTGCGGCAGCGGAGCCAGGACCCGTCGCAGTTACATCACCTGTTAAAGCTGTGACGTAACTGCCGCTTGCTTGTTTTCCAGCGAAGGCATCATAGTCCGCTTTACTAAGGAGGCCCGCAGTCACTCCCGCCGAGGAGGCCAAGGGAATGTTAAGTGTATGCGAGTTAGATGTTGATGACCAAGAGGGTGCTGTGCCAGAAGTACCCGGAGTAGCAAATGTTTGCGAAGAACCCGTCTCACCATTCAGTGAAGTCAAACCACTGGAACCACCGCCACTGACGGCTGTTGCCGTAACCGAAGTGATGCGACCCGTGGCATCCACAGCAATGACAGGCACTTGCGTTGCAGAACCATAAGTGCCAGCGGTCACTCCTGAAGCTGCAAGGGAAAGCGTGACATTTCCAGTTGTACCGCCTCCTGTAAGGCCAGTGCCCGCAGTCACCCCAGTCAAGGTCCCTGAAGAAGTAGCTACGCAAGAAAACGTCGTCCCATTCCAACTCAATGCCTGACCAGCAGTACAAGATGTTAAGCTTGCTTTCAAAATCAGATCATTCAAAGTTTTATCAGCCAAGGTTTGTGCCGAGTAAGAAGACATTGCAAACGGAACGGAGCGAATGGTGTTTGCCGGATCAATCGCCTGCCAACCTGTGCCGTCATGAAAGCTTACTTTTAAAAGACGTTCAGAGCTTGCCGAAGCAAACCATGTTCCACTGCCATAACAATTATGAGTCACTCCGTTGATGAAAGTGTCTGAAAGCTTGTTGCTGCCACCGACTGCATAAATCACTGAACCATCGCCGATCGCGATATCAAAGATCCCATCGGAGTTTTGCATATTGATGTGTTGGCGCTCTTCGTAATACAGAACGCAGAGCCCATCCATTGAAGTAATTTGAAAACGAAACGTTACATCGTTGTTCGTCAACGGGTGTCCCGTAGAGTCGACAATGCGACCTTGATATGTCAATTTTTGTGGAGATGCATATACCATCAGTGGTGTAAATAATATGAGTGACAGCAATCCCAAAAATTTTGTGATTCGATTACCGATTGTCATAAGACGTCCCTGTTTAGATCCGTTTAATAAACGTTCCAAAGGACTCTTCGGTTAGAAAATTCAACTGGTTAATGAGGTATCTTCGAATGGAATTGAAATTCAGATCACATTGAGGTGTGAAATTATAAGACAAAATGGGTGATGATTTTATGGGAGTTGGCGAAGAGATAAGTGCGCAACTCATTTTTGAAAATGTGAGCAAGGCATAGAAGCTGGATCCAAGGGGATCAAAGTTCTATGCCTTGAGCTGAGACATCTACTTGCGAGTTACCTTTTTTGTAGCTTTGCGAACGGCTTTCTTTGCCGCTTTGGCTGGGCGTTTCGCGGCAGCTTTCTTTGCTGTTTTTGCGGCACCTTTTTTTGCAGTCATTGTTTTTTTGAACAATGCTTTTTCCAATTTGGTTTTTTGGACCATCGCTTTTTTCTTAGCGACTTGGATGTTTTTTTCAAGAGCGTCAGCAGATTTTTTGATTTTCGCAATTGTTGTCGTTACTTCTTTTTCAAGCTTCTCTTCAGAGGCGCTCAAAACTTTAACGATCTCTTGGTATTTTTCCCAAGCTTGCTCGATCTTTTGTTGTTTGGTTTGGTCGAACTTTCCTTTAAGGTCGCCTTCGCGTTTTTTGATTTCGTCGCTTAAAGTTTGGAAGTTCTCAAGAAGGTTTTGGACGTTCTTGTTCTTTGAGAGGTTATTCAAAAGTTTCTGAAATGATGCAGATGACATGATTTCTCCTTTCAAGAGCTCGAAAACCACTTTACACCCGTGGTTTCCGAATTAAAAGACTCGAACCGTTATTTTGACACAAAATTAATGGTGTCTAGCCAAATTTCGCGATTGTTAGAGAATCTACCTGGGAATTTTTCCGTCGCCTGCTCACGAAGAGGCATTGCGTGCTCCGCAATATAGGATTTAATAGAGTCTTCACTCTCGACTTTGAAAACGATACGAAGTTCTTTTGCTGAGGATTCCATCGCTCCACCTTTGCGAAGGCAAAGATCCGCACTGATAAATCCTGGAATTTTCAATGCTTGCGGAATGTAGTCAGTTTTCAACCACTCTACGTACTCATTGTAGACTTCGTATTGAACAGTTGTCTGCACGATATAGGTAACCATTTGTGAATTCTCCTAAAGAGTAAATTTAAAATCTTTGATTAAAAGTCCTGGCAGTTTTTTTCCACCCCAGGCGCGGGAGTTGTAAGTGTCCACCGAAGGATCAATGTCCTGAAAGTTCGTCACTGCCAATAAGTTCTCACCCAGACAATCAAACAAGCTCTCATCCCAACGCATATCTGCGATCGGTGCGACGATTTCGCCATTTTCAACCCAGAAGCAATCATAACGAGTCATACCCGTGATGCGCGCTGTGGGACGATCAGACCAATTCAAATAGTGAAGGTTCGAAAGGTAAACACCTGTTCCAAGTTCCTTCAAAATATTTTCCTTAGCCAAAGTGCCCGGCAGGATTTCAAGAGCACGAGGCCCTTCGCTCGGACCAGCGAGATTTCCTTCAACGCCGTACTCTTTGGCTGTGCCTGATGAAATCAAGAATGTCTTAAGCTGACCTTGATTGATTAATTCGACTTTCTCTGGGGAAACTTCACCCAGAGAATTGAATGGGGGAGTAAGTCCTGTCGAGAAATTTTCGCGCATAGAAAATAGCGGCGAGAATGATTTTTCTTTATCCGCCAGTTTTTGTAGAGGGCTGCTACCTTGCTTATAAGCACTGTAACTCATAGCACTCCAAGAAAACATCGAAGCCATTTCCGCAACTGCTGCTGGTGCCAAATAAACTTTGTATGGCCCTGGAGGCAAAACTTTCTTAGGGCGATCCATCAGCTTTAGCTGATTTTTATTTTGCGCTAAGTTTGCTGCGTATTCATTTTGATTCCACTGAGTGCCAGCGTAAGTGCCTTTCACAGCCTTTTCGGCCAGATACAAAGAGTAATCGATAAAGAAGGAATCCGTCGCAAAGAAATGATCTTGTCCCGCAGAATTGCGGCTTGCAGAGACGCGAGGACCGGCGCAGTAAATACCTGCCAAGTCAGAACCTGTGGCTGGTGCAATCAATTTTTCAAACATCTCTTCGTGAGAAAGCAGACTGCCTTTGATGTAATTATTGCTTGTGCCGTTGTTGCGCATTGGAACCTGTTTTGGATCCTCTGGCAAAAGGCTGCACTCAGTGCGAGCCATTTCAAGCATTTCTAAAGCGCGAGTTGTGTCTAACTCTGCGGCACCCGTGATTTCAAAAGAAATCTTGGCGGTGCGCGAGTTTTTTTGAAACTGCATGCTGATCGTGCGTTGTTCAACGTGCGTGTTCTGACGAACTTTGTTGTTATTGATACGAACGAAAACCGTGTCTTCAGCGTTGAGGTTGATGTTGGCCTCTTCGCCAGATTGAAGTTTTGCGAAGATCGCATCAGCAATAGCGTTGAATGTTTTCTGCGTTGTTTCGATGAAATTCATATTACGCTCCAAACACTTCCATACCACCAAACAGGCAGTATGGTGTTGTGTGGCCCACACGGATCACTTGATTTGGTTCGCCTTTACCGCAGAAAGGGGAGCCGTATGTTTCACGATTCGCGCTGACAGCTTTCAAAGAGTTCCAGAACTTCACAGTCGTGCCGCGATAGTTTGGATTTTTCAGTGTCTTAGTCAGCTTGCCGTTTTCAATCAATTGCGCGTATTCGCAACCGAATTGGAATTTGTTGCGGTAATCATCGATCGACCAGGATTTATTCGCGTGCATGAATACGCCACGCTCGACAGAAGCGATCATGTCTTCTAGCTTGGAAGTGCCAGGCTCAAGGTTGATATTCGCCATGCGATCAATAGGAGCACGATTCCAGCTTGATGAGCGAGAGTTCGCTACGCCTGGCAAGCTTAAGCGAGCTTGAGATTCCAAAGAACCCAGGCCGCGCAATAAAACGCCATCTTTGATCAAGTATTCTTTCGTTGCTTTCACGCCAGCGTCATCGAAGGCATAAGAAGCCATTGCATCTGGCACTGTAGGATCAAAAGTCACATTCATAAGTTTTGAACCGTATTGAAGTTTGCCGAAGTCTTCAGGCTTTACAAAGCTCCAACCCGCATAATTTCTTTCGTCTCCCAGGATGCGGTCGTACTCCAGTGGATGTCCGATAGACTCATGCACTTGCAAAGTCATTTGGTCTGGAGCAATCAGCAAATCCAAAGTTTCTGAAGGGCAGTTCTCGGCACTTAACAATTCCAAAGCTTCTGTTCCAATGATTTTCGCATTTTCCAAAATAGAAGCGCGATCAAAAACTTCTGCACCAATTTGGTTGCAACGAGCTAGGCCCCCATTTTGAGAGCGCTGCTGAACTTCACCAGCGTCCATCGCCGTGGCGTTAAAGTCAGTGCTTACGATAGAAAATTTTTGGTGAACATCAGAACCATGAGTACTGACCACAGAGAATTCGGATTCCACGATCATCGCCATCGCAATGCGGTTGATGATCTTATCAGAAACTTTCATGGCACGAGTCGCATCGATGAAAAGATCGGAGATCTCTTTCGCAGAATAAGAATCCATCGGGCGAGAAACAGGAGAAGCATAACGACCTTGTGCAATCGGTCTTTGCAACACAGAAAAGTCATGAACCTTGAAAGAAGAAGCCTGGCGAGCCATCAAAGTGGCTTTGTCAAAAGCACGCTTCACACCGTCAGCAGTCAGATCACTAGTTCCCGCATAACCAAAATGCCCGTTAACAAGAACCTCAACCATCAACCCATTATCAAAGCTGATATCGCTGCCTTCAAATTGCTCGTTGCGGATCACACGCCAAGTAGTCTTCTCACTAACCAATCTCAATTGAGCCCATTCAACGGACCCTTTTAGAGTGTTAAGCACCTTATGCAAATCAAGCATGATTGTTCCTCGTTTCCGCAATAGAATTCGCTACTTCTGATAGCGGAAGAGGCTCAAAAACTCAACTTATAAGACCCAAGAATTGTGGAGCAGGAAGCTCAGCTGGCTTTTAGTGGTTTTGGGAGTTTAATTTTACTATTTTTTAGACGCCAAAGATCTTGGGCCTTCTGTAAATCCAGCCAAAACTCGACAGAAACCTCGAGAGCCGCAGCAAAAAGCAAGGCAATTTCGGGTGTTAAGTTTTGTCGCCCATTCACAATTCGATTGATAGTTTTCACTTCGACACCAATGTGATCGGCAAAAGCGCGTTGAGTTAAATTCAATGGTTTTAGAAACTCTTCGTTCAAAATCTCACCAGGAGTCGTAGGCTGTCTCTTCATTTCAATCATACAAAGTCCTCAGTGATAATCACAAATTTTAACGTCGAAGGGGCCATCTGAACCAAACTTAAATATGATCCGCCACTGGTCGTTGATTCGAATGCTCCAAAACCCTTTTAAGTCACCACGAAGAATCTCGAGCCGATTACCGGGAGGGGACTTAAGATCGTTCAAACAGGTGGCAAAGTGCAGCATATCCAGTTTGCGGCGAGCAATATTACTAACAGAAAGCCAACCAGTCTTCCTCGAAGCTTTTCCCGAGATAAAAAACTCTCGTGTAATAGCACAAGTAAACGACTGAATTGACATAATCAATATACCTCATGATGGTATACCGTTCAACGGTATAAATTACAAACTACTTCCTTCCGGTCTTTTGCATGAAAGGAACCCAACTCAACGCAACATAATGCTTCTCAGGCGACTTCCCCCAACCGAAATCAGGATCCATAGTCGAACGCAACAATCAGTTCGCAGGATTTTCATTTTTTCCAAACGAAGACAATTCTAGTCGCTGGTGCATCTTGACCCTGAGTTTTAAAGAAGGGAGGCCAATTTTTCTTGTCACTTTGAAACCCAAAACTGTGTCGCATGGAGGGGAGTGGGGATTGCAGAGGGACGCGTGCGAGTTCCGCAGCGCTCTGTGGTAACAAACGTAGCGAGAGAAAATCATCGAGCCCCTGAACTGTCTTCAAAAACGGTGACACAAACGAGCGAGGACTGTCCGAGTGGAGCGGCCCTCTGCAATCCCCACTCCTCTCCATGCGGTCCCAAGACCGCGGTGTCAAAGTGACCAGAAATCAATTGGCAAGGAGATTGCTTTAGAAGGAAGGCAGAGTCACCTGGAGTCAATTAGGGCGTAAGGGGAAAGGGGAAAACCATGAGAATTCTTTTAGCACTTGGAACAACTTTATTACTGTCGTTTATGGCAAGTTGGGCACCAGCATCTACGATGCCAGCAAAACCTGAATGTTCACTGAGCAGCGAAGGAATTTACAGTGGTTTGTGGGTGAAACATCGGATCACTGTGGGCGACCAAGTCGTCTATGGAGCTGATGATCTTGAAGCCATCTCCGCCGAACTTGGCAGCCTTCGTACTCAAGGTCTTTGCCGCTAAATAAAAAAGCCTGTTATCTTGTGATCAGGCTTTTTTTATTGCGCCTGACGCGCTCTTGCTACCCAAAGTGTGTCCGTACCTTTAATCTGCAGGAACTTTGGACAGAAATACCTTTTTAAATCAACAGTGGAAGCCTTATCCCGCGATGCCGGCTGATGCAAAGGCTGCAGGAAGAATTTATCAGATCACGCGCGAAGCGGGTGAGCTGGAAATTACTTTGATTCGGGATGGGCAGGAACAGATTGTTTCTTTTGAAAAAGCTCCGCCTTGTTCAGAATTTCTAATTGAAGGTGATATCGTTGCTGCCGTTTCTGCGACGGAATTGATTCTACTTGCGCCAAATAAATCTGCTCTGCCAAATCGCACTTATAACAAAGACATTTTGGAGAAATGGAATCGCTACGTTGAGGAGATTCGTCATTTCTTCCGTCGCAAAGAGTTTCTCGAGGTAAAAACGCCTTCGTTGGTGGTATGTCCTGGAACGGAGCCTTCGCTCGATGTGTTCGCAACAGAGCTTAAAGTTGGTTCCCGCAAAGAAAAACTTTATTTGCCAACAAGTCCCGAACTGCATTTGAAGAAAGCTCTCGCATTGGGTGCTGAAAAGATTTTTGAAATCGCTCCTTGTTTCCGCAATGGAGAAGTCACTGAACGTCACCAGCCGGAATTCAATATGCTGGAGTGGTATCGTGCTTACGACAATCTGCAAGCGATCAAGCAAGACGTGATCGACTTGGTTCAGCACCTGGTGAAGGTATTAAAATTCCCAGCTCCTCGTCAGATTTTGAGTTATTCCGTGGCGGAACTTTTTAAAATCCATTGTGGATTTGATTTCACACCGGAAACGACGAAGACAGAATTAAAAGAACTCGCTCAAAAGCTAAATGTGGATGTGCGCAGTGCTGAGAGCATCGACGACTATTTCTTCCTGATCTTTATGGAGAAAATTGAATCTCAGCTGCGCGGAGAGGACTTGATCTTTGTTGAAAAGTATCCGCCTTACCAAGCGGCTTTAGCAAGACTGACACCCGATGGCTGGGGAGATCGTTTCGAAGCCTATTGGAAGGGTCTTGAACTTTGCAATGC
This sequence comes from Bdellovibrio sp. HCB185ZH, assembly GCF_047302455.1. Lineage (GTDB taxonomy): Bacteria > Bdellovibrionota > Bdellovibrionia > Bdellovibrionales > Bdellovibrionaceae > Bdellovibrio. The sequence goes on from NZ_CP178624.1 coordinate 3,120,744, forward strand.
GTTCCACGAACTTAACGATCCACAAATTCAAAGACAGCGTTCCGAAGAAGATCTGCAAAAAAAGCAGGAATCCCACAAAGAAGTGATCTCTCTCGATCAAGAATTCTTCCAATGTTTGGATGCAGGTTTGCCGCCAAGTGGGGGAATTGCCCTGGGAGTTGAGCGTCTGTTTATGGCGCTTCACGGAATCAGAAAAATCTCAGATATTTCGGTTTTTCCGAAGTAGTTTGCTTACACTCCGATATGCCGGAGCAGAAGCTGCACTCCGACTCCATCGGAGTAGTCTGTTCTCAAAAAACAGCCGTAAAAAAGGCATAAAAAAAGGGACCGCGTGGTCCCTTTTTCATTCGTGGTCAGAGTAAATTTACTCTTTGCCGCCGTTGATGTCTTCTTTCAGTTCTTTGCCGACTTTGAAGAATGGAAGTTTCTTTTCTTCGACGTTGATGATTTCGCCCGTACGAGGATTGCGGCCTTTATAAGCACCGTATTGACGATTCACGAAAGAACCAAAGCCACGGATTTCGATACGGTCGTCACGCATCAAAGCTTCAACCATAGAATCGAAGATTGTATTCACAACTGTCTCTGCTTTCACGCGAGTGATACCAGCTTTTTCAGAGATCAAATTAATCAAATCCGCTTTAGTCATCGTCCAGATCCTCTAGAACATAAAGTATTGATAACACTCCTGATTATACAGAGTGTGTGAGGGCTGACTACCACTTTTCAATGATTTAACTCATTGCTTCTTATACATTCCGGTATTGAGAAGGATTTTACGGTAGGCATCAATGACGGCCTGGACCATTTTACCCGTGTCGAACAGGTCCATGACGCGCTGGCGCGCTCGTTCGCCGATCTCATCTGCGGGCATTGTTCCGGAAAAGATCTCCACCAAAAGGTTTGAGATCGAATCTACGTCAGCTGGGCGCAGTAAGAACCCATCGCGGCCATCTTCGATGATATTTGCGATCGGGGAAACTTCAGAACCCATGACGACTTTTTTCTGAGCCATGGCTTCCAAAGTCGAAGGCTCAAAGCCCGTACTTCTAGAACCCATGTTGATGAAAACATCGCCCAAAACGATATAGTCTTCTAATTCCGAAGCCGGTACCGCACCTGCCAAGATCACGCGATTACCCAAAGCCAAATTCAAAACCTGATATTCAACGTCTTTAAATTTCGGCCCATTACCGACAACGATCAAATAGCTATTTGGTTTTTTAATCGCAACCTTTTCAAAGGCTTGCAACAAAGGCAGCATCTCGTGGGCATCGGTCATGTCATTGATAGTGACTGCGATGTGAGAGTTTTCTGGCAAGTTTAATTTATTTCGCAGCTCCAGGGATTGTTCCTTGGGAGTTAAATCCCCCAGATCAATTCCGTAGGGCACAGTATAAGTGTGATAATCCGGATACAGATAATATCTTTCCAGGATAATTTTCTGCTGAGGATTGGTCACAAAGATACCATCCGCTGTGGAAAGAAGCTGGCGGTCTCCACCATAGTAAGTCGTCAGAAATTTATAAGCAGTCGCAAGGCCTGTCGTCAGAATGCTTGGCAAGGTTTCTTGCTTCATCGCCAGGATCGCAAACAACTGAGACATCTGGGTCGCTTCCACGTCATAAGCCACAGCGACTTTTAAATCATTTTTACGATTGCCGATGCGATAACCTGATTTATCAATCGAATGCACAATGTGAAACGGAGTCTCGCGGTGAAGCTGCATGAACTTCTGACGAACCGCCATTTGAAAACGCAAGTGAGCAAGATTTTTTTCACCCTCGTTCAGATAAAACACGCGAACACCGTCGCGAGTTACTTCCGGTTTTTTTAACGGAGAGTTCGCAGAGATAACCGTGACCTTATGACCTTCCCGAGCCAGGCCGCGAGCAATAGGCCACAAAAAACCATGATCAGTTGCCCGACTAAGAATCGGAAAACGATGCGAGGTCAGGCAAATGTTAAGTGATTCCGGCAATGCGGATTTTTTCGCGAACATGAATAAAGATTAAAAGACTATCTGGCAGAAGCCAAGGCCCGATTATACAGTCGGTTTAATTCATTCATGGATGAATCAACTATATGACTGCTTTGTGCCCAGTCTTCAGAGAGGGCTACGGGTAAGGATAAATTTGTACGCTCTAAAAGTTTAACCAGGTCTTTGTGTAAACTGTCGGCGTTCAGAACCCAGCAATTCACAGTGTTTTTCCAAAGGTCCGCGTGCACGCTGGTCTGTTTGGAATCCAAGATCAAAGTCGATTGAGCCTGGATCGCACGCATATAATACTCGGTCATTTCAACAGGGGTGAACTGCTGACCTGCCATCACAAAAGCCACGGTTTTTTCCAACAGAACTTTGGAAAGGTGAGGCGAAATTTCTCCCGTCACGACCCAACGGTCGCCACAGCCATTTTTTTCCATCCAGCTAGCGAAATGTTTTCTTTCACGCAAGGACCAGTGGGAATAACTGCCCCACAAAACCACCTTGTGGCGGCGAGCGAGCATTTTTAAGCGGGCAAAGCGATCCGACTCAGGATTAAAACGGCCTTCACGAAATGGCAGGACGAAAAATTCTTTGTCTTGAATATTAGTCAGCAGGGAAACTTCATCCTCATCCAAGGCGCCCAACTGCTGTTGATTTTTAAAATCTAAAGCAGGGGGCAGAATGCCGCGACCTTGTTTTTTCGATCGCACATTCAGGCCACGCAATTGAGCCAGCGATTCCACAGTCGGGAAAGTAATGATGTCACTTTCCTCTACAAGATAACGAACCGGATTGGATTTTTTAAGGCCACGTTTTATATGCAAGAGTGAAGTCGTTAGCACGCAGCTAGGATGAGATTTTGCGAAAGTCGACAAAATCACCTGAGCTGCGTTCATGCGATCGTCATCTAAAATTAGATGTAAAATATGAGGCTGCATTCCGAACAGACCCGGAATGATTTTTAAACCTTCCAGTACCGACCACTTTTTAAAGTAGGCCATGTATTCAATGCCGTTGGTTGCTTCAGGGGGAACATCGCCATGACTGGTTAATACCGTCACTTCATGTTGTTGGGAGCGCAAGCTTATAGCCAACTGCCATGTCGTGCTTTGAACTTTGGTACTAACTAGAATTATTTTGGCCATTCAAGTCCCAGGGCTTTGTAGATTCTGTTTAGAATCTTACGATTGGCTTCAGGGATATTACGGTGTTTTAGTTCTTCCGGATGTATCCACTCAAGCATCATGTGATGTTTGGCGCGAGGTTCGCCTTTCCAATACAGGATTTCATAAAATAATATGAGAATCCCTACATCTCCATAGGAATGAGTGCACGCTAGTTTAAGGTCGCCGACTTCAGCTTCAATTCCAAGCTCCTCGTCGAGTTCGCGAGCCAGAGCCTGTTCAGGTGTCTCACCACTCTCGATTTTTCCACCGGGAAATTCCCATTGCCCAGCTAAGGAGTTGTTTTCGGGGCGTTGGCCAACCAAGATCTTTCCATCTTTGCGCAAAAAGCCTGCAACGACAGGAATCCAATGACCCTTGCGGATTTTTGGTTTTCTTGGTTTTAACTCAACGCTATCTTCCGACATTTTTCCTTCTAGCTGCCACATCATGGAAAAAGCTTGGTCCATGAAATACAAGTGCAGAGTAAATTTGAACAAGATCTGCGCCCATTTGCAATCTTTCAAAGACATCTTCCGGAGTTAAGACGCCTCCGGCGCTTACTAATAGCATTCCTTGACGCTTTTTGCCTAAAGTTTCAACAGCAATTTGAAGCGCGCGCTGAGATAGGTTCTTTAATGGCGCACCTGACAGGCCGCCTTCATTAGGAAAACGACATCCATTTGGTCTCATCAAAGTCGTGTTTGTTAACACGAAGCCATCCACTCCAATTTCTTGGCAGTTTGCGATAGCTTCAGCTAAGCCTTCTTCGCCCATATCAGGGCTTAGTTTCACCAAAACGGGAGTTGGCTCATAGTGTGAAACGCGGTCCAAAATCGGTTTAAGCAAAGCACCAAGGTTTTCTTTTTTCTGAAGCTCGCGAAGTCCCGCTGTGTTTGGGCTAGAGATATTCACCACAAAAGCATCGGCCCAGGGACGAAGTTTATCTACCAATTCAAGATAATCATTTACCGCGTGATGATTTGGCGTCTGGCGATTTTTTCCGATGTTTACAAAGACCGGTGTTCTAAAGTTCGGAGCATAAGAGGCAAGGTTGTAAAAGACTTCATCAGCACCATGGCTCGGGAAGCCCATTTTATTCCACATCGCGGTCAGCTTCATATCGCGATCCATGATTTTACCCGGATTCGGATTCTGCGGCTGAGGAGTGACCGTTCCAACCTCAACGAAACCACATCCCAATCTCCACCAGTCACTTAAGTGTTCTGCATCCTTATCCACGCCACCTGCAATTCCCAAAGGATTCGCAAAGGTCATATTTCTCCAGGTGAAAGAGTTCCAATGAGGTGTTTTTTTTCCGTAAAGATAAGAGAGCAGGGGGAGAGCGTAGCCGTTAATGTCGTGTGCAACTTTAGGAGGAAGCAGAAGCCAAGGACGCATGAGAAAAACACTCCTGAAATAAATACTGAAAACGCAAAAAAAAAGGTGGGTTTCGCAACCCACCTTTGAAGAAACTAACGAGGGTAAAGACCTCTCAAAAGCATCGCTTTCTCGAGACGTTGAACAGAAACCGCCATCGCAGCAGATCTCATGTCGACGTTTTTCTCTTTCGACATCGCGTAACCTTTGTCGAAAGCTTTTGTAATAAGAACTTTCAACTTAGAGTTCACTTCGTCTTCATCCCAGAACAACGCCATCGTGTCTTGAACCCATTCAAAGTAAGATACGATTACGCCACCACCGTTGGCGATAACGTCTGGAGCGATGAACACGCCACGTTTAGAAAGAATTTTTGTTGCTGCATTCGTGATAGGACCGTTCGCACCTTCAACGATGATTTTCGCTTGGATTTTTTCAGCGTTGTGAGTGTCGATTTGGTTCTCAAGAGCGCAAGGGAACAAAGCATCACATTTAACTTCAAGCAAATCTTCATTGCTGATTGGTGTTGCTTTTGGATAGCCCTTCAAGAACTTGTGAGCTTTGATGTACTCAAGTACTTCAGGGATATCAAGACCGTCACCGTTGAAGATACCACCGGAAACGTCAGAAACTGCAACGATGCGTGCGCCACGATCGTAAGCAAATTTAGCAGCGAAGGAACCTACGTTACCAAAACCTTGGATCGCGATAGTGGAACCTTTCATGTTCATTTTGCAAACTTCGAAAGCTTTCTCTGCTACGTAAACAACGCCCAAACCTGTAGCGTGGTTACGACCTAGAGAACCGCCGATTTCAACTGGCTTACCAGTTACAACACCCGGTTGTGCAAAGCCACCTTGCTCTTGAGAGTAAGTGTCCATGAACCACGCCATAGTTTGTGGATCAGTGCCCACGTCTGGAGCTGGGATGTCTTTAGTCGGTCCAACGAATGGTCCAATTTCGGAAGCATAACGACGAGTTAGATTTTGTTTTTCAGTGCGTGACAATTTAGTTGGATCAACAGTGATACCACCTTTTGCGCCACCCAATGGAAGACCCAAAACAGAGTTTTTGAAAGTCATCAAAGCCGCAAGACCAACAACTTCCTGAAGATCTACGTTTTGGTGATAACGGATACCGCCTTTGTAGGGGCCCAATGTTGGAGAGTATTGAACACGGTAACCTGTGAATACTTTCACAGAGTAATCGTCCATACGAACTGGAACAGAAACAGTGATGCAGCGACGAGGGCGTTTCAAACGCTCAAGCACGTTCGGATCACAGTTAATAATTTTTGCGGATTCATCTAGAGTTTGGATAGCGTTGCGGAACAAAGGCCCGTCATACAAGGGCTCAATCTTATGGTCCATGATAATGTGTCTCCTTAAAAATACACGCTGGCAGTTTAATGAAGTAAATACTCAGTGTCACTCGGGAAAAAAGCTGATGACTCGGTGGTTCTTTTTCCCCACAATTAGACCTATGTCTCGTTCTCTACTAGTTCTCATCATCGCTGCATTTCCGTTTTTCACTTTTGCACAGAAACCTGCATCACCTCAGCAGGCGTTTATCGAGCAGTTTCAAAGCCCTCGAATTTGGTTTCCAGCAATTGATAATCCTATTCTTGCCGACGCCCCGGGGCGTTATCCAGCAGTTTTGAACTTTCTATTCGAAGGTATCCTAGGCTGGACGCCGACGGGGGAGGGGCAATCCGTTACTGATAAGTGCAACACCTCGGTGTGGGCTTCCCGCTTGCAAGATCCTCGCGTTGCCGTTTCTGCGCAACTTCAAGGTGGATTGGTGCAGAAGTATCTACAAGAGTGCGGCTCGCAATTGCAGACCGAAGACTTAGGAGAAATGGTGAATGTGCGTCGTTATCTGACGATGCGTTACGACGCTTACGAGCATCCGTTTCTTCGCCGCGTGGTTATTAATCTTCCAGGAAACGTGAAGCTTAAAGGTTTGCTGGCTTTAAAGGGTGATTCCAAACGTCGTCCCATGGTGATTTTCCGTTCTGGAATTTTCTCTAGTATCGAGGACTTCAGGCCTGAACGTGCGTGGATGATGATGTTGTTTGAACAATCACCGTTCAACGTTTTGTTGCTGGAAAATTTAACCAGTGCCGATTTCATTGCGAACAACAATCAGTTTTCATTTGGTGGTTACGATGAAGGAATTCAAAATATCTTGATCGCTCAGATGCTTCGCAATTCCACTGAACCATTGTCGCGTGTGGTGGACAGCATTCACGTCATGGGGATGAGTTTGGGTGGACCTGGAGTTTTGTTTTCTTCGTTGTTAAACAAATACAATTCTCCCGCAGGCGCACCGTTGATTCAAAGCTTCTTGGCTTTGTGCCCGGTGGTGAACTTGAAAGAGACGATGGAGAGCCTTACGAACAGTGGCACTCGTTCGGCATTTATCGATTTGTGGGGACGCCGTCGTCTGCGTGGGATCGAAGAAAAACTTCCAGGCGTTGTTCAATACGACAGTTTTAAATTTATTCATAAAGCGGTTTCAGAAGTCGTTAGAACATATCATGGCGGACTTTCTTATATTAGCTCTGTAAAACTTCCACCAGGAATGAAAGACAGCGAGGACTTCTGGGGATTGAATAATTTCTGGCCGTACTACAAAGATGTTTCTGAACCCGTGATGATCTGGGCAACAGATCATGACTATATGGTTCCCTATGCAATCAACGCACAGAAAATCGCGAATAAAGTGATGAAGATCGACAGTCGCAATGTTCGAGTGGTTGAGTTTCCTGAAGGTTATCATTGCACGTTGCCAGTTGCTTATGACTGGAAACTTTCAAGCTCGATGTTCCAATCCTATGTTTTGTCTCATTCACCGCATTTCAAAATGCGCCCGAATAAGTTGAATATGGAATTAAGCGACGAAGAATGGAAAGACTTTTTTGTTGGCACCACGACAACTTCATTCAAAGTGGAAGAGCCAGGGAAAAAGAAAAATTTTGTGAACTTGGAAATCGAACTGAAAAATTCCAAGGGCAAAGAAAAAACCATGAGCTTTAGTTTGCCACTGTCAGAATTTGATTTCCGATTCCACAATCCCGAGCTGACGAATTCAGAAAAAGAAATGATCGTCCGTTGGATCAATCAAAACCTAAACGTAGCCGTAGTGGACATCGCCGGAAAACCAAACTTGCAGGTATCTTGGGCCGTTGCCCTGTAGTTGGGGCTTGTCTTTTTCCTTTTACCTGCGTTGCTTCGTCGTCGACGTATCAGTGGTACGCCTTCCTCCTTGCGCCTTGTTAAAAGGAAAAATCCTGCGCCTTCGTTAGCTGAGATGGAATGTCTTTCTGCAGGGTTTTTTGGGGGAGATTTCTTTTTGTTAATTTTTGCGGTTTCCTTGGTGGATGGGGATTTCTCGTCGTTCGTTTCTTAAATCTGGCTTTGTTGCAGGTTTGGTGGGGGCTTTTGCGCGCACGAGCTTGGCGGAGCCTCAGGTTAAATTCGTTCCTCTGAAAATTAAGTATACGCCGCTGGCGAATCCTCTTTCGGATTTGCGGGAGCGCTATGATGTTGTTGTTATTGGCTCTGGGTATGGTGGGTCTGTCGCGGCGGCTCGATTGGCGGGGCGGTGTCGTGTTGCGGTTTTGGAGCGTGGGCCGGAACGTCCCCCAGGGAGTTTTACCGAGAGCTTTGAAGCCGTTCGGCGCGATGTCCGTTGTAAAAAAAATCCTTTTGGGCTTTTTGAAATTCATGCGAATCACGAGATGGATGTTTTAAACGGAAATGGACTGGGCGGAACATCCTTGATCAATGCGGGCGCGATGGTGCGACCTGACCGTGATACCTTTCGGTTTCCAGAGTGGCCTCGTGCGATTGTTGATGAAATTCAAGGCGGGGAGTTTGAGAAATACTTTTCTCGAGTGAAAAGCATGCTTCAAGGTCATGCGTTCAATCCAGCCACGATGAGCAGTGCAAAGGTGCGCGCTCACGAATACGCTTCTCGCGAAATGGGAGTGGATGTTAAGTATCCACCGATTGCAGTCAATCTGTATGGTGAACAGTCTCAGCAACGAGGAGTAACTCAGCCAAAGTGCATCGAGTGCGGTAATTGCTGTTCGGGTTGCAATACCGGAGCTAAGAACACTTTAAACATGAACTATCTGCCGCTGGCGAAAAATCAGGGCGCAGAAATCTATACACAGATGGAAGTGCTGTGGATTGAAAAAACGAGTGATGGTTACCGTCTTCACTGCTTGTATATTTCAAATGGCGGGGATCGCCTTCGCAAAACGATTTCAGCGAGTCAAGTGATTGTCTCGGCGGGAACCATGGGCAGTTCAAAACTTCTTTTAAACTCTCGCAATCAGGGTTTAAGTCTCTCCGATAAATTAGGTCGCAGGTTTTCTGGCAATGGTGATGTGTTGGGATTGTCATTTAATACCTCGTTTCGCACCAACGCCATTGGCTTTTCTTCGGCAAGTCGAATTCGCGTCGATATGAAGCCCGGTGCCGTCATTTACTCTCTGGCGGACTATCGAAATAAGCCGAATCTATTTGATCGTTTCATCATCGAGGAAGGAACTTTTCCCGGTGCATTCACAATGCCTTTAAGGCTTGCGATGGGGATTGCGAAGTTTCGCATCTCTGCCGCAAGATATCTGCGCGTGGGACGAGATATCACTCTTTCCAAAGACATCGAAAAAGGTGCCTTGAATTATTCGATGGTTTACTTAGGCATGGGACATGATCGTGCTGATGGGAAATTGCAGTTGGATCGTAAAGGTCGCATCCGAGTCCGTTGGCCCGAGGTAAAGTATGATCCCATTTATCCCACCATCGACCGCGCAATGAAGGCGCAGTCTCGGGCCCTTGGTGGAAACTTTGTGATGAATCCGCGAACTTTACTGATCAATGGAAAAAATCTGGTGACGGTGCATCCCTTGGGTGGTTGCGTGATGGCGGATTCGGTGGAAAACGGAGTCGTTAATCATTTGGGACAAGTCTATCGCGCCGACGGAAAATTGCATGAAGGGCTTTATGTGTTAGATGGATCAATTGTGCCGACTGCGCTCGGAGTGAATCCGTTATTAACGATTTCAGCCTTGGCCGAGCGCGCGGTTGAAAGAATGCAGCTTACATAGATTGGATCATCTGTTTGATCCAAGTGAAATAGTGGGGAACCAAAGTTTTCACACCTTGGGCCGAACCACAGTCGCCATCTGTGAGGGTGCGACTCGTAACTCCAGCAAGTACAGTTTGTCCGTTAATCTCTAAGAATGCGGGGCCACCAGAGTCGCCGCTGCAAGTGGCCTTTTGATTGCTTTCATTCAGGATCATATCTTTGTCGCGAAGGGATTCAATCGTGACTTGAACTTGGCGAAGCTCGCCATCGCCTGCAACTTCAGTGACATAGCATTTCGTTTTATAGTTATTGCAATACGCCCGGCCCTCAGTGATGGCGGCATCTAAACCCGGGTAATTTCGATCGGTCACAAGGGATTTTTCAGAAGAATATCCAAAGCCCGCCAAGGTCAGGGTATCTGAAGGACGAATCTTAGTTACGTCTTTCAAAAGAGGAGTGATTAAATAGTTTTCCGGAGCCGGTGAATTAAGTTTGATGATACCAATGTCACCATAATCACTGCCAGCTTCATCCAGATTTTTGAAATCATCGTGGAATGCCATGGCTTTGATCGTGCGAATATTTCGAGGATCGATTTTATCTGTTTCGCCGACCTTATTTGGGAAATGAGTATCAAAGATCACAATCAGGTTTTCTTTTTTAGAAATCACACAGTGGCCGGCCGTCAGTACGACATCCTTGGTGATTAAAGTCCCAGAGCAAGCATTGGCAGTTTTGATATTGAAAATTCCAACGGTGCGCAGAGCAACTGACGTATTCGGCTCAACGGAAGCGCCGCCAGTAATTGCCAGGGCCTGAATGCTAGAAAGGCATAGGAGAGCTGTTAAAACAGCGAGTGACGCCCTTGGCGGGTTCACTGTCAAAAAACTAGTCACTTGCTTCAATAGGTTGAATCTCATCGCACTCTCCGTCCGCTGAAATCTAACTAATCAAGTATTATGCCTAAAAGGTACGGACACACTTTGTCCTATGAAGTACACCCTGAAGTGCCAGTCGGGAGAAAGTGTGTCCGTACCTTTTAGAGTTGGGACTTAAAGAAAGGCGATTTTTCCGCGAGTTTTTCCATGTACTGGCGCACATCTTCTTGTGCCTCTTCAGAGAGCTTTCTGAAAGGAACAATATGTTCGTCAGGAACATAGCGGAACGTAAAATTGATTCTGCGAGTTTCAAAACTCGTGATGTCATTCAGTGGAAAGATTTTATCGGCTTTATCTTCCACTCGTTGCACCCGGTGGAAAAGTTGTTTTTTAAACTTCTCTCCGCCAAAGATTTGCAGTGAACAATCATCAAGCCACTGCTGCAAAACGACGTCTGATTTTGTCTCGGTTCCCTTGCTGGAAACGAATTGAAAAAGCGCACGCTCACCAAAAGAAATGGAAGCAACCGGCCCTGGTTCGAAGTCCTTGTGCTCTCCCACGCGGGCGCAATCGACTTTTTTACCGTCTTCTTGAATTTGATTTCCGTAGTAATTGATTAAACAGGTGTTCAAAGTCCACCCACGCGGAATATCGCGTGGGTCGAATTTTTCTTTCACTAAGCTTTCAATCTTGTTCACCAGGTATTCTAAAACCGGAGGATAGCGTTCTGCCGAGACACAACGGTTATAAATGCCTTTTGGTGGATGATAGTAATTTAAACAAGCAAATTGCCAGTTCCCCAACCAATACACCGGGCGCAACAGAGGTCTTTGTTTTTGGTTTTCAGGGGGAGGATTGTTTTTCGAGTAGCGCATCTCCCAGATGGGATAAAGCGTGCTTAGATATTTCAGGATCTCATCTTTTTCCCGCGGGCTGATGTAATTTTGCTCGTAAATCAGATTCGACGCGGCTTTGCGCTCATCGCCATTGCGAGAGCCCGGCTTGCCACCACGGGAATTGTTTTTGAAAGCGGGGCCTCTGGAGCCCTGAGATTTGCCTTTGGGTTTGAACATGGGCGTCGTTTTAGCACAAACAGGCTTTTGCTGCCAAGAGCCGAAGAACCATTGTCAGCTGTGGCTGCTAGAAAGGGATGACAGGGGGGAGGCAATCCGTTAAAAATGCCTCTAGGAGTGAAAAAATGACAGCACCTGTTCAAGCTACATTAGGCCCGCAAGAAAAAGACCTTTTGATTAAGCAGATCCCTGCGCTCAAGGGTAAAAAAATCCTCATTATCGGGGACGTGGGTTTGGACGAGTACGTCATGGGACAAGTTCGCCGTATCAGTCCAGAGGCTCCGGTTCCAGTTCTTGAAGTGGACGGCGAAGACAAGCGCTTGGGCCTTGCTGCCAACGTTGCTCAAAACGTCGCAAGCCTGGGTGGTATTCCAATGATGGTTTCCGTTGTTGGTCACGACATGGGTGCAACTTTGTTAAAAGAGTTAAGCGAAAAGAACGGCGTAAGCTGGCATTACATGATCGTCGATAAACATCGTCCCACCACACGTAAAACTCGCATCATGACAGGTCATCATCACCTTGTTCGCGTTGATTATGAAATGAAGAAGTATCTTTCTGAAGAGACTGAGCAAAAGCTTTTGGCGATGGTTGAAAAACATGTCGGGGAAGCTGATGGCGTGATCATCGAAGACTATGCTAAAGGTGTGGTTTCTCGTAACGTCGTTGAAAAGGTCGCGGCAATTTGTAAAAAAGCGGGCAAACGTCTGATGGTGGATCCGAATCCGAATCACCCGGGAACTCACTATCAAGGTATTGATTTGATTAAACCAAACTATAACGAGGCCGTTGCTCTGACAGGTTATAGCTTTGATGATTTGAAAGATAATCCTAATAAAGTCGTCGAAGTGGGTCGCGCCTTACAACGCGTAACCGGTGCCAAAGAAGTTGTAATGACTCGTGGTAAAGACGGCATGACGATCTTCTCAGGCGATCAAATCACGGAAGTTCCAACCTACGCCCAAAAAGTCTTCGACGTCACAGGCGCGGGCGACACTGTTATCGCAGCCCTGGCCCTAGGCTTGGTATCAGGTCTATCCTTGGTTCACAGCTGCATGCTAGCAAACAACGCCGCAGGCGTGGTTGTCGGTAAGGTCGGTTGCGTACCATGTGAAATCCCAGAGCTCATCGAATACATCAACGAAGTTCACTAAAAGCGGTGAAAAAGGCCCATCTGCTGCGTTGTCGGCCTATCTCCTCGCTCCGACGTGCTATGAGCACGCCTGCGACCTTTTACCGCTTTTCCAAAATGAGGAAATAACAAATGGAAAAGTCTTACAAAGTAAATTCGAAGCTGCTGCCGGAGGGATTCCCGAGGCAGTTTGATGCGCATATTTACTTTGAGAAAGACCAACTCGCGTTTGCGGAAGAGCTTCGTAACAAAGCAATTGTCTCATTCAAAGATCAAGTGGTTTTCACTGGGCAGCTGATTCCTGAACCAATTGGTCCTCATCCGACTCCAATGTTTGAAATTAATTTTCCCAAAGAGAAATTCACAGACGTGGTACTATGGTTAATGCATGAGCGCGGTGAATTGTCGGTGCTCGTGCATGAGCTGACGGGTGATGATCATTATGATCATACTCAAGCGGCCATGTGGTTGGGTCCGCAGTTGGATTTAAACTACGACGTTTTTTAAGACTAAGCCTTTGATGGATGGGAGGCTTTTTTTGATCTCTCGCGATTCGAATCTCTATAAAAATATTGTGACCACATGGAAGGCTCCGGGCGAGGCCTGGCTTTCGCAATTTGAAACCCACATTCTTAAAATTGAACAGCTTTGGAATTTAGAACCCATCAAGCCTATCGACAATTTGTCTTTCCATTTTGTGGGAGCTTCAAAGCGTAAATCTGATGGACTAGAAGTGGTGGTGAAAACGGGCTGCGATATTGAATCCTTGGATCGCGAGCGTCAGTGGCTGCGCCATTTTAACGGAGTCGCAGCCCAAGTCATCGAGTCAGACAAAACCCTGGGTGCCACACTGATGGAGCGCCTGGTACCCGGTGCGACTTTAAAACAATCGAAAAGCCTCACTGACGATGAACAGACGATCATTATTGCTAACGTGATCAAAGAGCTAAATTCGCGAACAGTGACAAGTGGTGCCTTTAAACATATCGCAGATCTTGCGAAAGATTTAGATGTGCTAAAAGGTGCCGTCGACGATCGCATGATCGACAAAGCTCGAAGAATCATTGCTGAGCTAACATTAGATCGCAGTCAGGATCGCCTGCTTCATGGAGATCTTCATCACGACAATATTTTGCAACATAAGTATTCCTGGAAAGTCATTGATCCTCACGGCTATGTCGGTGATCCGACTTTTGAAATGGCTGTGATGATGTACAATCCGCTCGATGCCTATCCTGTCAATCGACCTTTAAGAAAAACCTTGGAACGTCGTATGGCGATTCTCAATGAGCAGATCAACTTTGATTTGCAACGAATGAGGGCGTGGACCTTTGCCGCTGCAATGATTTCAACAGCTTGGGACTATGCCGATACTAAAAAGCTTTTTGGCATACCCTTTTTGGTTGCTCAAGAGTTGCGATCCTGATGAAATTTTTAGAAATCACTCAGGAGTCGCAACATGAAGTTCATCGCATCGTTGATTTTACTTTTCTCTGTTCAAGCTTTCGCTGAAACTTCAGATCCCTTCGATCAATTTATCGGAAATTACGTGATCGAGGGGAAACCTCGCGTGAAAGAGGTCGGTACTAATTATTGTCTTCTGTACAGCTTTGGTGGGCTCGAAGCAATGAGTGTAAAGATCGGCGATGCCAAATTCGAATCTCATCGCGTTGATTTTAAATCCATCTACAAATTTAGCAGACATTCAGTCATGAATTACGAAACTCGTAACGACCGTGATACTGCGGGCTCCTTTGCTGTAACTTATGGCGGCGAGGGATGGGCTTCAAATGTTCGTGGTACCTGGTCGATTGGCAACAAAGATGGAGTTCGCATTCGTCTTAAGCTGACTGAGCGTGGGGCCACTGTCTCTTTAGATGATGAAACGTTCCGATCTGGAAAGCTGAAAAAGGCCTGTTACTATGAGGCCGATCTAGTGAAGGTCGCTCAATAATCACTAAGCCATAGACATTTAAGCATTTTTTGCAAGAAAGGCTCTTTTTAGGGGCCTTTTTTCTTGGCTAAACCGCTGAAATCAGAGGATTTGCTAGGCGTTCCGGGGCCGCTGTGCTACATACCTCGCACACATATTTCCTTTATCAACGGGACCACAAAGGTCCCAGCTGTAACAAGCATGGCTGTAATAAGCCGAGGAGCCCTGAGATGGAATTGAACGAAGGCCTGAGCCCTGCTCTTGCACCTATCAACTACGCTGACGATGACGTTGCAAAACCCCTGGAAAACAAAGCCGCAAATTTCTACTCCATGACATTGGAAGATTTGAAAGCTTACCTAAAAGGTAAAGGCAAAGAGCAATTCCGCGCTCAGCAAATCTTTAAATGGGTTTATGAACAACGTGTGACGGATCCAGAGCAAATGACGAATTTGTCCAAGGACTTCCGTGCCGAACTTCCAAAGCTTCTTTCTTTCGAACTTCCTAAAATTTTGACGCACTTGAAATCTGTCGATGGAACCCAAAAGTTCCTGTTCGATATGGGCGACAATCAAAGTGTTGAGTCTGTGGTGATTCCTTCCGAAGGTCGTCTGACTCTTTGTATCTCCTCTGAGGTTGGTTGCAACATCGGTTGCAAATTCTGTTTCACCGGTAAGCAAAAATTGAAGCGCAGACTTCGTACTGAAGACATCGTCGGTCAGTTCATGCAAGTTCATGACTCTTTGGCTGAAGGTCAACGCATCACCAACATCGTATTCATGGGTATGGGCGAGCCACTGGACAATCCAGAAGCCGTTTTCAAAACCATCGACGTGATTCACTCTCCATGGGGTATTAATTTGTCGCGTAAGAAGATCACGGTTTCAACTTCGGGTATCGTTCCAGAAATGTGGCGTATCGCTGATGCGAAAGTTCGCCTGGCTGTGAGCTTGAATGCTCCAACTGACGAAATCCGCACCCAAGTGATGCCGATCAATAAAAAATGGAACACGACTATGTTGCTGGATGCTTGTAAGCAGTACACTGACAAGACGGGCGACAAAGTGACATTCGAGTATGTGATGCTGAAAGGTGTGACAGACTCTATCGAGAACGCACGCCAGGTGGCGAAGCTAACTCGTGGTGTACCATGCAAAATCAATATCATTCCATTCAATGAACATCCAGGTGCTCCGTACGAGCGTCCATCCGATGCGACCATCGAAGCTTTCCATACGGAATTGAATCGCCTGGGTTGCCACGTTCTTCTTCGTCGTTCTATGGGGCGCGATATCTTTGCAGCTTGCGGTCAGCTAAACAGCACGCACAAAGAAGAAAACGCGACGATGGATATCTCCAATTCAAAATTGGCAGGTATGCCGAAAGCGAAACGTGAGTTGATGGCAGAGCATAAAGCAGAACATGCAGCGAAAAACGCGGCATTTGCTGCGATGAGCTTTGAAAACGAAACAGAACTTCAATAGTCTTCATGGCGCTTCGCTAAATTCGAGGCGACTGACTTACACTCCGGCTCCGCCGGAGTAGAATTAATCCGGAGAGATTTAAAATGTCTGAAATTTTAGTAGTAGGAAGCCTAGCATACGATTCAATTCAAACTCCATCTGGCAAAGCGGATCGCGCTTTGGGTGGTTCTGCGAATTACTTCTCTTTGGCGGCATCTTTGTTTTCTAAAGTGCGCGTTGTCGGTGTTGTTGGGGAGGACTACGATCAGAAGGATTACGATCTTTTGGGCAACCGTGGTGTTGATTTGACGGGGCTTTCTAAAGTTCCTGGCAAAACATTCCACTGGGCGGGTTCCTACGAAGGCGATATGAATGAAGCTAAAACATTGAACACAGAATTGAACGTTTTTGAACACTTCAATCCACAATTGCCAGAGCACTACAAAGATTCTTCTTTCGTATTCTTGGCAAACATCGCTCCAGAACTTCAATTGCAAGTTCTGTCTCAAGTAAAACAACCGAAATTCGTGGGTCTTGATACAATGAATCTTTGGATCAACATCAAGAAAGACGCTTTGCTTGAAGTTGTTAAAAAAGTGAACTTGGTATTGATCAATGAAGGCGAAGCGAAAATGTTGACGGGTGCTTCTAACGCGATCTCCGCAGCCCCAATGATCACAGCAATGGGCCCTTCCGCAGTTGTTATCAAACGTGGCGAGTACGGTTTTGCAATGTACACGAAAGAATCTGGCTACTTCATCTTGCCTGCGATGCCGATCCCAACAGTGATCGACCCAACAGGTGCGGGTGACACATTCGCCGGTGGATTCTTCGGTTACATCGCCGCTCAAAAAGAAGTTCCAACAGTGAACACTTTGAAGCAAGCCTGCATCATGGGTTCCATGATGGCCTCTCACACAATCCAAGATTTCTCCGTGAAAGCACTTTCCAAAGTGACTCTGCCAGACTTGGAAAAACGCCTAGCAGAATACAAAAAAGTTATCACCGTTTAGGTGCCAGGTCCTGTTTACGTAAGCACCGCAGCGAAATGAAAACCTCTTCGAAATCAGAGGAACAAAAAAGGCAGATCAAAAAATGATCTGCCTTTTGTTTTTTGGATTAAAGTCTTTTGCCTTTTACGGGAGGGGTTAGACTAGTTCGATCTCGACGGGGACATTGCCGCGAGTGGCGTTGGAATAAGGGCACACCTTGTGAGCCGTCTCCAAAAGCTGTTGCGCGATGTTGCGCTCGACACCTTCGATTTTCGCTCGCAGTTTCACTGCCAGGGCAAAACCACCGCTGCCGTTCGGGCCAATGCCCACTTCCGCATTCACAGACGACGTGATTTTCGTTTTCTGTTGCATGGCTACGAAGTTCAGCGCGCTATCAAAGCAAGCTGCGTATCCAGCAGCGAAAAGCTGCTCGGGATTGGTGAAGGCACCACCAGATCCGCCCATTTCTTTGGGAATACGTACTTCAAGATTTAGGACTCCGTCAGAGCTTTCTACTTTTCCGTTGCGTCCGCCAGTTGCGGTCGCAACTGCTGTATAGAGCTTACTCATGATGACCTCCTTCTAAGGTTATTTTCATTTGCTCATTAAGTTTATTCAAAGTTTTGTGAAGCGTCTCAAGCTCGCCTTTTTTGCAATCGACATCGCAAAGCAATTTGTCGGGCAGAGTAGCGAAATGTTTTTCCAGCTTGCGACCTTCAGCCGTTAAATGAACTTCCACCGTGCGCTCGTCCTTGGCAGAACGTTTGCGCGCAATCCAACCACGTTTCTCCATGCGCTTAATCAGCGGAGTCACCGTTCCGGTATCCAGCAATAAAAGATCTGCGATCTCCGTCACTTTACGGGGAGCCTTTTCCCACAAAACCAAAAACACTAGGTACTGCGGATAAGTCAGATCAAAAGCTTTAAAGTGCTCGCCATAAAGCTGCGTGATCAATCGCGAAGCCGCGTAGATCGGAAAACAAAGCTGGTTTTGCAAGAGAAGTTTCTTGTTCATACATCCAATCCTACGCCCA
Organism: Bdellovibrio sp. HCB185ZH; assembly: GCF_047302455.1. Taxonomy (GTDB): domain Bacteria; phylum Bdellovibrionota; class Bdellovibrionia; order Bdellovibrionales; family Bdellovibrionaceae; genus Bdellovibrio. Next base: position 3,138,879 of record NZ_CP178624.1, read on the forward strand.
TTTATATTTTGTACAATTAAATTGTGTACAATCTATAATTAATACAATCGGGGTCCTGCGCCAAAAGGTACGGACACACTTTCTCCGGACACACTTTCTCCACACCTGAAATGACCTTCGATTTGTTAAGTCTGTCGTATCTTTTTGAGACATTTATGTGAGACCTGATGTCCCTGGAGTGGTGGAGAAAGTGTGTCCGTACCTGTGGGGCTGGACGTTGTGCTAGTTAGGTGGAATCCTGTGGGAGGTCCTTAAGAGAAGTTGAGGAATTTCCGATAATTCCACTAGTATGTCGAAACGAAAAAAGAAATCTTCAGCGGCGGAAAACCTGATTGAATCACTGATGGACGATGTCCGCGGGATTCAAGAGGATGCGTCGTTTCATAAGGATGAAAAAGCGTCAGCTGAAGAGCCGACGAATTTCCATCAGACACCATCTGCAATTGCAGACGGTGGTGAAGATATGTGGGCGGGCCTGGAAAAAGACGTCGGTGCAGAAATCGATGCATCTGAATTCGAAGGCGGTGTCGCAGAATACTCCAGCCATGAAGAAGAAGACGACTATGCCGCTCAAGGTGTCGAGGAGTTCGCTTCGGGTGATGAGCTGTTAGAGGGTGAAAAGCCAGTGGGCTTTGATTTGCCACCTCGTCCAAAATACCCAACATACGAAACGCCTGTCGAAGAACCTTATCAAGGTCCTTCTGCAGATGGTGGTTATCAATCGGCTGACAACATCGATGATGAGCCCAATGATGTCGTGGTAGAAATGCCAACTCCCTCAGAGGAGCCCTATGTTCCGGCTTCTTCTTCAAACTACCAAGACGATTTTACCAGTCCGGTGGATAACTTGGCAGCCTCCCTGGGTGACAGCCAAAAAGAAGACAAAACGGTTTCTATCCAAGATTTGAATTTAACAAGTTCGAAAATGACTTCCGGTGCTGGCACAGACGCAGATCGCACTCTCGCCGTATCGGGTTTTGCGAATGCCCGTGTGGGTGGTCGTAAAAATAACGACGTGGATGTGAAAGTCAGCGTTGGTAACTTCCGTGGCAGCAACCGTGCAGGTTCTGCAAACGTGATGACATCCGTGGATGCAAGCTTAGCTCAGGCGGAAAACCTGAAGCTCGCCCAGCAACGCATTCTGGAACTGGAAAAAGAAGTTGAAAGTCTGCGCAGCGAAAATGAGGAATTGGCTTCGGCTGGGGAAATCATTCGTGGTCGTACCGACGAACTGGGTGTGCGCATCGTAGCTTTGGAAAAAGAGAAAGCGGAAGACCGTGAATCCTTCCAAAGCGAGATCTTGATTTTGAAGGGCAACCTTCAATACAAAGAAAACGAAGTGGCCAAAGCTCGCGTTAAAGTCGAAGAGCTTGAAACCAGACTTAAATCAGATTTCAAAAAGATCCGTGTTCGCGAGCGCGAACTGGAAAATCGTCTAGAGCTTTTACGTGCCGAGAAGGCCGCGTTAGTTCGGTCCAAAGATGAGTATATCCTTGACCAGAAAAGAAAGATTGATCAGCTTTCCCAGGAACTCGATAATTATAGAAATAAATGTCTTGAGTTAAACAAGACTATCGAGGGGAATCAGGACCAATTCAAACGTACAGAGCGTGCTCTACGTTTGGCCCTTTCTAATTTGGAAGTCAAAGAGGAAGGCGGACCTGTTCCACTCAAGAAGGCTGAGTAGGAATTCATGGAGTCCACCACATCACCAGCGGAAATTAGCGACGGCCAAGCCGTCGTCGCCAAACCCGCGCCAGTAAAAAAAATCAAGGTGGTCATCAGCGATTTGCATCTGGGCAAAGGCCGTTTATTGGCTGAAGGTGGGATCAATTCCCTCGAGGAATTCTATTACGGGGATAAGCTCGTGGAGTTTATCCATTACTACTCGACAGGCGTTTATCGCGATTACGAAGTTGAGTTGATCATCAACGGCGACTTTTTTAACTTCCTTCAATGTGATTACAAAGGACACTTCCTTTCAGTCATCACCGAAGCTGTGACCCTGGATATTTTAAAAGACATCGTGAAAGGTCACGAGAACGTCTTTAAAGCCATGGCCGAGTTTGCTGCCAAACCAGGGAAATCCATTACCTATATCGTCGGAAATCACGATCAGGGGATGTTGTGGCCGGCGTGCCGTGCCTACGTGAATCAAGTCATTGGCGCGCCCGTGCGCTTTAAAAACATCGTTTACTTCTTTGATGGAGTTCATATCGAGCACGGCCACATGCATGAGGCGGCGAATCGTATGGACCCCAAAAAGTTCTTTCTGAAAAAGAACTTAGTCGAACCGATTTTGAATCTTCCATTCGGTTCCCATTTCTTTTTAGAAGTCGTACTGAAAATCAAACAGACTTATCCCCACGTGGATAAGATCCGTCCTTTCGGTAAAATGCTGCGCTGGGCGTTGGTGAACGAAACCATGAGCCTGGTGAGAGGGTTTTTCATGGCGAACCGCTATTTCTTAAGAAGCGTGTTCGTGAAAGACAGCCGCCGTCATTGGCCACTTAAAAGAATCGTCCAAGTCATCCTGGAAAGCGCTATTTTCCCGGATTTGAGTGAATCAGCGCGTAAAATTCTTCACGATGACAGAGTGCATACTGTGGTCTTTGGGCACACGCATGTGTACCAATACAGGCAATGGTCGGAACACAAAGAATATTTTAATACAGGAACGTGGACTGAGATCACTTCTTTAGATATCGTGTCTCTTGGAAAAATCACGAAACTGACCTATTGCTTGATTGAATATCCCGAAGACGGAGGACGCCCCCGTGGTCGTCTGAAAGAGTGGAACGGATATCATCGTATTGAGGAAGACGTCGCGATTTCGTAATTTTTCCGACAAACTCTGTTGGAAAGAGAAATCACGATGTTGGAAATCACGCAGGCGAATCACACGAATCCCGAAAACCTTATTCAGGAATGCCAATCTTCTTTGAAGTTGTTTTTGCAAAGAAAAGAAATTGGGTTCCCGCAACTCGTAGAGCGCATCAACTTGTGGCAACAATCCCACAAAGCGGGCTCTGATTTCGCAGCGAAATTCAAAAAACTTGTGATCGTGGGTTTGGGCGGAAGCTCTTTGGGAACACGCGTGATCGCAGAAGTTTTCAATGCGAACAACATGTACTTTGTCGATAACGTCGATGCCCTGGTTTTTGAAACCCTGATTGATGAGCTAGGTGACTTGAAAGATGTCGCTTGGGCATTCATCTCTAAAAGCGGAACGACGATTGAGTCTTTGTGTGCCTTGGAACTTTTGGATCAAGTTTACAAAGATGAAGGTCTTCACCTGCCAGCTAACTCCATCGTGATTTCTGAAACAAAATCCAGCTCTCTGACGGATTGGGCTCGTAAGCACAAAGTTCCTGAGTGCGAAATCCCCGTAGATGTGGGCGGTCGTTTCTCAGTACTTTCTCCCGTGGGTATGTTCCCAGCGGCTTTCATGGGCTTGGATCTGGAAAAATTCCGTGTCGGAGCTAAACGCGCACTTTTGGATACAGCAACTGTCACTCAAACCATGGCACAAGTGGTTCAGTCCTATGGCCGTGAAGAGTGGATCACGTTGCTATGGTCTTATAACTCGCGCATGAAAGACTTTGGTGGCTGGTATGCTCAGTTGTGGGCAGAATCTTTGGGTAAACCTGTAACTCGTGCTGGGACACCTGCTCCGCGCGTAAGTACACCAATCGCTGCCATTGGAGCTTCGGATCAACACTCGATCCTGCAACAGGTGATGGAAGGAACGAAAGATAAATTCGTTATTTTCCAACGAGTGGACGAAGCTGAGGGCGGGTCTATGCGTATTAAAAATGCGCAGTTCAAAGAAACAATGGATCTGCAAGGTCGCACGATGGGCGAATTGCTAAGAGCTGAAGCTTTGGCAACTCAAGAAGCCCTTGTTGCGAATGGTGTTTCTACGATGACCTTGAAAGCAAAAGCATTGGATGAAGAAACTTTGGGTTACTTGTTCATGTTCTGGCAATTGGTTGTTGCTGGCTTGGGTGAGTACTTGAAGATTGATGCTTTCAATCAGCCGGGTGTTGAAGCTGGCAAAGTTTTGGCGAAAGCTAAGCTTAAAAAGTAGTTGGCGGCAGAAAAAGCGAAAATCGAAAATCGACAATAGAGGAAAAAGGGAGCCCCACGCACGAGGGGCTCCCTTTTTTTATTCCCCGCGGAAGAAGAAAAACCAGAGCAGGATAACAACAAATCCTGGAACTCCGAGGATGTAGAGCAGAATCGGCACGCCGACTTTACCCTGAATGTTATCCAATACTGACGGCGGAAACTTATGGCTTTCCTTGTATTGACGGTTTTCGATTTCTTGTTGCAACTCAAGATATCGATGACCTAGTTCAATTCGCTCATCCAAGGTCGCATATTTTTCGTATTCCGGCAGCAGTTCCATTTCTTCTTCCTTGATGTGGTGCTCGACGAGTTCAGCCAATACTTTTGCTTTTGCTGTAAAGGATTTATCGTCGACGGTTTTTTTCATGTCTTTACAAATTTGATCAGATAGTCGGTGTTCCAGATCACCTTCCATGCCTTGAACTTCCATAAGATGCTCGCGCTTTAAAGACGTATACCAGGTGTCTTCTTCTGGTTTGGCGTGGGCTTCAAGCAGCGGCGCGAATTCATCAAAGGCAGCGCGTTTTTCAGAGATGGCGATATCTTCATTTTTAAGAATTCCCAGGAGCACTTTCAAAGGCTTATGGTCTTTCTTAATCAGTTGAACAATGTCTTCTGGATGAGATGGGGTGGTGTTGAGAGTTGCCATACAGTCTCCTTGCCAAAGTGAATTGCAAGGACCAGTCCCAAACTGAAATCCGGTCAGAATAAAATTAAAGACAGCTGAGACAACCAAAATAAAAAACCCAGAGGAAGATTGCCCCTGGGTGTGGATTTTTGGGATTGTTATTCGAAAATCTATTTTGCCTTATGAGCTGACTTTCCATAAAGGTGTGGAAGATATCCCGCACCCAAAACGCCCGCATTATTCTTGGTTTTTGCGATTTCGATTTTGCATTCAAGATCAGTGTTAATCTGACGAACCGTTCTTGAGTAGTTCGCTTTCAAATCTTTGAAGAACAGATCTTTGATCTTAATCAAACCACCACTGATAAAGATTTTTTCCAAATTAAAGGCGATGGAAAGATTGTGGCAAAGAACTGCCAAAGCAAAAGCCATGTCAGCAAACAAGATATTATATTTCGGGTCGCCAGTCTCTACCAGCTCTTCCACGGATTTGCCTTGGAAACCCATTTCTTTGGCGCGACGTAAAAGGCCCGTTCCTGAAGAAAGACCTTCAACAGTGTAGTGATGAACTTTATCAGGATTCGCTTTCAACCCTGGTACATCGACAACAAAGTGCCCGCACTCGGAACCCATTCCGCCGCTTTGGCAAGGCATACCGTTAAAGATAATCCCTGTTCCAACGCCAGTTCCTGTTGTGACAACAGCAAAGGAGTTCATGCCCTGAGCTCCACCAACCCATCCCTCTGCAAGGGCGGCTGCTGTAGCGTCATGCTGGAAGTACACTTTGGTTTTAAAACCGTTTTTATTGATTTCTTTTTCTACCAAATCACGGATAGGTACAACTTTCCAACCTGGGTAATTCACCGGGTGCAAAAGTTTGCCTTGTTCAGCGTTCAACGGACCTGCGCTGGCAAGGCCGATACCTTTAAATACAGAAGGCGCTGTTTCTTTCGGAAAACGTTTTTTGAAATCTTGAGCAATATCAGAAATAAGATGAATCACGCGTTGTTGAGTTTTTTGGGCTGAGCCCTCGCGTTTCATGTCGACCGGTACTTTTACGAAATCCAGCATATTTCCAGAGTTATCAAGAAGTGCTGCCGCAAGTTTAGTTCCACCTAAATCAAAGCCGATTGTATAAGTTTTCTTTTTCATATCCCACTACACCCGATGCACTCCAGCCGGGCTGGAGTAAGTCCTTACTTTGTACGTTTTGTTTGATCGCGATTCAAAAGTACCAGAGATGAGTAAGGAGGCAAGGTAACAGTGATTACACCGTTCGAATTGACGTCGTATTTCATATCCGTGCACTTGCGTGTTTGGCGCTTGTAAGATGGGCCAGTGAGGTTGCAGTAGCTGCCCGCAGGCAAGCCCGTTTGCAACTCACGCGTGATCGGATTGCTCGAGAAATTAAGTGCTACGAATCCCAAACCACCGCGGCTGAATGAAACAAAAGTGGAGTTGTCAGTGTTCCAGTTGGATACATAGAAAGCTTTGTCTGTTTGGTTTCTGAAGTTCACCATCGCAGCGACTTCAGGCAACCGGTGTTCACATGTCCAAGGAGTTACGCAGGCGTTGTTTTGCGCCAGGATGCCCAAGGTGCGCAGATCATTGCCCAATGGAGGACCTTGATCGTAAGAGTTGAAATTGTATCCAGAGTAAACTTGTGGATATCCGTACGGAAACGCGAGCATAAAGATTTGCGCCAGACGATAGATATAGTGATCATCGCCACTGTAACGAAGGATGTTCCCGTCGCCAGTTCTTTCTAAATCATGGTTGGTCACAAACACCACGGAATGGCTGCTTTCAGGCATTCCGCGAGCGATGTTGATCAGGTTCCCTAGTTGGCCGTTTTTGATACTAGCACCCAAGATAAATGGATACTCGTAAGCCGTCACATCTCCCGCAGGGAAGTATTCGTTATAAGTGACGGGTCCATAGTTATCATGGATGATTTCTTGAAAGACGTAAGCAGAGCGTTTCAAACGACGGCTTATCTGGATCAAATCTTTAGAGGCAATGTGTTTCGCGGCATCAAAGCGGAAACCCGCAACGCCTAAATCCAAAAGATGATTTAGATAGTCCGCCATCTTTTGTTGAACGTAGGGAGATTCGGTTGCCAGATCTGCCAGTCCCACCAATTGGCAGTTCTGCAGTTCATAGAGATCTCGATAATTTACGATTTGATCATTTCCGTTGCGACCACAGCTGTGGAAGTCATTCGGGCTGTAAATGCCAGGATAATTTTTAAGAGTGAAAGTGGAGCCCGCAAAACCCACGCCTTGAGGGAAGCCTGCCATGTGGTTCAAAACGGCATCGGCGTAAACATCGACACCAGCAGCAGCACAACGTTGAACCATGTCGGTGAATTCTGCTTCGGTTCCACCGCGAGATTCTAATTTGTAAGAGACGACTTGATAGCGCTCCCACCAAGCTCCGTTGTAAGCAACGTGTTCATGGGGAGGAGAAACTTGAACTGCGGAAAAACCAGATGGGCCCAGGTACAACTCACACTCGCGTGCAACTTCTCTCCAGGGCCACTCAAACAATTGAACGAAAACTGTTCTTGGAGCTGCAAGGGCCGAACTCGTACTCAACAAAAGAGTCAGGAGTAAAATTGAACGTTGCAGTTTTGAGAACATGTGGTCTCCTATAGACGCTGATTCTGGCCTGATTTCTTATCAAACAGGTGAGCCTTTGTCAGATCTATTTTCACCGGAACCTTCTGTCCCTTGGAAAATTTATCCATAGAATCCGTAATAATTCTCACACTTTGGCCATCTAATAGACCATGGAGCATTTGTTGGCCACCCAGGTTTTCTGATAGTTCCACCGTATAATCGCCCAGAGCAATTTCTTGGGCAGTCAGATCGCCCATATTGAATTTAAAGCTTTCCGGGCGAATACCTAAAACCTGGTCCGCTTTTTGGGCTTCCGGCCATGGTAGGCGGCGCACGGTGTTTCCTTCGATGAAATTCATCTCGGGGGAACCAATGAAACTTGCGATGAACATGTTTTTCGGGCGGTGATAAATATCTGTTGGAGTCCCAACTTGTTCGATCACGCCGTCTTTAAGAACCGCGATACGATCGCCCATCGTGGTTGCTTCCATTTGATCATGGGTCACATAGATCATCGTGGATTTGGAATTTTCATGAAGGCGTTTGATCTCCACACGCATTTGCGTACGAAGATGCGCATCCAAATTTGAAAGAGGTTCGTCGAACAAAATCACCGGCGTTTTACGAGCCAGGGCGCGGCCCAAAGCCACACGCTGACGTTGACCCCCCGAAAGTTCTTTCGGACGACGTTCAAGCAGGTGAGAGATCTGCAAAAGATCCGCGATCTCTTTCACACGTTTTGCAATTTCCGCTGCAGAGATTTTTTGCAGCTTTAAACCAAAGCCCATGTTTTCTTCAACAGTCATGTGCGGGTAAAGAGCATAGCTTTGGAAAACCATGGCCAGATCGCGATCCTGGGGCTCCACATTGTTGATAACCTTGCCGCCCACTTTGATCGTTCCTGAATCCAAAGTCTCAAGACCCGCCAGTGTGCGTAGCAAAGTGGATTTACCGCAACCTGAAGGACCTACCAAAACCAGGAACTCGCCCGCAGCGATTTCCAAGTTGATGTCTTTAAGAATTTTGGCGGAGCCGAAACTTTTTGCCAGATTATAAAATTCAATATTCGCCATAAATTAACCCTTCACACTTCCCATTGTCAGACCAGAAACCAAATAACGGGAAATACTGATGAACAAAATCAAAACTGGAATACTTACGATCAAGGCACCTGCTGCATACAGTCCCCATTGAGTCGCAAGACTTGCCTGGAACGAACGAAGTCCCAATGGCAGAGTATAAAGCTGTGGATCCTGCAGAACCACGGCGGCAATCACGTATTCAGACCAGCTCGACATAAAGCTGAACAAAGCTGTGATCACCAAAGCTGGTGATGAAACCGGCAGAATAATTTTTGTAAAGATCATCCAGCGCGAACAACCATCCAGCAACGCGGCTTCTTCAAGCTCGCGGGGAATGGTGTCATAGTACGCCTTCATCTGCCAGATGCAGAACGGCAACGCTGTCGAGGAGTAGATAATGAACAATCCCCAGAAGCTGTCGATCAAGTGCAATTGCGACAAGATGATAAAGAACGGAAGCATCAACATCGTTGCTGGAAACATCTGTGTCGTCAGTAACGAGAAGAGCATCATATTACGACCACGGAAACGATAGCGCGACAATGCATAAGCACTGCACGAAGCCAGCGCCACGCCGGCAAATGTCGTTACCCCGCTGATGATCAAAGAATTCTTCAACCACAACAAAAAGTCCGTTTCCGTGAAAAGGGACACGAAGTTTTTGAACGTAGAATGAGGACCCACGATTTCCAGCGACTGAGTTTGGAAAGCGTTGTCACCACGAAGTGAAACTGAAATCACGTAAACGATCGGGTACAGAGAGAACACTGCAAATAAAAGGATCGCAAACCAAGCGAGAAGACGTTTTACCATTACTTGGTCTCCTTTTGATATTGTGACTTAAGCATTCCCAAGCCCCAGATAACCAGGATCAGGAAGATAATCACAGACACAGCCGCGGCATAACCATAGCGGTACAAGTTAAAGGCGGCTTTATAAACATAAGATACCAGGATGTGCGTTTGGTCTCCCGGCTCTCCGGAATTTGAAACCAACCAGATCACATTCAAGTTATTAAATGTCCAGATTGATCCTAGCAATGCCGCTGGAACCATCACTGGCATCAATAGCGGCCAAGTGATGTGACGGAAACGCTGCCATGAAGTGGCGCCATCCAGGCGAGCCGCTTCGTACAAAGAATGAGAAATAGACTGTAGCCCACCCAGTGCCACGATCATCATGAATGGGAAACCCAACCACACGTTCGTGATAATACAAGCCGCAAATGCTGTCGTCGGTTGGCTCAGCCATTGAACGGGGGACAGATGTAAAAACTTTTGCAGAACGATATTAATCGGACCGTACTCCTGATTGAACATCGCTCTCCAAGTCAGAGCCGTGATGTACTGGGGAACTGCCCACGGGATGATTAGTAATGCTCTCCAGAAACCTTGGAATGGCATCACTTGATTAATGATCACGGCCAGGAATACGCCCAACGTCACGTGGAAGAAAACGTTTACGACCGTCCAAATCACTGTTTTCAGGAACAACGAATAGAATTTCGGATCAGCAAAGGCATTCACGTAGTGAGTAAAGCCCACCAGCGACCAATCTTGGAACGTGCGAAGGCTAAAGTTCGAAAACGAAATCGCGATATTATAAAAGAAAGGATACACGATCACGGCAAAGATACCGATGAACGCCGGAAGCATCATATAGTAGGCAAAGCGGTTCGGACCTTGGAAGCCTTTAACGAAAGCCACCAGTGATTTGCGGGACATCCATAGGCCCACCAGAATCACAATCGCGAAGATCGCTTTCAAAACATAAGCGCCGGCATCAGGCTTAAGCACTTCATTCATCTCGGCGATTTGTTTTTCCGCCAGAGCTTGCGCTCCTTGAGCGCCTGCCTGCGGAGTCAGACTGCCAGCCAGAACTTTTTGGTACTGAATACGCAAGCTGTCCCAGATCGCGCGAACTTCAGGGACGATCGGCATGGGATGGCCGACTTCCATAATGTCTGCAGAGATCTTCAAAAGAGGATTGTTTTTAACAACATCAGAATCACGTGCATCAAGATTCGATGGCAAAATGCCCACTTTTTCTGCGAACTGAAGTTGCACCGGCGTGGACGTCAAATACATCAAAAGCTTTACTGCCGCTTCCTGATGTTTCGGTGATTTCATATTTACGTTTAAAGAATATCCTTTAGTGCCGACCAAAGAAGTCGGCCATTTACCCGTACCAGAAATCATCGGAATGCGGGCGATACCGAAATCAACTTTCGCTTCCTTGTAATCACCCCAGGACCAGTCACCATTGATCAACATCGCAGCTTTGCCATCTTTGAACAAAGCGTTTGCTGTTTCATAGTCGCACTCTTTAGGAATGATTTTATATTTATCGCGCATATCCAGAATGAACTGGAAGGTATTCGCCAGGGCTGGAGTGTTGAGATTCGGTTGAACATCATTTTTAATAAAGTCATCGCCGAACGCTGGAATGAACGGAGCAAAAAAGAACGGTTCTGTGTAATTGAATACCAAGCCCCATTGATCCACGCGGCCGTCGCCGTTTTTATCGATGGTTGCTTTTTTACCCATCTCGATCAGCTCGTCCGAATTTTTCGGAGGAGTCGAAAGGAGCTTTTTATTATAGATCAACATCAAGTGATTACCCACAGCATCTCCGATGGCAAAGTGTTTGCCATCGAAAGTCGGAGCCGCCAGCGGATCAAATTGCTTGAAATATTCAGGATCTAAAACTTGATCCAAAGGACGGATGATACCCATTGTGGCAAAGGGGCCAATTTGGTCAGAAGGACCATAAACCAGCTCCGGACCGGAACCGCCCATCGCGGCAGATTGATAACCACTGCGCAGTTCTTCGGTTTCACGATAAGTCGCCTGAACCGTGATATCGGGATTTTGTTTTTCAAATTCTTTAAGAACTTCGGCCAAGACCTGACGGTGGCCATAGATCATTTGGTGCCATACGTGAATACGGATTTTCTCCGCTTGAGCAGCCATCGAACAGAACGTGATCAATAAAAACAAATAATAGCGCATTACTTAACACCCGTAAAATTAGATCCCTTTGCCAGTCGCAACACTACTGTTGTCATTCCTGGGATTTGAATCTGAGACTGAGCACGATTAAGGATCACTTGCGCAAGCAAAGGATCCACATTCGGTCCAAACGCAGGGTCGTAACCCCAGTTGTAGCTCAGTACTTTGTGAGAAAAGACTCGAGGGTTTCTCGAGCTGTTGAACATAATTAAAAGTGCTTCTTTAGGATTGTGCAGAACCATGGCGATGAGGCCTGGATCAATCGTGTTCTCGTTATCCAGGAACACCAATCCGTTCATGATCTCTTCCAAAGAGTTCATCTTAAACAATGAACTTCCTTTACGAAGTCGCAGAAGTCCTTTGTAGTAGTTCGCCGTTTGCGCGATCAACTGCGGAGTGACTTTCAAATCCTGGTTTTGCAGACGCGGTTGCCAGAAAGCCCAGTCATTATAGTTCTTCCAAGCGGGTGGCAGACCCTGACCCCAATAGTTATCGCTTCCAGTCCAATTAATACGATTGAAATAGTCGCCAGAATCATAGGAATCCTGGTCGCCATTTTTAGAGCGCAGAAGTTCAACTCCGGCTTCCATAAAAGGAATACCTTGGCTGAGCATCGGGATCGCCATAGCTAACTGATGCATGCGCTGACGTTCTGAAGCTGTCGCTGTTTCTGGTATGCGACCACGAGTATAGAAAGGCGCTTTCGCTTGAACCGCATCCCACAAAGTATAACCATCGTGAGCCGACACATAATTGATCGTTTCAATCGGTTCCGCTGAAGTTGCGACCGGACTGTTACGGTAAAGCAGGTTGCCGCCCAGGATCACATTTCCATAGTGTTCACGGAACGAGAAATCACGAAGATTTCCAGCAAGACCCACTTTGATCACATCACCCAAATGGCGAATTTTATCCATTTGCTGATGAATGTCTGTGGGAGTGTTTTGGTTTGCAGGTTCCTGATTGAAATCAAAATACAAACCAGTTGCAAAGCCCTGATCTGATTTTTCAGAAGAGCTTGTCGTTCCACCGCGAACAGCATCGCGCAGACGATCATTAAAGAAGCCGATCCCAGATCCATAGGCATTCAACTGGCTCATGGATTCTTGAGGATTTTGGTTATAGAAAGAACCAAAAGGCCATGCCTCTCCATATATATAGATGCGAGAACCATCCACGCCATCACGTTGCAAAGTCAAAGAGCGCAAAGCTTCTTTCACTTTCATCAAAGTTGAGCGGGAGTGGAAAGACATCAAATCAAAACGGAAGCCATCGATTTTATAATTCTTTGCCCAGTGAACCACAGAATCCACGATGAGCTTTTCCATCATGAAGTGTTCGCTGGCTGTATCGGCGCAGCAAGACGTGTTGTAGGTATAACCCTCGTCGGTCACGCGGTAATAATAAAGAGGCACGATTTTATCGAATACCGAGAATGCTGTCAGACCATTCTCATAAGTGTGGTTGAAAACCACGTCTTGAACAACACGCAAACCTAAAGTGTTGAGTGCTTGAACCATTGTGCGAGTTTCACGCACTCGCGAAAGGCCTTGCGGATCCATCGCGTAAGAACCATCAGAAACAAAAAAGTGAACCGGATCGTAGCCCCAGTTGAAAGCATCACGGGCACGAATCTGCGATAGAGCGCCTTGGGCATCCTGAAGATTTGACGAAGAGGCATTGATGGTTTCCCAGGTCGTACGATCTTCATTCACAGAACCAAAATCATTGAATGGCAAAAGGTGAACGTGGGTCAAACCCGCGTCCGCCAAGGATTTCAGGTATTGCACTCCACGACCGGAGCCTTGAGCGAAGGCATCGTAAGTTCCGCGGTACACGAATGGGATACTTTCATCGTTCGCACTGAAATCGCGAATGTGTAATTCATAGATTGTTATGTCTTTGAAAGAGTTCAGATAAGGTTTTGTCAGGTTATCCCATCCATAGGGTTTAGACTCGCCGCTATCCAAATCTACCAGTTGAGATTTTGCACCGTTCATCGCAAGACTGATGCTGTACGGATCGGTCACCAATGACGTTTCCATACGGTCTGTGAGGGGTTGATAAACCGTCACTTCATACAGGTAGTAAAAATTTTGATACTGACGGGGAACTGATGTCGTCCAAACGCCATTTTGATAAGTCGGAATTAGTACAGCATCTGATTGCATCGCTGTCGGCGAAGCAAACAAAGCCACTCGCACTGAAAATGCCGTTGGAGCCCACAGTTTCAGTTGAAATTGCGAACCTTGATTCGTCACTCCTAAGTCATTGCCGCGATAAGCGTAAAGCTCATCCAACAGGCCTGCGTACTGAATCGGTGTCGAATCAAGAAGTTGATTTTGATCATTAGTGACAAAGACTTTCAGAGGACGATGGATCAAATCCTCGATCATTTGGCGGTTTAAGCCTGCCGTACTGACCACGGCATAATTGTCCTGTCGTTGTACGACGGGAAGAGGATAAGTGCGCGGAACGTCTCTGAAATTGATATCACTGTTGGCCAGTTGAAAGAGCATGTTGTCGGCAACACGCAGGCCTTGAGGAAGTTTGACCAACATTTTTTGCGAGCTCAACCATTGCGCGCGCGCAGGCGATGCCGCAGATGCATTGTCTATTAATAGAAATGAAAGCGCTGTGAAAAAGAATGTCAGCAGTTGTTTCAAGCGTCGATCTAGCAAAGCATCCCCTTACTTTTTTTGCTAATTCCATGCATCAGTTCTGGTCAGGGCGGGACTTTATGGGTAAGCCTCGTGTTTTTCAAGGAATAGGGTATGAAAAAAATCTTTTGGGTTCTTACGATATTGTTCGTCGCAAATAACGCGCACGCTCTCGAGGCTGACTTCACTACGTATCTTCGTGGTGGAACAGGGATCAGCCAAGAAGGCGGCAAAATGGAGTGCTTCCGCAATAAGAATTTGCCGGGTAATTTCCTACGTTTAGGAAATGAATGCGACTTCTATACTGAATTAGGATTCGTCTTCCATCACAAAAAAGCGGATGAGGCCGATCCTTCGTTTTTCAGAACGCAACTACGCTATGCGTATAGTTCTGACGGTTTACGTCAATGGGAATCCAGTAAATCGACTCAAACGATTGATACTTCAGGCCCAAACGCAACTGTAACGACCTCTATTCCTAAATCTGAAATCGAAGCTTACGTAAAAGCCGGCGGCTTTGAAGGCAACCCGATCGAATACTGGGTTGGTAAGAGATTCTATCGTGACGTCGATTTGTTCATCTTCGATTGGTACTACTATGGCGAGATGGCCGGTGTCGGTGCCGGTGTTGAAGCCATTCCGGTGGGCCCAGGTAAGTTAGCAATCGCAAACTTGATTCAAGCCAATGAAGATTTCGCGACGACGTCTATTGGTCGTCCAGTTTTGAATATCTGGGATTTCAGATACTCCACAATCCCGGCTTTCGCAGAACAAAACATCAGCTTCTGGGGTGTGTATGCATGGGCGAAAGAAAGCACTCAAGGCACAACGACTTTCGAAGCGACAAACGGTTACGTTCTAGCGACGAAACTTGAAGGCAAAGGCCTGGGTGGTTACAACAAAGCGGTCCTTGAATTCGGTCAAGGCGCAATGAAAGACTTCAACGTTTACGGTAACAGTGCGGTAGATGCTTCTCAAGCATCTCAACGTGCGCAAAACAAAGCCTGGAATGTGCGCTTCGTTGAAGACTGGTCGATGGATGTCGTAGATCGTTGGGCTTTCATGGCAGGCTTTGCAGCGAGCTATGGTAGCAACGGTTTAGATCAAGACAATGTCGTTCAGTGGCAGGGTATCGGTGTTCGTCCGGTATACTATTTCACTGACAGATTCCAATTGGCGACTGAAGTTGGTTACACTCGTTATGAAGATCAAAACGAGAAAGATGCCGGCGGTGGTTATGTAGGTCCACGCGATTTGGGTCGTATCGCGATTGCTCCACAGCTTTCATTTAAGAAAAGCATTTGGGGACGTCCAGTTATGCGGGCTTACGCTTCTTATTCATTCTGGAACACAGCAAATCAAGGAGCCAACTATATTGGTGGCAGTGCTCCGACATTTGCGGACAAATCAAACGGCTTTAACGTAGGTTACCAGTACGAAGTTTGGTTCTAATCCCCGGTGACCCGGCAATAGGTCCGGGTTCTCGAGGAACTGTCCAAGAGACTAGGGGAGTGATGGTTGATTGTCACCTTTCACTCCCTTCCCTATAATTGTCGTTATGGCTAACAATGACGATTCTGATAATTTAGAAAAAACCAGTATAGTTGCGAGTGATACTTTCAAAGGTAAATTGCGTGAGGCAGATGATGTTCCTCCTGCAGTTTTGGTTTTGATCGGGCCCCCAGGATACGTGGGTAAGCAATATCCCATCACTGCGAACGATATTACAATCGGCCGCTCTGTTGAAAGCCAAGTTTACATTGATGATAAAAGCTTAAGTCGTTCGCATGCGAAATTCGCAGTGAATGGCAGCGAAGTGTCCGTGATTGATTTGGGTTCAACAAATAAGACAGTGGTGAATGGTCAAACAATTCCGCCATTGGCTTCTTGCCTGCTTAAGAACAATGACCAAATCAAAACGGGCAACGTCATTTTCAAGTTTCTGGAAAAAGGAAGTCTTGAAGCGATGAGTACTTCAGCGTTGTATGAACGCGCGCAAAAAGACGCTTTGACGGGCGCACACTCTAAAGGTGCTTTGATCGAAAAAGGCCCTGAAGCGATGAAGCGTTCTGAAGTTTTGAACGAGCCATTGAGTTTAGTGACGTTCGATATCGATCATTTTAAAAAAATCAACGATGGCTATGGTCACCCAGGTGGCGACTATGTCTTAAAAGAACTTTGCCGTATCGTGATCATGAAACTGATCCGCGCGAATGACTTTTTTGCTCGTTATGGTGGTGAGGAATTCGTATTATTGCTTTCTGGCTCAAATCCAAAAGTGGCTGCGGAAGTCGGCGAACGTATTCGTCATACGATTGAAACTAGCGAATTCGTATTCGAAGGTAAGAAAATTCCTGTCACAATATCTGTCGGAGTCGCTACGAAATATGCGGCGGAGACGGAGTGGACACAGCTTTACGAGAGAGCGGATAAAGCGCTCTACCAATCAAAACAAGGCGGAAGAAACAAAGTTACCGTCGCTCCTTAAAAACTTTCAACCCGGTTCACAGCCGGGTTTTTTTATTTGTGCTCACGGTTGCGCGCGCCGGGAGCGCCTGCCTTAGGCCCATCGGCCTTCGCCCATCGTTCCGCGACACGCCATCCATGGCTCACCGTCGCCGCCTTTGGCGGTTCGCGCATCCAGCGCCGACGGAGGTCGCTGCACGACAGGCGTAGGCCGCTGTGCCTAAGGTAGGCGCTCCCGTCGTGCTAACGGTATTCAAATTAAAAACGACTGTTGAGATTTTAGATTTTCCTCGTCGTTCGTTCTCTTTAGAAGAGAGAGAGAAGGGGAAATTAGATTAGTTTTTTATGTTTTTTTGATATGGGGAGGTGCGCTTCGCGGGTTTTGGGGAGGCGGGGAGGCGGTTCTTTTTTTGTATTTTTTTGTGGGTGTATGTTGGTGGCTTTTTGAAAGGGCTTGGGGGTACTGGGAGTACGGGTTGTGGGGCTGCTCTTCTTGGTTGGATTGGGGTTAGGGTTGGGACGTTGGAGTAGTACACTTGTGGCGTTGATTTTTTGGTTTCTAGATTTTCTTTTCCTAAAAGCAGGCCGACCGTCAATAGCAAGGCTATTGCTAGTGCGCCTTTTAGAAGGTTGCTGAATTTTCCGTTTTCGCCTAGGGGTAAGTTTGGAATGTTTAAAATGTTTGGTGATGGGTTTGTCCACTTCGGGCGTGGAGGGATCATTTCTGGTGGTACGTAGGCTGGTGGTGCTGGGACCTTGATGTGTTTTAATGTTGGTGCTGTGATGGATTTATTGGTTAGCATCGACATCACTTCTTCAGCTGTGGCCGTTGTACTGATCGTCATCGTCTTATCGTCTTCGATGACGAATTGACGGATTTGTTCCATGGTGTCTCTGTACGTTGTTGAGAAAACTTCTTTTAAATAATCTGCCAGAGACAGGGCCGAGAAATCGGGGTGCTTTGTGGAAAGCAATGTTCCGATGTGTCTCGCTAATTCGTTCGCGTCTTCTGCGCGAAATTGAGCGATGTGGTGAAGCATTCTTGGTAAGACATTCAGTAATTCTTCCGAGCGATCTTTAATCACAGTTGTTGGCAGATTCGCCACATCATACAGGCGAATCGATTCTTTAACTTCTCCGACCGTGTTGCCGGCAAAAAAGCGGGTGTTTGCCAATAGCTCCCAAAAGACAATTCCTAAAGAGAAAATATCAGTGCGGTGGTCTAAGGTTTCACGATTGATTTGTTCCGGACTCATATAGGCGACTTTGCCCTTCACTTGTCCGTGTTGGGTTTGCTCGCCATCCATTGTCGCTTTGGCAATGCCAAAGTCGATGATTTTTACTTCTCCCTCAAAGGAGATCAGAATGTTGTGCGGGCTGATATCTCGGTGAATCAGCTTTAGCGATGATCCGGTTTGGGGATCTACTGACTGAAACGCATAAGCCAAAGCCAAGGCCACTTGATGAACAATATATAATATGAACGGTGTTGGCAGAGGATCTTCTTTGTCGCGGTGATAGGACATCAGATCGCGCAACGTCACTCCGTGAATGTATTCCATCACCATAAAGGCGCGATTGTTGTGCTCTCCGAAATCATAAATTTTTACGATGTTCTGATGATTCAGATTTGCGCTGACACGAATTTCTTTAAAAAACATGTCTTTGAAAATTTCAGAATTTTGCTCATCCGGCAGAGTGGTTTTGATCGCGACAAGTTTGCTGACACCAAATCTTGAGTCTGATTTTCCCAAATAAACTTCCGCCATCCCGCCTTCTGCGATGCGCTTGATTATCTGAAACTGTCCGATTCTTTTAGGTGTCTTCATGCCTGAGAACTTTTCGGTTTTTTATGTCATTCTCATAACTTCGGTCATTTTATAAAGTGTTCCATAATTGGAAACCCCGTTCCCGTGTCCTCATTGAGGGAACAGTTAGTGAGCGTAACCCCGCGAGATTTATAGCTTAATATGACTTCTTAGTTAAATACTGTGTTCATGCAAAACCAGACTATTACAGAATTCATGATGAACAAATTCGAAGAGCTTCGTAAATCCAATCGTCGTATTTCCCTACGTATGGTTGCTTACAAAATCGGCATCACGCCAGGTCGTCTAAGCGAATTAATCCGCGGCAAACGTCCTTTAAGCGAATTTTATTTTGAGAAGATCTCTACCGGCTTGGGACTTAATCAAGAGGAACGTCAGCAATTGAGATCCTATATCTCTGTGACGTCTCGTCGCTTTAATTCGGATCGCGTGTTGGGTGTAAAGAGCGGCAACCTGATGGGTGGCTGGGAAGAATATGCGATTTTGAATTTGCTCAGAATTGCAAATGGCAATGATGACGTAAATTGGATTGCTGAACGTTTGGCATTAACGCCTGAACAAGTCGAAAAAGGTTTAGAAAATCTTGAGCGCATGGAATTGATCCGCAACGAAGAACGCGGCATTGAAATTGTTCACCGCCGTCTGATCACTTCTTACGAGTGCGCAAATCAAGAAAGTCGCGATTACTATAAGAAGCATCTGGAAAAAGCCAGCCAAGCGATGGAGCTTGAGATGAACTCGAGTTACACGGGTGTCACGTTGACGGTGAATCCGCAACAGATCCCGGTGGCAGAGCGCATGATTGAGCGTTTCCGTGGGCGTATCCTTCGCTTGTTGCAGCAGGGTACACAAAGTGAAGTCTACTCTCTGAATATTCAAATGTTCCCTCTGTCAGTTCCAGGTCACCTCTCAAAGGCCGCTGCTGGAGCGAATCTGGCAGAGTCGCCACGCGTTGAGCTTGATAAAGTTTAAAACACTAAGTTATGGTGTCTCCCCAGGAGACACCCATGACTTTGAACCGTTTTTTAAGCGCCAAGCTAGAAGAGATGCAGAAAAAAAATCCGCGTTTCTCGATGCGTGCTCTCGCGCAAAAAGCGGGAATTTCTCCGGGTCGTTTGAACGAAATTTTTCATGAACGCCGTCCCCTCAGTGATCACTACTCCAACAGAATTTCCTACGGCTTGAGTTTAACTCAGGAAGAGCAAGTTACTCTTTCTAGTTTCGTTACGGTTCGCGCAAAACGCATGAACTTCCAAAAAGTTTTGGAAAACCAAGAGCTGCGTTTGATTACCAGCTGGGAACCTTATGCGATTTTGAACCTGATGAAGACCGATGATTTTGAAAGCTCGACAGAGTGGATTGCAAAACGTCTGGCTTTGTCAGTGGAAAAAACGGAAGAGTGTTTGAATCTTTTGGAATCTCAAGGCGTTTTGAAAATGAAAAACGGCCGCTGGGTGCGCATCCCGTCGCAACTGACAACGACATCTGATATTCCTAGTTCTGCCATCGTCGCAGGACACGTGGCCAATTTGAGAAAGTCTGAAGAAGCTTTGAAAACGGTTCCGATGGAGAAACGTCACTTTGGCACAATCACGATGCCCATCAATGTTTCCAAGATCGAAGAAGCAAAACAAATGCTGACCCAGTTCAGACGTAAAATGTGTTTGCTTTTGGAAGAGGGCCCTAAGACCGAAGTTTATAATCTTTCTATGTACCTTTATCCTTTGACCGATGTGAGTGAGCGTGAATTCGACACCTCATCGACCCCAGTATCTCAAATTGATTCGTCCACAACTTAATCAAAGTAATTCCCTAGATCCTTTTGAATTGCCGTTTTAAACGCGCTGGCGTGAGCCAGGAGGCACGTTACCCCCTTCACGTGCGTGGAAACAGGGGGAAGGGCATGTCTAGGAACTGGGCGAATTTAAAAATATCAACAGCTGCAAATCAATCTGTACGGCAAGGATGGTGAAAACGGTGTGAGCCCTGAAATTGCATTTACTCAAAATGCTTGGAGGGGGAATGAAGCTTTCTATCAGCAAGTTGGCGTTATTGATTGGAACACCTGTGTTGCTTCTGGGGTATCAAAATTGTGCAAAGCTTGGAACTGACAATTTAATAGGAGGAAGTTCTGGCTTTGTATCCAGTGGCTCAACAGAAATTGCTTCCACTCAATCATCAGCAGATGCTGCTGAAGAAGCTTCCACTCCGGCACCACAAGATACAGCTGCGCAAAAACCTAAAGTGCCGTCCGTCGATCCCATGGGGAATTCTAAAACTCTTTTGGCCGAAGCAATGAAGGCGTGCGAACCGGCATCACTGAGAATGGATCCAAATGGAGAATACATGATAGAGTCTTGTATGAATCTGTTCTGTCACCCGGATAGTAAGACGGGAATGTGGAAACAGCAGACCGCAAATCTTTGTTCAGATCTTTACCGAGCACGCAATTCTTGATCAATAAAGAGACCTTAATTTAAATCCACCTGCGGTTTAAAAGATTAAGAATATTTTTAAAATCTCCACTAAATATTATTTAGATGCGACTCCAAGGAAACACCCGTCTCATAACGTGAATCCTCACGTTTTTGTTCAGGATTTTTCTACCTCGTTTGATGGAATAAAAAAATTTGTTCAGAATTCATTAATTAAAACTTAACAATGATACGGCCAGTTCGTTTCATTTTGCTACAGGACCTAAGTCATTTTGAGTGGTTCCTAAGGTGTTCCCATTTCTCTTTGTGAACGGATATCTGTGAGTAATCTCTAGTAAATTCCCAATCCCACCGAATAGTTCGGAGTCATCGTCGATTCCGGTATGTTCGTGGAGGACGTTTATGGGAGATTACACATATTCAAGATTCTGTAAAATACGAATCGTGATTCTGTTCACGTCTCTGTTTACGTTTGGAGTCACTCAAGCCGCTCCAACTACGTTCTCTTACCAGGGTCGTATTACGAATGCTAGTGGAGGCAGTCCTGGCTTTACCATGGCATCTTTTAGTTTCTCGATCATGGTTGATAAATCCCACGGCAACAATCCGAACTGTACAATCTGGCGTGAGCAAGCCGATTTGATTCCGGTGTCAGCGGATGGATTGTTTGACGTAGCCATCGGAAATGGAACTGCGAATTTTCCGAACTCATCTTCTAAAGTGTACGAGTACATGAATAACTCTGGCACCGTATCGTGTGCTGAGGGTGGTACTTTCTTGTTGTCAGCAAGTGACAAAAGATTTTTGGATGTTCAATTCAATCCGAACGGAACAGCAGGATGGAATCACATCGTTCCGGCATCAGAGATTCGTTCTGTGCCTTATGCAACGAATGCCATCTCTGCAGAGAAACTGGGCGGATTAGTTGCCACTGATTACGTTAGAAAAACAGATTTGTCGACGTGTTCAACGGGTCAGTTCCTGACTTATAATGGCGCTGCCTTTGCGTGTGATACGCCAGCCGGTGGCGGTTCCTCATTGGATGCCTCTTATACTATTAAAGGCCTGGTGCAATTTCTAACCAACGCAGCGACATCAGGAATCGTTGTCACAAACGGTGTGGCACAAGTGAATACAGGTACGGGTGCCAACCAAATTGTTAAATTAGATGGTACTGGGAAACTTCCTGCGATCGACGGTTCTCAGTTAACGGGAATCGTGGCCTCCTCTGCAACCACAGCAACGTCTGCTACGACAGCGGGTTCAGCAACAAACTTCACAGGCTCTTTGACAGGTGATGTTTCTGGAACTCAATCCGCGACGTCAGTGGATAAAGTTAAAGGCATGTCGGTTGTAACCACAGGTGCGGCGAATGGTAAAGTATTGAAGTACTCTTCTGGTACTTTGGTTTTTGCTGACGATGACACGGGTTCCACGGTGGTGGATTCTTCTTATTCAGCAAAAGGTATCGTGCAGTTTAATACGAACGCGGCGACTTCAGGTATGTCTGTGGTGGCCGGTGTCGCGACAGTGAATACAGGTACAGCTGCAAATCAAATCGTTAAATTAGATGGCTCCGCGAAACTTCCAGCGGTGGACGGCTCGCAATTAACAGGTGTTGTGGCTTCTTCTGCAACGACTGCCGGCTCAGCGACAAACTTTTCCGGTTCATTGGCCGGTGATGTGAGTGGTACGCAGGGGGCGACGTCGGTTGATAAAATCAAGGGCGCTGCCGTTGATACTACCGGCATTGCCACGGGAAAAATTCTTAAATACGACGGCACTAAATGGACTATGGCTGATGATGCGACAGGTGGGACTCCATCTGATTCATCTTATTCAGCAAAAGGTATTGTGCAGTTTGATACGAGTGCGGCTCTTTCAGGTATTACGGTTGCTGCGGGTGTGGCAAAAGTAAATACGGGTACAGCAGCAAATCAAATCGTTCAACTAGACAGCAGTGCTAAATTGCCAGCGGTGGATGGTTCTGCGCTGACTAACATCGTGGCTTCGTCTTTGTCTGGTATCTTGCCAATTAATAAAGGTGGTACCGGTCAATCCACGAAACAAGCAGGCTTTGATGCTCTTTCTCCGTTGGCGGCGAAAGGCAGTATCATCACTCATGATGGTACGAATAACGTGGCTTTGGCGGTGGGTTCTACTGACGGTCATGTGTTGATGGTGGATTCAGCAGCCGCAAATGGAATTAAATGGGCGGCTCCAACAGCTACGGATCTTACGACGGTGACGGGCACAGGTATCGTGCAAAGAACCGGTGTGGGTACTTATGCAACATTAGGTACGACGGCTCCAATTAATGTGACTGGTTCAAGTATTGGTTTGGCATATGGTACAGGCTTGACGACAAGTGCTGGCAGTTTGGTTGTCGATACTGGGGTTACAACGGGCAAAATTGTTGCAATGGATACTGGCAATAAACTTCCGGCGGTGGATGGTTCGCAATTGACGAATGTCGTTGCGGCAAGTGCGACTTCTGCAACGAACTTCACGGGATCATTGGTTGGTGACGTGAGTGGTACGCAAGGCGCGACCTCAGTTGATAAAATCAAAGGCTCTCCAGTTGTAACGACAGGTATTGCTGACGGTAAAATTTTGAAATATCAGTCCGGTAACTGGGTAATGGCTGACGATGCGACCGGTGGTTCTCCAGTGGATGCATCTTATTCTGCCAAAGGTATCGTGCAATTCGATACAAGTGCGGCTCTTTCGGGTATTACGATTGCGTCGGGTGTTGCGAAAGTGAATGTCGGTACAGCTGCCAATCAAATCGTGCAAATGGATAGCTCTGCAAAACTTCCTGCCGTCGATGGTTCTCAATTGACGGGAGTAGTGGCTGCTAGTGCTGCGACAGCGACAAACTTCAGCGGTTCATTAGCGGGTGACGTCAGTGGTACCCAGGGTGCAACGTCCGTTGATAAAATCAAAGGCGCGACAGTTGATACAACGGGTATCGCATCAGGAAAAATTCTTAAATACGATGGTACTAAGTGGACCATGGCGGACGATGCGACAGGTACATCTCCTGGTGACGCTACAACATCTGCAAAAGGTATCATGCAGGTTGGTTCTGGCCTATCTGTGACTGCTGGTTTGGTAAGTGTTGATGCTGCCAATCTGGCTGTGAACCCAGCGAATTTCTCTGCCGTGGTTCCAATTTCTAAAGGTGGTACAGGTCAGTCTTCGAAAACTGCGGGATTCGATGCACTTTCACCGTTGACGACGGCCGGTGATTTGGTGACTTCTGATGGCACCAACAACGTGCGTATCGCTCGTGGTACCGCAGGACAAATTCTTTCTTCGACTGCAGGTGGTTTGCAGTGGATTAATGCTCCGACCACAGTGACGAATTTCTCGGGTTCGTTGGTGGGTGACGTCAGTGGTACTCAAGGTGCGACGTCTGTTGATAAAATCAAAGGCGCGACAGTAGATACGACAGGCATCGCATCAGGAAAAATTCTTAAATACGACGGTACTAAATGGACCATGGCTGACGATGCGACAGGATCTGCTCCTGGCGACGCTTCCACATCTGCTAAAGGTATTATGCAGGTGGGTTCAGGCCTATCGGTGACAGCAGGCTTGGTTAGTGTTGACGCTGCCAATTTGGCTGTGAATCCCGCAAACTTCTCTGCGGTAGTTCCAATCTCTAAAGGTGGTACGGGTCAATCATCTAAAACCGCTGGTTTTGATGCTTTGTCTCCACTGACGACTAAAGGTGACATTATCTATTTCGATGGCACAAACAATGTGCGTTTGGCTCCGGGTACTGCGGGTCAGCTTTTGTCAGCTGATACGACAGACGGTGTTAAGTGGATCAATGCTCCATCGGCCGGCGTATCAAGCATGTCCGGTACTCTACCGGTTGTCATTACAGGTACAACAACTCCAGTGGTTTCTGTGAATGCCGCGACGACTTCTGCACAAGGTGTCGTGCAAGTCGGTGCTGGTATCGCCGTCAGCACGGGAACTATCAGTGCTGATCCAGCGAACTTCCCTTCTGCAGTGCCAATTGCAAAAGGTGGTACAGGTGCCGCGACAAAAACAGCTGGCTTCGATGCGCTTTCGCCATTGGCTGCAAAAGGTTCCATCGTTACTCATAACGGTACGAACAGTGTTTCGTTGGCAGTGGGTTCATCAGATGGTCAGGTGTTGGTTGTTGATGCTGCTGCCGCAAATGGCATTAAATGGGCGTCTCCAACCGCGACAGATATCACGACGATTACAGGTACTGGTATCGTGCAAAGAACAGGTGCGGGAACGTATGCGGCCCTTGGTACGGCGGCTCCGCTGAATGTGACGGGTTCAGATTTGGGTCTGTCATACGGTGCGGGTTTAACATTGAGCTCTGGTTCGTTGGTTGTCGATACAGGAACTACAACAGGTAAAGTCGTGGCGGTGGGTGCAAGTAATAAACTTCCAGCGATCGATGGTTCGTTGCTGACTAATATCGTGGCTTCATCTTTGTCGGGCGTTTTGCCAATCGCAAGCGGCGGTACAGGTGCTTCAACGAAATTGGGTGCATTCGATGCACTTTCCCCAATGTCTGCTAAAGGTGATTTGATCGTCTTTGACGGTACAAATAACGTTCGTCTTCCGGCAAGTTCTACGAATGGTCAGGTATTGACTGTAGATACAACAGCTGCGGGTGGCGTGAAGTGGGCCGCAGCATCTGGTGGCGTGACAAGTGTTTCTGGAACTTTGCCAATCGTAATCACTGGTACAACTACGCCAACTGTGTCCGTGAATGCAGCAACTACTTCGACGGCAGGTGTGGTGACTGTCGGAACGGGTCTTGCGGTAAGCTCGGGAACAATCAGTGTGGATCCAACGAACTTTGGATCGGTAGTTCCCGTTGCTAAAGGTGGTACAGGTGCAACCACATTGACCGGTGCAGGAATCCTGGTGAACGGTGGTAATTCTTTTGGTGCCGCTGCAAGTGTCGGTACAAATGATGCTTTCGATTTTAAAATCAGAGCAGGTAACAGTGATCGCATTCAAGTGGCTTCAGCCAATGGTAACGTGAGTATCGGTACCGGTGCAGCAGCGAATGATAAGTTGGAAGTAAACGGTTCGATCCGTGGTGCATCTTACGACAACGGGACGACAACAACGATCGACTGGAGCCGCGGTAATACTCAAAGTGTGACGACAAACTGCGGTTCGCAACTGACGTTCTCGAATATGCGTGATGGCGGTGTGTATACTTTAGCAATTACGGCTTCCACCACATTCTCGGCGTCTTGTACATTCGGTCAAACATCTCCAGATACTTTGTCAGGCACAGCGGGTTCAGGAAATTTCTATTTCTTGCCTGCCAATGCGACAGCGTCTGGTGCAAATGCAGTTTATTCATTCATGCGCGTAGGTACAAAGGTTTACGTAAATTGGAGCAGTGGCTACGCGAACTAAGTTGAACGTGGTTTCTATGGAAAAGTTTAAACGGTTTTTTTCAAATGGGATTTATTTGAAGGCATGGATTTTAATGTCCATGCTGTTTACCGTTGTAAACGCTCGTGCTGATGTCAGTTGGACGGGAGTCACTCAATCTCCCGGCGACTACACCTCTTCAGGTATCGTCACAATCACTGGCTCTGTGACCCTAAATCCTGGAACTTATACTTTCGCAACTCTCGTGGTGAATAGTTCCCGAACCCTTACATTATTGTCGGACACAACGGCTGGTACTGGTGTCATCATTAACGCGACGACGGTTACCATCAACGGAACTGTCACAGGTGATGGCAAAGGATACACAGGAACTCAAGGCGGGACCGGCAAAGGAAATATTGATGGCACATCGGCGGGCGGTGGATGTCATGGGGGCTTTGGTGGCGTCGATTATGTTTATGAATTGTGTGTTCCTTATGGAGATCCAACGGCTCCCACAACATTAGGTTCTCCGGGCGGAATGCAAAGCAGCTCGGGTTCCGGTGGTGGAGCCGTTAAATTTGATGTATCTGGAACGATGACTGTGGCCGGTACAATCACGATGAATGGAACTGACTCCTCGGCAGCAGGAGTTAAAGGTGGTGGTGGCGCTGGGGGAAGTGTCTGGATTAAAGCTGCGACTTTGACAGGTGCCGGAACCATTCGTGCAAATGGCTCAAACAGTTTAAACTCGAAAGGCCCAGGTGCGGGAGGTCGGGTTCTTATTAGCTATGCGACGAGCACCTTTACTGGAACAGCGACTGCCAACGGTGGAACTGGAAGTCCCTATATGCAGGGAACGGAAGGTTCCACGTTTTGGGTTGATTACATTAATAATGATTTGCTGATTAAAAATAATTCCACGATTTCCAATGGCACTTATAATTTTCGCAACGTCACGATCAATAATTCTGTCTGGCTTTGGAATGATATGCATGGATCACGAGGAGGGCTGGGTACTGGCAAAGGATCGACCACGGGAAGTTATGGATCTGGGGCAGGTTATGGTGGCCGTGGTGCTTATGCAGGAATAGTGGGTGGTGGAACCTACGGAAATATGCTTGAACCTACCGATCAGGGCTCAGGCGGTGGTGTAGGTGGCGGCGTTGGAGGCATAGGTGGTGGTGCTATTAAGTTTGTACTGACCGGTACCTTAACTGTGAATGGAACTCTGACTTCCAGTGGTACTGAAGGATGGTATGACTATGACTATGATTTTCCTGGAGGCGGATCGGGCGGTAGTATCTGGATCATAGCTGATTCAATTGCAGGAACCGGAGCGATCGGAGCCATGGGTGGCTGGGGGGCCCTGGACGGATCATCAAATCCTGTGGGCGGTGCTGGAAGTGGTGGACGAATTGCCGTTTACTACACGACTTCATTCGCGTCGACTGTGGGTTTTGACGTTTCATATGGTTCTGAAGGGTGGGCAGACGGTGCGACAGTGGGATCTGCAGTCGTTATTAACTCCACTACCAACGAATTAAAATTTCCCACGACAAGTACAATTCAAAACGGCACCTACACCTATAGCAACGTGACGTTGAGTGCGAATGCCATCGTCACTGCTATCGATGGTAATGGCCCCAACACGGGCACCGGTAAAGGAACCTCAAGTACATCAGGTGGTGGTGGCGGTGGTTACGGAGGAGCGGGAGGTGCTGGTTCTGGAGGCGCCGGAGGTGCGGCATACGGCTCTAGCACCGCCCCTGTTGATATGGGTTCGGGTGGTGGTGGATGCGGCACCAATGGTATTGCTGGAACTGCTGGCGGCAATATCAAGTTTATAATTTCCGATACTCTGACAGTCAATTCAGGTGCAGCCTTGTCTGCTTCGGGTGCAAAGCAGATAAATGACGGCTATTGCGGAGGCGGTTCCGGAGGCAGTATTTGGATCAGTGCTAAAAATATCAATTCTATAACGAATGGAATTATCGCCAAAGGCGGAAATGGTGACACTCGAGGCGGTGGTGGCGGTGGTGGACGTATCGCGATTTATTGTACTGGCAGTTATGCTGGAACTTTGAGTGTCGCAGGTGGGACTGGTAAAAACGCGGGAGCCACGGGCTCAACATTAGTGAAATGCTCCAGCCCGGCGTGGTTCTTTAGAGGCTATTGATTATTTAAATCCTGCAAAAGCTTTTGCTTTCGCATAATCTGCACTCGATCCGTTTAACATTTTAGTTGAATGAATATATGCCGTGAAATAGCGGACCTTTGCTGATGTTGCAGGACCTGTTTTGGGCATCAAGGCTTCACGATACACGATTTCGTGCAACACCAAAGCAGCCCGAGTCATTGTGCTCATGTTAGACCAAATCGCGCTGTTAAAAATATATTTGATACCTTCTGGTGTGGGCCTGCGAAATTGCGCGGCCGCTTGTTGCAGCTCACAACCTAACGGAAGAGTGATAAAGCCTTCGTCTTTGATGTTGCCAAACTCACTGCCTGTAATCATCTGCGTTTCCGCTTGAAAATTTCTTAGGAAAAGGCGGTAAAGATTTGCACGGTTGATATCAAACTTTTCAATTCGATCAATAAGTTTGCTGACGATCACACGATAATCACTTTGATCAATCAAAGCCGGTTCCAGGTTGTAAACCATCTTGCCTTCATAAAGGTCCAAAGATCTGTAAGACGGAATTTCAAGGCCCGGGCATGCGATAATGTCGCCACCATTTTGCAACTCATCTCCCGCATTTGCCGCAACGGAAAAGCTTAACAAAAGAGTCGAAATAAAGATCTTAAATGTCACTGACATATTACCACCTTGATTGGGAAACATGTCGCCACACAAATCCGCATTTTGCATTAATTATTGCACTGAGCCGTGAAATCCCCGTGGCTCTAGTGCTCCAGGAGTTGTTTAGTTAGCTGTATGCGCCCAAAAACTTAAAGTAAGCTTCCTCAAGAACATCCAATTCCATGGGATTTCCTTTCGAATCTGTTACCTTCGGGAAGCTAATTTTAACGTTTCCGTCCACAATCTTGTATTCCAAAAATTTGGTAAACAGCACGGAAACCTCTTCACCCGAGGCTTCGGAAAAATACGGCACAAAGAAACTTTCGATTTCTGCTTTGGGCGGTAAAAATCCACTCACAAGATTCAGCTGATGGACAAAAACACGCGGACAGTGAAGCAGGCGCAGACGCTGACATTCGATGCTATAAATCCACGAGTGAAAATTTCTGATTCCCAGCGAGTTGATTGACACCAGATCTTTCAAATCCAGATTCAGATCGAATTGAGGATTCACTTCCACACCATTCAGCGCAGACGAATACTCGTTCAAACTTCCTTTGAGCGAAATGGTCGTCGTTTTGTCGGCGATGGAAAATGACAATTGCAGGGACATACTAAATTTACTCGATGATTAATTTGGGAGCCGGTAGTGGCTTTTTCTCATCTTTCAATGGAGTGTCGGGGTTGGTCAAGGTTGCTTTGATTCTTGTCGCAATATCTTGCTTAATTTGTAGATACTGAACAGTGCGTTCAGTCCCCAGTAGTGGTTTTAGTTTATCCAGTTCTTCTTCACTGATTTTGTTAAAAGCCTGTAAGCTTTTTTTGTAGGAAGAGAACTCTGTTTCAAGTTTTTTGGAATCTTTGATGTTCCCTAGAGATACTAAGGATGTCTGAAGAGATTTGTTAAGTTCAGATTTGCGTTTATTGAGATCTTTGATGATCTCTGAGAATTTTTTTTCTTCATTCGCTGAAAGTTTCAACTCATCACTCATTTTCCAAATCATGAGTTCCTCAAGCTGATTTCGCTTAGTACCTGCCGGTACGCTTTCAGCGAAAACAGCCAGAGGCTGCATCAAGAATGTTGTTAGAATGAAAGCAGAAAAAATCCAGCGCACGATCTTCACCCTTGGGAGGGTCAGCGTGTTGCTCGACCGCCCACAATTTTATTGAGTTTAGCTATCGTTAAAGTTTGAGATGATTCGCTGGCTACGTCCACAAAAAAGTCAGATTCCGTCTGACTGGAGATTAAAGTCTGGGACAAGTCTTCAGGTGATAAAATCGCTTCCGTGACAATTCTTTCGCGGCCATCGCTTAGTAAGCCGGCACGCTGCATACCCTGATTTACTTTTGCCATATGAGGAACCAAGAGTGTCGCTGCTAGAACGACAGACATAAGTCCCCCGGTAGGATAAAGCCAACCACGCCAATGTGCGCGTAACATATTTCGCGGTCGCATCAGCATCGGAGTTGGCTCGATCACCTTTTGTTCGACCTCCATCATAATTTTATCATGGAGCCGATCAAAAAAATCATCACTCATAGTCATCTCAAGGTCGTCATTCGCCTTAAGACCTTTGCGGACTTTATCTAAACGATTCATGGTCTCTCTTTGATCCATTCGCTTTTTATCCTTCCGCTTCTGCAAATGTTTGGAAGAAGCCACCAACTTCTTCACTCCAGCTCTTAAGGTCATTTTGCTCCTCAAAAGTCTGACGTAGTTTTAGCAAGGCATGGCGGTAGTTCGCCTTAGCTGTGTCATATGGACATTCCATAATATCAGCAATTTCGTTAAAGCTAAGATCCTCATACACGCGCAGAACCAAAGCTGTTTTCTGTTTCATCGGCAGCTTTTCTACTTCTTTCTGAAGGATGTCAGCAACCGCCGTGTGAACGAGAGTGTTTTCAGCCTCCGCATCTACTGCCAAATTAACGTCTTCAAAATCAACAGTGTCTCTTTTGAATTCTCGCAATTTGTTACGTGCAGTATTTACCGCGATCTGAAATAACCAGCTCTTGAAAGAAGCACGACCCTCAAAGGAATTTAGTTTCTCGTAAGCTTTGATGAAAGCTTCCTGAGTCACATCCTCAGCGGCATCCGTGTCCTTCATGAATCTCAAACTCAGTCGCAGTACACTTCTCTGATGTCGTTTCACGAGTTCGGAAAAAGATCTTCTGTCTCCAGATTTCACTTTTTCAACCAGTTCAAGATCCGATAACCCTATTAGATCTTTCTGCATATAAGACTCGCTTCTGTATAAATTCGGTTAACTTCCTGAATTTTTTTCCCAGAAGAGCTCTGCAGCTCCCCCCGGCACATCGTAAATTCGTTCCCCCAAACCAACGTGCCTACGCCTTTCTTTATAGCAATACGGGTGCCACTTCTGCAGAGTCAAAATGGCTCTAAATATATGATTTAATTTATGTTTTTCGGAATTTGTTATGGGTTGTATAAGCGTTTGTTATGGGACAGCGCCGGCCTTCCGTGTTGGCTTAGGAGCGCCTCCTTACTCGGACAGTCCTCGCTCGATTATATTCGCATTGGTTCCGTAGTTTTTGTGGCTCGATGGTTTTGTATTGGCTTCGTGTTGACTGCAAAGGACTGCGGAACTCGACGGAGGCGCTCCTAAGCCAACACGGAAAGCCTCGTTCTCGATATAAACGATTATATTGCTCATCCAGATTCCTGCAGACAGAATTGCATCATATATATGTCGCCATAAGATTCCGCATCGGGGCGCGTGGTGCGGTTTTGGAAAGCTAGACTAATTATTCGGTGTCGAATTGTCCTTCTTGGGTGGAGTCGCTGTCGCTAGAGATCCCAACGGGTTCGCGAAGAGAAAAGGGAGAAAAGGTACGGACTTACTTTCTCCGGTGGAGTTGAAGTTCAACTCTATTTTTCGATTTTCGGAGAAAAGGTACGGACTTACTTTCTCCAGGGGAGTTGAAGTTCAACTCTATTTTCGATTTTCGAGAGAAAAGGTACGGACTTACTTTCTCCGGTGGAGTTGAAGTTCAACTCTATTTTTCGATTTTCGAATCGTCTATTTGCGCGCACGTAGTGCGTGTCCTGCTTCTAATTTCCACTTTCGAATTTCCAATTTCCATTCCGACACTAATGTGTCGGAATTTGGGTTTGTTTTTTCTTTTGGTCCTGTTGGATTTCTTGTGACGGGATATTGGCGCGAAGCTCATTTTCATTTGCCGTGCCAATGAGTTCTTTTAGTTTTTTTGCGGGGTCTTTTTCGCCTTCTAGGGCTTTGCATTTTTCTATGAAGACTTTGTGGCTTTGGCCGCTTTGTTGGTACAGGGTTTCGAAGTCGGCTAGGTCTTGCATGTAGGTTTTGTATACTAATAGGCGGGCGTTATTTAGCTTTGCTGTGGTGAACTTTTCGTAGTTTTTGGTGTGCATGGTTGGGAGCACTTCTTTTTTGAATTTTTCTTGGATGGCTTGGATTCGGGCCATTCTTTTTTCTTCGATGTGTTCTGCTGGTGGTAAATCTTTATACCAAGTTGCCAGGTCTTTTAGTTCTTCGCTGATGAACTTGGAAAAGATCTTATCGTCTTCGTTATCTTTTTTGATTTGCGCGAGTGTGGGGGAGTTGTCGCCTTCAGTTTTTAGATAATATTGTTCGGCGCCTTTGTTCCCCAGGAACATGGCTAAGCTTTCGTTAAAGTCGGCGTTGCCTTTGATGTACAAAGTGGCGTGGACGGTTTCGTGGATGATTGTGTTTACCAGATCATAATCTTTATAGCGCAACATCGAACTTAACAGAGGATCGTTGAACCAACCCAACGTGCTATACGCAGAAACTCCGCGCATGTAGGTATCGAGGTCTTCTTGTTGGAGTTCTTGCTCTTGGATCTTTGCCTCTTCTTCATTGAAGTAGCCTTTGTACGGCATTTTTCCCACGAAGGGGTAAGACCATTGATAGTGTTTTAGCTCCCACTTATAGGCAGCACTCACCACATAGGTGACATACGGACGATCCAACTTTACATAGCTGGTGTAATTTTTTGTGGGCTTTAAATGCAAATCGCCTTCTGCGAAGGCGCGGGCTTTTTGCGCTAATTCCAATTTGCGTTTTTCTTGATCGCTGATTTTTGGATCTTTCAATGCTTCTTCGATAGGGACTCGGGCATTGAGAAGTTTCATCTGATTGTAGCCCGAGCTTGCCAGATAATTAATCTGACAACCTGCGAGTAATGGCAACAGCACTACTAGATATTTTATAGCATCCACGTGACGCCGGCCCGGATTGCAGAGTCGTTGGTTTTAGAGCCGCCGCCGATCGGAGTTTCCCAGGCGTCGTAACTGAGTTTGATACCGAAAGTGTCTGTTAAGGAAATTTTCAAACCCACACCGTACGAGGGCGCCACGGCACTGTCGGGTTCGTTTTCATAAGTGTCTTGATTCTCAATTTTGATTGTTTGCTTACGATTGATCTGCGCCAAGCCACCTTTGATGTAGGGTTGGAACAGAGCCTTTTTGTCAGCCAAAATCAGGATTAAGTCCGAGCCCAGAATTTGTGATCTTTGGATCGTCGTACGCTTTGGATCGGAAGCATAGGCTTTGGAAACGACGACCGATTGTGCATCGGTGTAGCTAAGCTCCAAAGCAATGCGTTCCCAAAGATAGAAGGACATTGAACCCGTGATGGATTCCATTTCATTGTAGTTGTTCGTGTCATAAGTTTGTGTCTTGTGACCGTACTGCGCACCCAACTCAATATTGATGGCGTGGGCGGAAAAAGAAAATGCGGTTAAAGACAACAAAGCACATAGCGAAGAGAATAAAAATCTATTCATATTCCTTTGATATTACCAAGGCTTAGTGGTGAGTGACATGAAATCCGCCGCTCTCTGGACTAAAGGAAGCAGAAGTCCTACTATGGTCCTATGAATGAAAAAGTATTGAAGTGCGGATTGCCCGAAGACGAAGCTGAATTGAAAAAACTCCTGACCCCTGAACAATATCGGATCATGGTCGAGAACGGCACCGAATCACCCTTTGGAAATGAATTCTGGAATCACACTGAGCCCGGTGTGTATGTCGATGCCGTATCAGGTGTGCCGCTTTTTTCCAGCGATGACAAATTTGATTCCGAATGTGGCTGGCCAAGTTTTACGAAGCCCATTTCGCCGGATGTGGTGGTCGAAAAACCTGATTTTTCTCATGGCATGATTCGCACGGAAGTGCGTGCGAAAGATTCCAATGGGCATTTAGGACATGTCTTTGATGACGGTCCTCCGCCCTTGGGAATTCGTTACTGTATTAATTCTGCAGCTTTAAGATTTGTTCCCAGAAAACAAGGCTAGCGACTGTTCACCAAAGTGGGCGGCGCATAGTTGACCGTGAATGTGTAGCGTAAGTGAATGTAGCCATCCTCTTCGATCATTTCTTGAGGAGGATTAGGGAAGACCCGAGCTTCTTTGAATGCATTCACGGCCGCAGCGTCGAATCCTTTAACTCCAGATTCCTTCATGACCATAGCTTTTTGCAAAAAGCCTTTTTTATCTAGCAAGAACTCCACTTGAGTGTTCCAGTTGCGACGACTTAAGTTCATCGCTAGCGCCGGATCCATCCCGTTGATAGCCGTCATCACGCGAGTTTCCCAGCGATAACGAACCAGCTCTTCGATGCGTGCATAAAAAGAATAAAATAAATAACGATCCGTATTCAAAGCGGTGAACGATCCGATTTTTACATCCGTCGGCAAGGCCTCGCCCACGGTCGATTGTCCCTGATTTAAAGCATTCATTTCGGCAAGTTCTTTGGTGATATCGACTGTGCGATAGCCGTCTTTGTCGGTGTCGTTTTTATCGACCTGAGTTTTTTCCTGGGCTTTTTGCGCCTGCTTTGGAGGAGTCACCGACTTTTTCGGAAGTGTCGATGTACTCGTGCGGTTCTCTGTCATGCCGTTGTCAGAGGCCTGCATTTCTTTTTTCACGCGCTGACGTTGTTCGGAAAGAAATCTCGCCAAAGTTTCGTCGTCTGGTGCCTTTAATTGATCGGGTACCAAAGATTTACGCACAATCTGCTGATTGTTTTTGGATTGTTTGGAGGGTGCCGTTGATGGAGGCGTATCCAAAGAGATCTCAATCGTCTCTGGTTTTGGCGGCGAAAATAAAGGACCCCAGACAATCACTCCTGTGATCAGTCCCAGATGCAGCAATAAGCTGATCGCCATGGTTACGAATATAAAGGCGTGGATCCTCTTCATTGTCTCATTTTAAGCCGGAACTGGACCAAAGTGCAAGGTGGCTAAAGTTGAAACGTTTTCTGCCGATAAGTCTTTATCGATACAGGGGGATAAATGGGGAAAGTTTTAGACATTACAGAACGCCTAAGAACTCAGAATTCTTTGGAAATTGGCCACAAAGGCAGCAAGGGTGAGGTCTTAGATATGACCGAAGCTCGCCAAGAAATGCTAAGTCGTGAGCGTCGTGATGTGAAGCGCACCATTTTGACAGAGTTCGTGGGTGCGTTCGTGGTTCTTCCTGAGCAAGGCCTGATGAAAGTGGCTTTGTACGATATTTCTGAAAATGGTTTGGCCTTCGATATGGATCTTCAAGAAGGTTCATTCCAGATGGATGAAGAAGTGGCGATGCGTGTTTATCTTAACCACTCCACCTATTTCCCATTCACAATCAACGTTTCCAACGTGCGCGTGATCGAAGATGAAGGCACTGTTCGTCATGGTGCTAACTTCGTGAAGGGTACTTTGAATGATGTTGCACTTCATCATTTTGTGAAGTTCATCGAAAACGTTAGCGCGTCTTTGAAAACAGACTCTGGCGACGTTCAAGTTTCAAATATTTCTTAGTTCTTTTAATTTCGATTAGGAAACCTTTTCCGTAGACTTTAGTCGTGGGATTTGTTGCAATTTAGCTGTGGGACCTCACCGCAGGCTAGGATGCCGCAAGTCCCATTTGTCTTTTTAAGAGCCGTCACCGGCTCTAACTACGGAGGGTTGTTTGAGCAAAGCTAAACGCAGAAAAGTTGTTGTCGATACCAATGTGATCCTGTTCGACGCCCAGGCCATCATGCGCTTTGGAGAGGCAGACGTTCATATTCCTATCTCCGTTATCGAAGAAGTAGACAGATTTAAAAGAGACCAAGGTGAGAACGGTCGAAATGCCCGTCAATTCAGCCGCTTTATCGACGTGCTTCGTGGTAAAGGCTCTTTGGCAAGTGGTGTTCAGATCGATAATTCTGAAACCATGGTTTACATCAACACCGACTACATGCTTGCAGGTATGCCGGCAGAGATGGATGCGCAAAAAGCTGACAACCGTATCTTGAATACGGCGCTAGCTCTTCAAAAACAACATCCTCGCTATAAAGTTGAGTTGATCACGAAGGACATCAATCTTCGTATCAAAGCCGACGTTTATGGTGTGATCGCAACTGACTATGATGCCAATGATATCAACCGTGATGATTTGTACGAAGGATATCAAGAGATCGCCATCACTCCGGCGCAGATCGATGCTTTCTATAAAGAAAAACGTTTTGAAACAGACGTTAAACTTTTAGCGAACCAATACGTGATCATGAAGGATTCATCGAATCCAAATCACTCGGCGATCGGTCGTTACAGCCTGGCAGAAAAAGCCGTTGTTCCGTTGATGCAAGCGGCAGACTCTATCTGGGGTATTCATGCTCGTAACGTCGAACAAGCTTTCGCATTGGACTGCTTGCTGAATGATGAAATCATGTTCGTATCATTGGTGGGTAAAGCCGGTACGGGTAAAACTTTGATGGCGATTGCAGCAGGTTTGCATAAAACGTTGGATCAAGGCCAATTCCAAAGATTGCTGGTTTCTCGTCCGATCTTCCCAATGGGTCGCGACATCGGTTACCTTCCTGGTGACATTGAGCAGAAACTTAATCCGTGGATGCAGCCAATTTTCGATAACGTAGAGTTTCTAATGGGTGCGGACAAAAAAGCAGCCGGTCGTGCTCAGGAATTGATCAATCAGGGGATGTTAAACATTGAGCCGCTGACATATATTCGCGGTCGCAGCATTCCGAAACAATACCTGATCGTGGATGAAGCTCAAAACTTGACTCCGCACGAGATCAAGACAATTGTTACGCGTGCCGGTCAGGGGACGAAAGTAGTCCTAACTGGAGACGTTTATCAGATTGATAACCCTTATGTAGATTCAGCGAACAGCGGTCTAACGTACGCGGTTGAAAGATTTAAAGGCCATGCAATTGCGGCACACGTAACACTGACTAAAGGTGAACGTTCGCCACTTGCAGAATTGGCAGCGAATATTTTGTAGGAGTAAGAGATGCAGGTTCCAAATATTGATGTAGGTTTCACGAACTCAGCGACAGTGACTGTGACGGATAAAATGGTTCGTCAATTTGCTGAATTGTCTGGAGATCATAATCCTATTCATTTGGACGATGCTTACGCGGCTGGGACTCGTTTCGGCCGTCGTATCGCTCACGGTATGATCTGCGGAGCTCTGATTTCCAGAGCTCTTGTCGAATGCATCGGTGAGGGCGGTATCTATCTTGGTCAATCTATGAAATTCGTAAATCCGGTTTTTATCGATGACACCATCAAAATCACCATCAGAATCACGGCTATGCGCAAAGAAAAAGGCATCGCGACGGTTGAAACGAACGTGACTAAAGAAAACGGCGACATGGTTGTTAAAGGTGAAGCTGTTATCATGATGGCGAAAGATTTCGCGATTCCTAAATAATGAGCTCAGTATTTCATCTCGTTTACGTCAGTTACGCGTCCGAGAGTCTCAGTTATACTGATATCCGTGACATTCTGAATTCCTCACGTAAAAACAACGCTCGAGATGATATCTCGGGCGTTCTTATTTTGCGCGAAGGTTATTTCCTGCAAGTCCTTGAGGGCGACGAAGCCAAGATTCAATCTTTGGTGAACATCATCCGTCGCGACAATCGCAATCATACTTTGAAAGTTTTGATCGAAGAGCGCAGTGATAAACGCCTTTTCGGGGATTGGTCGATGGCGTTTCTTGACGGTGATATCGAGTCTAATACCACCAAAGATTTGCTGGAGTTTTTCGATGTCTGCCTTGATAGCGGCATCAATCACAAGACTCTGATTATGCCTTTGGTTCGCAAGTTCAGGGCTTCGGCTCCGCCATTCCAATAATAAGACATTCTAACAACAGTAGTGCCGCAAACCCGCGCCCTGATTGAGTTTTCCTGCGAGTGACGAACTTTTAGCCGGCGAATTTCGCGCCTTTGTCTAAGGAGTTTACGAAACTTTCCCAGAGTGAGATTGCTTTGAAAATCATCTGAAGATATCGCAACAATGTAGGTGTACTCGCACATGAGGAGCGGAAGATGAAGAATCTAGGATGGGCCTTACTACTAGCAATGACTTTCAACCTGACGGCATGTTTAGAAAACCAAGGCAGCGTTGAGTTCGGTAGTGCCGGCTCTGGCAGCAACACAAACAGCGATTTCAGTGTAGTGACTGAACCTTCTCCAACTCCTACAGTTGAACCAAGCCCTTCGGCCACGCCAGCTCCACCAACAGGTGAAGCAGCGGTCTTCCAAATCAATAACGGTGCGAAACTAACAGACTCAGCTAATCTTGAACTTTCATTTATTTCTGTGTTCAGCGCAGCTTACTTGAAGCTTTCCACGGGTGCTGATTGTTCGAATGGTTCTTACGAGCCGTTCGTTGATTCTAAGATGTATCAAAGCGCTGCGACTAATCAGAATGTGGCTTTAAGTGTGATGTATAAAGACTATGACGGTCGTACTTCTGAATGTTTGAATGCTAGCATTCTTATCGACGAAGCAGGTCCAGAAATCGTTTTCGCGAAATACCCAACGTCAACTGTTGAAGAAGGTTCTGACGTAGAAATCGTTTTCACAGTATCTGATGTTGGTTCTGGTATCGATAAAGTAACTTGCTCGTTTGCAGGCGTATCTAAGGCTTGTGCAGCGGGTACTAACACGATCAAGATTCCCAGCATGGTATCTGGTACATACACCCTTGCAGTTACAGCAGCAGATAAATTGGCTCATTCATCTGCAAAATCCATTACTTTTGATGTGTCTTCTAAATACAAATCACTTGTTCAAAATGTCCAAGTTACTCCGAACAAAAAAGTCGACTTGTTGATCGTGATCGACAACTCCGGTTCCATGGAATACGAACAAAAAAATATGGCCAGCCGTGTGAAAAATCTTTTGAGTGTGATCAAAGGTTTGGACTGGCAGATTGCGGTTACTACGACAGATCCACGTGACGTGACTTTGGGTGATGGTCGCTTGGTGCAATTGACTGGTAAAAAAGGTCAATACATCCTGACTTCTGCAATGGCTGACGCTGAAGCGCAAACTCTGTTGGGCGCAACTTTGCAAAGATCTGAAGTTGGTAGCGGTGACGAACAGGCAATCTATGTAACTTACCGTGCGATCGAAAGATCCTTGTCCCAAACTGGCGGCAACGTGAACTTCGTACGCCCTGACGCTCAGTTGGCAGTGCTTACGATCTCTGACGAAGATGAATCTAAAAACGGCACTAAAAATGACCCACAATCATTGTTAAACTTTATCAGCCAAACTTATGGTGGTCAGAAAGCATTCAGCTTCCACTCGATCATCACTCGTCCCGGTGATACAGCTTGTAAGTCTACGAATGGTTATGCTTACGGTTACCGTTACGAACAGATCTCTAAATTAACTGGTGGTGTGATCGGTGACGTGTGCGCCGCAGACTACGCAGCACAAGTATCTGGTATCGCTGACGGTGTTCGTAAGACATTAAAAACATTCACTCTGACATGTGCTCCAGTAGTTGATTCTGTAAGATCGATCTCTGTTCTTAAAGATGGTCAACCTTATGCTGGTGCTTACACTGTATCGGGCGTGAACATGGTATTCAGCGCAGATCTTCCACAAGGCC
Source organism: Bdellovibrio sp. HCB185ZH (assembly GCF_047302455.1). Taxonomy (GTDB): domain Bacteria; phylum Bdellovibrionota; class Bdellovibrionia; order Bdellovibrionales; family Bdellovibrionaceae; genus Bdellovibrio. The sequence continues at coordinate 3,178,854 of NZ_CP178624.1, forward strand.
AATACCAAGTTTATTATTCTTGCGTAAAATAATTATTAGAGAGTTTTAGAATCTCAAAAAATCGAAAACCCCAGTATAAGCTGGGGTTTTCTTTTTCGTTTTGTGCTTCGTTCGCCCTCGAGTCCCGGTGTCCTGTGGGCAGGGATGGTAACTCCGCGACACGCCATCCGGGCTCACCGTGGCCCGCCTTTGGCGGGTGCGCGCATCCATGCGCCCACGGAGGTCGCTGCGTTTCCATCCCTGCCCGCAGGCCACCGGGACTCGAGGGAGCGGCGTTCAGATATTAAAGAAAGCCCTTGCTGGAGATCTTTCGGTTACGTGTTGTTGCCTTCATCTTAGATAGAATTGGTGTGGTGATGGTTTGCGCGGTGGTTGTGGATTTTTCTTTGTTTATGGTGCCCTGGGGGTAACCATTATTTGGTCTGTTGGTATTGTGAAATATTTTTTGTGCACTTAGCATGATTAAACATAACGGAATTTGGAGGGGTTAAAATGTTTAAGGTGTTAGTTGCTATGGTGTTAGTTTTTGGGGTGTCTGTTTCTCATGCTAAGAAAAAAGATGAGGCTAACAGGAAGCCGGCTTCCATTGATGGGAACGTGATGGTTGGTGGGGATGCGGAGTGGGATGCATGTGGTGGTTACGGAATCGTATTGGCTACGACATCGTTGATTTATTTTAAAGATGGTAAAATGAATTTTGATAAAGTTGATGTGAACACATATGTGTCTTCTTGTGTTGCAAGCGAAGACAAAAGATTCATTGGCATTGTTTATGGCAAGAAAGGTCAAGACTGCGGTGTTGGTTCGCCAATTCCTAAACGTCAAGAATACAAGGGTCCTTGTAAAAGTGGTTGGATCAAAGCTGAATTCTTTGAGTTGCTTGCTGGCTGATTGCGCTTAAAAGACGATTTTAAATAGGATTGTGAAAACCCAGTATTAGCTGGGTTTTCTCTTTTCAGTAGGTGCTTAGTGAGAGGCTGTGGTGAAGGTCTCAAGATGCTTTCTGACGGAGGTCAGTCGTTGCACCAGGGATTCTGTGCTTTGCTCCAAAACTTTGATTTTCGCTTCTTGGGCGCTGGTTCTTAAGTCTTTGGCTTCTTGAATTAAGGGCTCAAGCTGAGTGTCGAATTCGTTCAGGCGAGCGGCTAAATTCACACGTTCCTCTGCGGAAAGTGTTGTGCCTTCAGGGCGTTTTAAATCGTTTAAGGAGACCGTCAATGCTGCGACTTTCTCGCCCAGGATGCGGAAGTCTTGCATTTTTTGTTGCTGCAGATTGTGGCGGTTTTCAAGCAAGGTCGCTCGCTCTGCGACGACTTCGGCTGCTTTTTCCGCGGCCGCGCGAGCCGTTGTCAGTTCTTGCGACAATCGAATAACTTGATCAGAAACACCCTGGCCACATTCTGCGAAGCGATTCATAAGCTTTTGTGCCTGTTCGAAATCGAAGTCGGATTTCAAATCCATGTTCTGAATTTTATCACCTAAGCGAACGATCTCGGAAAGATAACTATCTAATACCAAAACAGACTCAACAAGTGGGGACGGATCTTTGATTTTGTAACTCATGCGGACGGTATGACAGGGCTTTAAATCCCTGTCATTGGAACTTTTATTACAAAGACATAATCGACTACTAGTACCAGTAAACGCGGTATCCCCTGATAAGGCGGGCGCCATTGGTGAGGGGGAGGAAGATCAGGGACTTTTGATATTCGCAGTGTTGGGGGCGTTGGCGGCGGGTTTCTCCGTCACAAAAGCCAGGATCTACGGTCATCGATTTTTCTAAGATATTATAAAGGCTCACGTCGGATTTAATCTGGTTTGCCTGCAGGAAGACGTTCAGTAGGCTGACCTGTTGAGGCAGGTTGGAAGTTTGATCTGAAGCCCACCATGGTTGGCTATTCGCGCGCGGAGAATTTAGTCGCGCATCTGATTCAGGATGGTTTAGAAATTTGTGAGCGACATCATAGGCAAGATTGTCGGTGAAGGCATTCACGACCTCATCAAACCCATGGTGACTGGTCATCGTCGGAAATGTGCCGATCATCTGAATTTCCAAGGCTTCAATGTCTTCGACGGGAACACGCACAAGTTGTGACAAGATGGCGCGTTCGCGGGAAGTGCCATCGGTGATATTTTTGAGAGTGGTATCGGCGAAAGATTTTGGAATGAAGGCAAGAGTGGTTAAGAGTGCCATCAAAACGGATTTTTTCATTTTAGTCTCCTCATGAAAAGTTGATGGAGGAGACGAGTAGCTGGAATTATTTTTCTTCGCAAGAGTGTGTGAAAAAAGAAAAGGGGCCTTGGTGGCCCCTTGATTTTTTATTTACCTTGGATCTTTGTGACTAAATCTGCCCAGTTTGTTCTCTGGTTGAATTTTAAGCCATGATAGCGTTCGATGTATCCGAAATAGTCCGAGCTGTTGGACGGAAGCCAGATTGAAACCCCCCAAGTTTTTGCATCTTGGTTTTGGCTGTTAGCAATTACGAACTGATTTTGAGCATCGCGAACTGATTGCATCGCTGGAGTTGTGATTCCGTTTTTTGTCGCAAGGTCGATGAAATCAATCACGTCGCGGTAATCCCAGTAAGTGAAAAGCTTTGCGTTCTTAGCAGAGCGAGCCACCTTAGCCAAAGAGGCGTTGTCCAGAGCTGCGAACTCTGCGCTCAATTGTTTCAAAGATTGTTCATAAGAATCGATATGAGATAGATCGTAAGCAGACATAGTCACTTTGCGATTGCCGTAAACTCCGCCATTGTATGCTGCCAAATAGTCAGCGGCGTGAACTTTAACAAGGTCTGCAGTACTCATCATTGGGTTTTGCGCCCATTTAGTCAGGAAGGTCGCATAGGGCCAACCAGCGCCTGGCTCTACATCTTGAGATCCCAAGTAATACTGAACTGACTCCGACATTTCAGAAGCAACTTCAACCATACCCATCAAGCAAGCATCAGAAGAATAAATGTCTACTTTATGGCCGAGAATCTTTGCCGACTCTGCCATCGCCTGACCAAGCTGCTCAGTTGTGATGTTGTTGCCTGTGTTATCATCCCAAGAAATATCCATCGGCTTCATGCCAGGGATTGAAGCCAAGTGCCAGCCACCGCCGTGATCCCAAACTACCACGAAGTATTTTTTCGCTGGATAATTTTGATTTGCCCATTCTACGAATTTGACCAATTCTTTCCAGTCACCCATATCAACTTCGCCCATGTTTTGTACAACTGGTGAAGTGACTTTATTCGTTTCGTCGTCTTTTTGAATTAACAGACGGGAAACGCTGCTTTTTTTGGCTGATGCCCACTGAACCAGGATGTTCAGGTTTTCATTGGAACCAACTTGTTCCATTTGATTGATATTCATCGGACCGAATGAATCAAGATTGTTGTTTCCGTTCAGGAAGACCAACATGTTCCATTCTTTAACTTGTTGAGATGCAGAAGCGAAAGTAGATGCCAGCATGATAGCAAGCACGACAAAAACGCGCGAAACGTGGTTCATTTTTCCTCCATGAAAAATGGGACTGGACTGTAGGGTAGCACCAAACTGGAACCACACTCACGCTTGTTCACATATGTTCAGGACGTTCGCTTGGGCTAGAAGTTGTATGCGCCGCTAATGGCGAGGGACTAGGTGTGTTTGTGAGTTCCGCGACACGCCTTCCAGGCACACCGTCGCCGGCTGCGCCGGTTCGCGCATCGTGCGCCTACGGAGGTCGCTGCATCACGAGCACACCTAGTCCCTCGCCATTAGCTTGAATAACTTAGCAAGCTTGTCCTGGAAGTATCTAAATCAAAAGGCACTGATTAATAAGTCAGTGCCTTTTGATTTAGTATTTGGCTGTTAAATAATTTGTTTAAATCACTGGATCTCGCCAATCTATAATCTCGCATCCAGTAACATCTATAGAGCCTCTAATAAAAATGTGTGGAATTTTCCCCCAAGCGGGTGCGCCACGCTCCCCACGTTCTTTCCATTCATTAAAAAATGTATAGGCTTCGGGAGGAACGACTTTGAGTTCGCAATAACCCTCAACGCTTACTAAATCAAAAACATGATCTGGGTCTTCTTTACCGAACTCATAGCCTTCACGATTCATATCGAATAATGCAATTGAGAGACCTTGTGCCCTAGTTATCGGAATTTTAAAAAACTTTACTGAGTGGTTACCTTCTGGAAAAACAGTCTTTAAAGCATGAAAAATAAGTGACGGATGAATCGGAGAAAAATGCAAGACTTCGCCTCGTGGGCAGTTGAGTTTGCTTATTTGCTTAAAAGGTAATTCTTTTCTCTTCGGGTGATCGTCATACTTCTTGATTTCAGCATCAAATAACGACGGAAACTTCTCCTTAAGAGAAAAAAGAGGATACAGTATTTTACCCTCTAAGCTACCTGGAACTCCATGATAGATAAATTCCATACATCCTCCGAGAAGTAAGATTTTATCAAAACTTTGTAAGTAGTCATCAAAGTAATGTTTCTAAGGCAATTCTTGGATTGGAAGCCGCTGTTTTTTTGTTTCCTGGAGGCGGCTGTTATTTTTCTATTAGGGAAATTAGAGCCAAGGAAGTGGCCTTCATCGCTTTGGGGTTGTTTTGCATTCTGGCGATTTGCAGGGCGCCTTGGGTCGTGGCGTGAATCAGCGTCGCTGTTTCTTTGGGTTTCAGTGTCGCTTTAAGAGCTTTGGATTTGATTCCTTCTGCTACTACCTTGGTTAGCCAGTCTTGGATTTGTTCCTGTAATTGGCAGACTGTCTTTTTAAGTTTGGGCGGGAGGGTGTTGTAGTCGATGCACAGCACGCCGCCAGGGCAAACTTTAAGTCCGTCTTGGGAAAAGGAATTGTACATGTCGATGAACTTTTTGATTTTTTCCACAGGTTCACGATCTTCGTGCATTTCGGACCAATGTTGAAAAGACTGGGTATAGTCGGCGATCAGGGCAAGTCCCAAGTCTTCCTTTGAGGCGAAATAGTAATGAAGGCTCGCCTTGCGGATACCTAGCTCATCGGCGATGTCTTGGAAGCTAAAGCCGTTATAACCCCTCAATTGGAGGTGGTTTTTGGCAATTTCAATGGCTTGGGCCTTTGTTTCCATTTTTACCTACTTCTGGGGGTTGCGTCGGTGTTTGATTAGGTATATTCTACCTACCGATAGGTAGATAAATCAAGCCTTCATAAAGGACTATGTATGAAAACGAAACAAATGCGTCCCATCGCGATTCTAGCAGGTTCCAGAACTCCGTTTACTAAGTCTCAAACAAGTTACGTACGTACATCTAATCAGGAATTGATGACGGCTGTATTGCAAGACCTTGTGAATAAAACAAACATCAGAGGCGTTCGTGTGGGTGATGTTTCCACGGGTGCAGTTATGAAAAATGCTGCCGATTGGAACATGACTCGTGAAAGCGTCTTGAGCTCGGGCCTTGATCCTCATACTCCAGGTTATGATGTGCAAAGAGCGTGCGGTACTGGATTGGAAACAGCTTGGCATATCGGTTTGAAAATCGCCGCTGGTCAAATTGAATCAGGCATCGCCGGCGGTACGGATACGAACAGTGATATTCAAGGTGTTTTGCCTCACGAATTCACTTGGAAGTTGATGGATGCGCAAAAAGAAAAAACATTGATGGGTCGCTTGGGTAAATTCGCCAAGATCTCGATCGATGATATCAAGCCAAAATTCCCCGTGGTGGTTGAGCCGCGCACCGGACTTTCAATGGGCCAACATACAGAGCTTATGGTGAAAGAATGGCACATCTCTCAAGAGGAGCAGGATAAACTTGCTTTAGCCAGTCATCAGAATGCAGCGAAAGCCTGGGATGCAGGGTTCTTTAAAGACCTGGTATTTGAATTCAAAGGGTTGAAAAAAGACAGCCTGGTTCGTGGCGATACAACTCTGGAGAAATTAGCGAAACTAAAACCCGCGTTTGATAAAAGCGGCACGGGAACACTCACAGCTGGGAACAGTACCGCTTTGACAGATGGAGCTTCGGCAGTTTTGTTGGGCAGTGAAGACTTCGCTCAAAAACATAATTTGCCTGTGCTTGCGTATCTGACTGATGCCGAAGTGGCGGCAGTTGATTATGTGGGTGGTGAAGGTCTGTTGATGGCGCCCACATATGCTGTCGCTCGCATGCTGGAGCGTAACGGACTGACTTTGCAGGATTTTGACTTCTATGAAATTCATGAAGCTTTCGCGGGTCAGGTTCTTTGCACTTTGAAAGCATGGGAATCTGAAGAGTATTGCCGTACCAAATTGGGTCTGACAAAAGCACTCGGTTCCATCGATCGCAGTAAACTGAATGTGAATGGTGGATCCTTGGCTCTTGGACATCCATTCGCAGCGACAGGTGGCCGTATCCTGGTTTCTCTTGCGAAAATGCTTTCCCAAAAAGGCAGTGGTCGCGGATTGATCTCCATCTGTACCGCTGGCGGCATGGGTGTAACAGCAATCGTTGAAAGATAAACATGAATTAGTGACAACTGACACTGATCTTATATGATCAGTGTCAGAGGTTTATTTGTCGCTTAGGCTCGTCTTAGTTTTATCACTCTTGTCTTCTCCAGCGTATTCGCAAACTGCGCCGATAACTTCGGACGTAAATGCCGTCTCTGAAGTTCCTGGTACACAAGTGGCTCAAAATCAAGTTCCACCGACGACCTCTGTTCCCTCTAAGAAAACTCGCAAGAAACGTAAAACGAATAATCAAAATAGCGGAATCATGGGATCCACACGCAAAGTGGTGTCGGATCGAGTGATCCTACTTGCGAACAAAGTCGATGGATTGTTCGGTAACTCCCGTGCCTTGGATGAGTACTATGCGAGCAGCTTAAAGCTCACGACGGGAGTTTTGTATAATGCGACAACGGGCGAACACGAAAACACGTTATCGACATCCCTTATTCTTAGTTTGCCGAATTTGAAAGCTAAAGAGCGCGCGTTTAATGATTACTGGAACCGTAAGCCTGGGGAAGCACCTGCTCCCATGTTTGACGAGGACTTCATCACTCCTGAAGAATTTAAAGAGCAAAATCCCTGGGACTTTGCCACTGAGACGGGGATTCGTTGGACGTGGCCGGTGGGTTATTACGGAAAGCTTCGCGCCAGTCGAAATTATCTGACGGGGAATGTGGTCCATCACTTACTCGACGAGATCGGTTGGGATTCGCAAACGTACTGGGCCAGTAAAGTCTCGTTGGCATCAGACTATGCTTACAGTCGCTATTTCCTTTTACGTTTCGTGAATGAAGCGAATTGGTACATGAGTCACCCCTCGGTCTTTGGTACCACGCAAGGGCCTTCCTGGATCTATAGCTTTCAGGATAAAAGCCTTTTCTCTTTTGATTTAAGATTCAACATGCGCTCGATCAAGCTTGAGATGTACACGGATGCCTATACGGCGGGCTTTACTTATCGTACGGGTTTCAGAAAGTTAAATTGGATCTTTGTGGAGATTTCTCCACTATGCGCGTGGAAGTACGACGATGGATTTACCCCGACAACGACGATCAATCTGAGCTTGGACATCTTGTTCGGTAAAGAAAAAACCGCGAAACCAAAGTCCGACAATCCTCTGGATATGTAAAAATAAAAAAGGGAGTTCGAGTGAACTCCCTTTTTTGCGCGCTGGGCCCAGAAGTAGGACCTGGCACCTATTTTTTAAGTGGCTTTTGGATGATGTGGATCGCGTGACCCAATGTTGCCTCAGCACATTCCATGATCGTCTCGCCCAATGTTGGGTGAGGGTGGATTGAAAGAGCCAAGTCTTCAATGCGTGCGCCCATTTCGATCGCAAGAACTGCTTCAGAGATCAAGTTAGAAGCTTCAGGACCTACAATGTGAACACCCAACAACACGTGAGTTTTCGCATCAGCGATCATTTTTACGAAGCCTTCAGTTTCCATCATGCTCACAGCGCGGCCGTTAGCACCGAATGGGAATTTACCGATCTTAAGCTCAGTGTGACCTTTCGCTTTTGCTTCAGCTTCAGTCATACCTGCAGATGCGATTTCTGGATCTGTGAAGACAACTGCTGGAACTGTTTTCGCGTCATAAACGCGGTTTGCGCCAGAGATAACTTCAGCAACCAACACACCTTCGTGTGAAGCTTTGTGAGCCAACATTGGTTGACCACAGATATCACCGATAGCGAAAATGTTTTGAACGTTTGTTCTGCGTTGAGCATCCACTTTAACAAAGCCACGCTCGTCAACCGCGATACCCGCAGCTTTCAAATTAGCTTGGTCACCGTTCGGACGACGTCCAACAGTTACTAGGATCTTATCGCATTTAACAACTTCGTCTTTCCCGTTGATCTCAACAGTAACTTCGTAGCCGTCTTTAGCTTTTTTCTGAGATTTAGCTTTTGCACCGTACATGATTTTTACGCCGGCTTTATCAAGCTTACGTACAACGATGTTTGCGCAATCTGGATCAACAACACCCGCAAGCAATGAAGGCATAGCTTCAATCACAGTCACTTCCGTACCCAATTTACGTAGGTAAGAAGAGATCTCTAGACCGATATAGCCGCCACCGATAACTGCGACACGTTTTGGAATTTCGTCGAATGCCAATGCGCCAGTCGAAGAACAGATGTCTTTTTCGTCGAATTTAAATCCTGGGATTTCAATTGGACGAGAACCTGTTGCCACGATGAAGTACTTAGCCGTGATAGACTCAGTACCTGCAGATGATTTAACAGAGATTTCTTTAGAAGATTTGAATTCAGCGTCGCCCTTGATGTGAGTTACGCCGTAACCTTTAAGAAGTTGACCCACACCGCTCGACATTTTGTCAGAAACGGATTGTTTCCACTTCACAAGTTGCTTCATATCAACGTTGATATCGCCTTTGATCATCAAGCCCATATCTTTGAAGTTATGTTGAGCTTTGTGCAAAAGGTGAGTCGCAGTGATCATCGCTTTAGATGGGATACAACCCACGTTCAAGCACACGCCACCCAAGAATTCACGTTCGATAACTGCTGTTTTAAAACCAAGTTGAGCAGAGCGGATCGCTGCTACATAACCGCCGGGACCCGCACCAATTACTACTACGTCAAAAGATTGAGCCATGATTATAGCATCTCCACCATTAGTTTACCTGGATTCTCGATGCGGCCGATGAAGGCAGCCAAGAATCTTGCAGCCAATGCGCCGTCGATCAAACGGTGATCGGCAGTCATTGTGTAGTTCATCGTTTTGATAGCTTTCAATTGGCCATCTTTGATAACCGGTTTTTCGTCGATTTTGTACATACCAAGGATCGCCACTTCAGGGTGGTTGATCACTGGAGTGGCGTAAGTACCACCGATAGAACCGATGTTCGTCACAGTGATGCAAGCGCCTTTCATTTCATCTGGTTTCAACTTGCCATCACGGGCACGTTTAGAAAGGTCGATGATCTCTTTAGAGATTTCCAAGATCGTTTTTTGATCCGCGTTTTTGATAACTGGAACAACCAAACCTGTTGGAGTGTCAGCTGCGAAACCGATGTTGAAATATTTTTTGTAAACGATTTCACCAGCAGCATCGTCGATAGATGCGTTGAACATTGGGAATTCACGGATCGTCGCAACCATAGCTTTCATTACGATTGGAAGATAAGTGATCTTAGTTCCGTTTTTCTCTGCGAAGTCTTTCAAAGACTCACGAAGCGCAACCAAAGCATCAACCTTAGCTTCATCCATGATAGTGAAGTGAGGGATGATTTGTTTTGAACGCTGCATGTTTTCAGCGATACGTTTGCGGATACCGATAAGAGCTACGCGCTCTTCAGCGGCACCTGCTTGGCCTTGGTAAGCAGGTCTTGGAATAGTCATGCCACCAGCTGCTGGAGCTTTTGCAGAAGAAGTCGTCGCAACTGCGCCGCCACCCGCTGCCAAAACGTCTTCACGAGTTACACGACCCGCAAGACCAGAACCAGAAAGACCGTTGATATCAACACCCGTTTCGCGAGCAAGACGGCGAGTCGCCGGAGTCGCAAGAACTTTAGAATCAGCAACAGGCGGGAAGATGCCGTTTGCTGTCGCTGCAGAAGAAGTAGCTACTGGAGCTGCTTTTGCCGCAGGGGCCGCTGCTACCGGAGCAGAAGCTTGAGGAGCTGGAGCCGCCGGAGCTGCCGCCGCACCACCTGCGCCTGTCAAAGTAATCATTGTAGATCCAACTTTAACAACGTCGCCGGCTTTGAATTTCAATTCGCCAACAACGCCTGCTACTGGAGTCGGAACTTCAACAGTGGCTTTGTCAGTTAGAACTTCAGCGATCGCTTGATCCGCTTTCACAGAGTCACCAGATTTAACCAACCATTTTACTAGTTCGCCTTCAGTAACGCCTTCACCAAGTTCAGGAAGTTTTACGTCTTGTGCTTTACCACCAGCTGCAGGAGCTGGAGTAGATGCTTGAGGAGCTGCTGCTTTTGGAGCTGCCGCTGCTGCCGGAGCAGGAGCCGCCGCTTTAGCTGCGCCAGCATCGAGAGCGATCATCGTCGAACCAACTTTAACAACTTGGCCCGGTTTAAATTTCAAATCTTTTACAGTACCAGCTACTGGAGATGGAACCTCTACAGTTGCTTTGTCAGTCAATACTTCAGCGATAGGTTGATCTGCTTTTACAGAATCACCAGGTTGAACCAACCATTTAACCAATTCACCTTCAGTGACGCCTTCGCCAAGTTCAGGCAGTTTTACATCAGTTGCCATACAGGGAGTTCCTTTCAATATTAGCCTTTAAAATCAAACACTCCCTTCTATTGCGATGGGGGCTCATTTGCACCGATTAATGCCATGCATAAATGAATTGTTTTTCCCTCTGCAACATAGCGGTTTGAGGGTTGAATTTCCGGCTCTGGCGTTGTTATTTTACAACTCACTTTGGGGGTCCCATGAAATATTCTCGTAAACTCCAGGAAGGCACCTTCCTAAAACGTTATAAACGCTTCTTTGCCGACATCGAGTTCGAGGGGCAGACCATTGTGGCGCACGTTCCCAACACAGGAAGTATGAAAAGCGTCAATAACCCAGGTCAGTTGTGTCTGTTTTCACAATCAGACAATCCAGAGCGTAAGTTGAAATTCACCCTGGAGATGATCAAGTCCCCGACGGGTTCGTGGGTGGGTGTGAATACGGCGACTCCCAATACAGTTGTTAAAGAGGCCGTCCTAAACTCCATCGGTAAATCTGAAAACGAAGTTCCAGGTTTTGCGCATTGGGCTTCTTTTCATGAAGCTAAGCCGGAATACAAAATTTCTGCAGAGACGCGATTGGATTTCGCACTAAAGAAAAAAGACACTGATAAAATGCACTTCATCGAAGTGAAAAACGTAACTTTGGGCGAAGACGGTGTTGCGAAGTTTCCAGACGCTGTGACGGAACGTGGGCAAAAACATTTGCGCGAGCTGATGGCATTGATGGAGCAAGGACACACGGCTGAGCTGGTGTTCACAGTTCAACGTCATGACTGTGCTACTTTCTCGCCGGCTGATGATATTGATCCAGAGTATGGCCGTCTGTTGCGTGAGGCATCAACAAAAGGTCTAAAGATCTCTCCGCACATTATTGATCTGACACCGACAGAAGCGGTTTTATCTCAAAATAAACTTGAGGTTGTCCTCTAAAATTCCCTGGCTCTTTTTGAACTAAATTCCATAAGCGAGCCGTGAAATGTTATTTTTTAGAGTATAAAAGTAGTTCTGGTTTCTGGCTGACGGCAAAATCAAAGACGCCGTCGGCCCAGACTCCAAAATTCAAGGGCCACTTGCCTTGATATTGAATTTTTACAAATTGACCCACGCGTTTCTTAAGATTTTGCAGCTGTTCTTCGGCTTCGTCGGGATAAACTTTTAGATCCACCGCAATCAGATAACTAAATTCGTGATTTCGTTCGATTAAAACGTAGGCAGCTTTTCTAACGATGAGTTCGTCACTGAAAAAGCTTTTCAGGGCACTCACGAAATCTGCTGGAATCAGCTTTTCCGGAATCGTTATTCTGTCTTTTGCTTTCAAAGAAACCTTGTATCGCAAAGGTTCTGTACGTTTTTTTAATGCCATTTTCTAACCCCAACTCCATGAAAGTGACCGGTATTAGCGTCGGTCACGTAAACTAACTGCATTTGCGGTGCCAGTGGCCATTTATCAAAACCTGAGTGGTTGTCTTGAATTCGACCAAAGACCTTTATTTAGGAATTCTTCGAGACCCTTTCAGCGGATCTCGCTAAACTAGAAATATGAAATTTATCGCTTTATTGGCAGTTACGTTTTTCACGTCTTTATGGGGTTTCGCTCAAACAGAACCTGACTATCAGGCGCTTTTTAAGAACCTTCAAAATCTCCAACAAGATTTAAAGCAAAGTGAAAAATCAGCAGTTACTTGCGAAGCTGCGCAAGTAAAGAACTGCAAGTATGGTGACTTCTGCCAAAGTCTTCGCAGCCAGAGTCAGAACTTTTATCTTTATAAAAACAGCCAGGGTAAAACTGTTCCCAATTCATTTTTTATTCGTCTGGTCGATCAGGTGCGCGCGTGTTTGGATCAACCGTTGCCGGAAGTGGACACAACGGATGTTTTTGCAAATCCATTAAAGCTTAAAAAATCGGATCCTCTTTATAAGTCTGAACTTGCGCGCACGCAGAAAATTTTTGCGGATTCGCAAGCTCGGGTCGTAAAGCTGCTGGAGTCCAGAAAAAATGTCGAAAATTCCAAAGAGATCGATCAAGAAATCAAACGCATTAAGGCGATCAAGATAGCGGCCCCTTTGTTCACTGATAAACGCGAGCTTGAAAGAGAATGCGCTTATCCTGGAGCCAATTATGATTCGACAAACAATACAGTTGTGATTTGCCCGCAAATGCTTGGAATGCCAGACGCCTCGATATTCTCTGTTTTATCGCATGAGATCGGTCATGCCGTGGATCCTTGCAACGTATACGCGCAGATAGCGGGTGACTCTGTGGCAGTGGGAAAGAATCCGTTTAACGAAGTTCTAAGCTGTTTAAGCAAACCCCAGTCGATGGGAGCAAAGAATTATTCCAAACAGCAAATCAAAGACGCCATCACCAAAGAAGAAAAAGATTACGCTAAATCCTTGGGGCCCTTGTCACCGGAAGTAAAAGCGGAATATGAGAAACGTCGAAAAATCGTCGATCAGAATTTCGATAAATATCGCTATTGCCGAAATTTTTCGCGTGACGCTGATATGCAAGAGGGCTTTGCGGACTGGGTTTCAGCAAAAGTTTTATCTCAGAAGATAGCGGAGATCAAAGATCCTGCGGCGGCGAAAACGTATGCATTTGAAGCGCAGCTCACATCGGCGGCCTCTGAATGTGAAAGTGTGAAGGTTGCAGCCATCAATCGAATCGAAGTGGCGTTAAAAAATGACTGTTCTCAATTCGCTGATTATAAAGAGCAGCTCTTGCATGCAGATGACTACGCTGATCCCTCGAAAGTTCCACACCCTAAGATTTCTCGACGTGTTGACAAAATTTTGTTCGCGCAGCCCGAGATGCAAAAGGCACTCGGATGCACGCCTGAAAGCAGTACTTCAGTTTGTGATTAACTGAAAATCACTCTGACACTTCCCCAAAGTCTCGTGTAGAAAATAGCGACACAAAAAAAATCTTTAAAGTCCTAATATGAGCGCACCGAAGACCTCTGTGTAACCAACACGGAGGTTTATATGACATTCAAAAAAACAAAGAATGTTCTGGCATTACTATCCGTCACTTTCTTAATGGCAGCCTGTGCAAAAGGCGGTTTCGAAAGCTCTTCTACAGTTTTAGCTGACGATCCAGATACAGAACAATCAGCGGGCGATTCCACGCAAGCTATTCCGCCAGCAGAGGTGGAAACACCAGACACCGGTGCCAGCACGGGCACAGGTTCAGGCTCTTCTTCAGGTGGTACTTCTAGCGGCACATTGACGGACGCACAGATTATCGCAAAGTACGCGTATGTTGATACCGGTAAAACAATCAACCAAACGATGCTGAAAAATGCTCTTTTGTATTACCATAAGAATTTGTCTAAAATTAAAAATACAGATGTTTTGTCTGTGCTAGATTTTAGCAAATACTCGGGAAAACAACGTTTCCATATCATCAATATGAAAACGGGCGAAGTCTGGAGTATTCGAGTGGCTCACGGTAAAGGTTCTGACCCTGATCATGATGGTTACGCGAACTCTTTCAGCAACACATCTGGATCTAACGCGAGCTCGGTAGGTATCTATAAAACAGCTGAAACATATTCAGGCTCTCACGGATACTCTTTACGCTTGGACGGTTTGTCTTCAACGAACAGCAATGCTCGTTCAAGAGCCGTGGTTGTTCATGGCGCCGACTATGTGTCTGAGGCCAACGTGACTCAAGGCCGTAGCTGGGGCTGCCCAGCGGTATCGATGAGCATCAGAACTAAGGTGATCGACACTATTAAAGGTGGCTCTATTATCTACGCTTCTGCAACGAACTAATTAAGTTACTAATCAAATATCTGGTTACAATTGAAGGCTGTCTCATAGTGAGACGGCCTTTTTTCATTTTGCTGGAACAGTCTTTGTATTAACTCCGGGTATGGATACAAAAAGTTTCCCAAGTCGTATAAATTCTTATTTAGTGTTAGTCCCTAAACACTCGGGCGACATTTTGCGCCTTTTCATCGCAGCAATGCTTTTGATTCAGGCGGCTTGTACCGGCGGCAGCACAACGATAAATCAAGCCCCACCTCCATCTTCTCAAGCCAGCGGCAATACCCGCACCTCAGACCCAGATGGCTGGGGAGGGGGCGGCACTGGCGACGGTGGCGGCGGACAGGGAGTCCTTTGTTCAGCAGAAACCAAGGACACTAATCTTCGCGGAAAGCTGATCGTTCGTGACGTCTATGAAGCTCAATACAACTATCGCCGTACCATGGTTTCAAGTGGACTTGGACCAGCAGGTACTGAAAGCGTTGATGAATCGACAGTGGGATTTATTCTTTCGGCTTTGAAGCGTTATTATGGACCCGCACTTCGCGATACCGATATTGGGTACGCAAAATATTGGACGGACTTTGCTCAAAAGATTTCATTTGTTCCAGATCAAGCCTCGCTTTATCCCAGCAAAGATGCGAACTCACCCTTGGCATTGCCTAAAGGCTGCACCATCGTGCAAATCGCCTATTGGGACGAATCCGCAGGTGTGGTCGAAGACGGAACTTTGTATGTTGATAAAACTCTGTGGGTAAAACTTGATCAGTTTAATAAAGCGGCCTTGCTAGCCCACGAATACTTTTTCAAAAAAGCTCGTGAGGCAGGATTCACCAACTCTGATTATGCTCGCTATAAAGTCGGACAATTATTATCTGTGGAAGGGATGCCCCCTTTGTTTCCAGGCTGGGTTCCTGCGAAAGATCCTAAGTTAGCCGATGCACTGCCAGATTCACCTAAAGGATTCAAATCTTGCGTAGGTTCGGCGGGTGAGCGCGGTTCATTTATTAAGCTCTATCAGTACAAAGATGATAAAGGCGTTCAGCGAATTATCATTCCCTCGTTGAAATCATCCAATTATTCTTTACCACCGTTCCAAAGTGTTACTGCATCTTTTACGCCCGGTCCGACTGATATCATGGGCTTAATTACAGACCAATTCATAGTGGAAAATCCGCTCGTAACTTTGCCAATGGATTTTATTCAGAATTCGGTTACGGGTAAAACGGATGCAACCCACCACGGTTTGGAAAACATGCCTCGGGAAATTTATACGTTGAATATTCCGACGAAAAATCGAACCGTGAAGTTGGCGATTTTAAATCCTGTTGCAGACGAAGTCGCACTTGGTAAAGATGAATTGAAATCGGCTGCTGAATTGGCGTTGCAGATGAATTACGAGATTGAAGACCGTCTTTCCAAGGCCGTTGGATTTAGTGGCGTCTCGGGTGACGAAATGCTGGGTGCGGTCGCAGCTTTGAATGCTGAAATAGATATGGCGCTTAAGGCGGGAGTCTTTCCTACGGGCTTTCCAAAATGGAAAGCGGAGCTTGATAAAATGGAACAACATTTACAAGCGAAACCAAAAGATAGTTTGGGAGCTTTTTCTGTGGCTAAGCACACAGAGTTATATGTCGATCTTCCCACAGTTTTGTACCGTATCAAACAGGGTACTTATTCTGAACAAGAAATGTATCGAGTGATGAGTTTTGATGCTTATAAAAAAATTAATCATAAGGTTCGTAAACTCGTTCAGTTGAGTTTGTCTGTCGACGATAAAAAATTAGACTATGGCTTAGAGTGCGACACCTATACGGATGTTTATCAAAAAATCACCCAGCCGTCAGACGTGAAATTCTCAGAAGAGGGACTTAGCAATCCCGTGTCGGTCGAAGTTCTTAACAGACCGGGTGAGACGGTGACGACTTCTTCGTATGCTAAACACGCGGACTCCATTAAGTCAGTACTGACGAACGGATCTTTACGTGATGCCTCTTTCCGAGACAAATTCTTCGCATTTGCGGAGAAGGAATGTTTCGCCCAGGCGGGTGAGGGGATGGATGAATGTCGTCCCGCTTTGGAGTTTTTGAAAGATTTTAAGAGCGGAAAATCTATCCAAATCAGGACTTGCGATGAATTGATTGCGGGAGAGTGGTCAGACTACGCAGGCGGTGGTTTGTACGGCATCTGTGTCATAATTGACTTTAAAAATCTGAAGCAAAAGTACAGTGCACAGGCATTCTTTTTACGATCGAATGAAGTTTCGGACTTTGCTGCCGTTCCGTGGAAGGTTAGAGAAAAAATGGAAAGCTCTGGGGTCGATCCTAAGGTGCCATTCTTAGGCAAGCTCGTGCGCTTGCCTTATGTCAGTGAGAAAAATGAAAGGCCTATGCCGATGAAAACGGCGCCGATTAGGCGCTAATTTAAAGGGCGTCGAACGACGCCCTTTCATTTTTAATACAATTTCAATTGCTCGCCGACGAGTTTCTTCAGGTCATTAACGTGACCCAGGTACTCATCCAGATCCAAGCGTTCGTCTTTGCGGACGTGAGCGCTTGGGTTGTTATATTGAGTGAGTTCAATCACGTCAGCGTGAGAAGAAATCTCAGAAAAACCTTCTTCTTCCAAAGTCGTCATCAAGAAATCCAGGTCATGGCTGTCATCGCCTTCAGGGAATTCAAGTTCACGCAAAGACATCATCGCTTTTAGGTACAATTCACAAGCTTGCGCCAGGTTATAGCCGACGATGTCGTGTTGGCTTTCGTCACCCATGCTTTTTTGTGCGATATCGATGTTGTCTTGTGCTTTTAGAATCATAGACTTCGCTGTTGAAACGCTCATGGAGTCCCCTTGGGTGTGAAATGAATTAATAAAACTTTAACCGGGAAAGATGGGTTTAGGGAATAAAAAAACCCACAATCCTTGCGAATTGTGGGTCTTTATTTTCTCTCTCAAAGAGACAGATTATTTAGCCGCAGTTTTCAAGTGACGGTCGATAATGTCTTTGAACTCAGAGAACGGATACGCACCACGAAGGGACACGCCGTTGATCAAGAAGCCTGGAGTACCGGAGAAGTTGAATTTTTTAGCTTCTTCCATGTCAGCTTCGATGATTTTAGTGATTTTTTCGTCTTTAAGATCTTTTTCAACACGTTTCATGTCCGCACCAGCTTTTTTCGCAGCATCTTTTAAGAATGCTTCTTTTTTAGTGCGAAGTTCGCCTTGGTTTTCGAACACGATGTTGTAGAACTTTTCAGCTTTCGCGTGGTCTTGCATTGCGATTGCTTCGAAGTAGCGTGCTGCAGGCATCGCCATAGGATGGAAATCCAAAGGCAAGTGCTTATAGATTACGCGAACATCTTTAGGGTACGCTTTCATAACTTCATCAACTGTTGCGTGACCTTTAGAGCAGTATGGGCACTCGAAATCAGAGTATTCAACGATCGTGATTTTCGCGTCTTTAGGACCGAAGAATACACGGCTGTCGTCGATAGCTGGTTTCAAAGGATTTGCGAACTCTTCGTCACGCTTTTTGCCTTCTTCAGCCATTGCTTTTTCTTGAGCTTTCTTTTGTGCACCTTGAGCTGCTTTGTTCACCACTTCGATGAATTGCTCAGGGTCTTTTTCGATAGCTGCGAAAACGATGCTTGGATCTTTTTCTACTACTTCTTTAAGTTGTTTTGCGGATGGAGCACAGTTCACAAGGGAAAGTGCCAACGCTGAAACTGCTGCTAATTTAAATGCTTTCAATGTCGCCTCCATAAAGGAATTTAATTTGTTAAAACTCAAAAGCCCTCCCATTGTGCCATGTATTTTCCACGAGGGAAGGAAAAAAACCCGAACCTAAGTCCTGTACCCCATTCTTGCCATGCTGCATGAAGTGATTGGACTTGCGTGAAGTTTCTGTGTGTTTAGACTGGAAACTATGAAAAAACCAAATTTTATTTTAGCAACATTCGTGACCGCTTTTTGCCTTCACGCACAAGCCGGTCTTATCGCAAACTACGCAACCCTGGCGACTAAAGATCTCGATCAGATGAACGAGCTCGTGAATGAGAAGATCCAGGAATCAGAGCAGCTGCATGATGAAAAATACGTGCCTTTGAAAGAAGCTCTTCAAGCCGTGTTTTCACGCCCAGATGGTACTGATGATATGATTGATAAAGTCGTCGGTCCTTTGCGCACGAAACTGGATGAATTGGATCAATGGGAAAACGCGTTGACGATCCTGGTTGATGAAGCGGTTGATGCACTTAAGCATCCTAAAGGTGTCAAACCTGTTATTCAAAATACGTATGCTGTCTTTTTAGAAAACTTCGTTGCTGAATCTAAACCTTACGCAAAATCCAACGGCTTTGAACGCAAACTATTGGAAAAAATCCGCGACGCAAAAATTGAAATGACCCGAGAGGCAAAAAATGAGCGTAGCCTTCGTGGCATGAAAGTAGGGGATTCGCCATCGGATTTGGCCAAGCGTGTGCTGGAGCAGAATCCGGTAGAGAAACCAGCTGCCTCTAAAGACGAAAAGAAGAAAAAGAAGTAAAAAAGTTCGCCGGATCAACTGTAAATCCGGCAAAATTTTCCCTCGACCCGACTGGTCTCTGGTACTTTCTGACCAGAGACTAGCGTCAAAACAAAGACCTCCTCAACTCTCTGAAAATCGCCTCAAATTGACTCAAGTTCTAATGAACTCCTACCGATAGAAACAATAGGTAACGGGGAGCAGGACGCTCTCCACTTTGATTTAAAAAATCAGAGTGCAGCAGATGGAGGATTCGATGTTTCTTCAAGGCGATTTACAAGTCATGTTCGATGCACTTTACAGCGTCGGCGCGATTGATCCTGTGCTTAAATTGGATTGGCAAGAAGTCACAAAAGAGATGATGGCAAACCCAGCACTTTTAAGTGAAGCTTTCCAAAGCATCAACGGCTGCCGTGGAGACAAAGATCTACTTATCCAAAAGCTACACATGATGGATCAAAGATCCGTAAGTTATATCGCTATGGAGGTCGCTCGTGAGTTTTGTGAATTCCAAGACCGTAAAGATTTGCACTAGTCTTGTAACAGCTCTGCTTATCACCAGCGTGGCTAATGCCTGGGAAGTTGATTTTTCTCGTCGTCAGGTTGATTTCAACAAAGTGACGAATGAAGATCGCTTGCCTGCCAGCATCAAAGAAGATCAATCTGTAAGTATTTTGAGCAACGTGTTCGACTCGGTTGAGCCGACTCAGGATATCGTCATCATGAACACAGAAAAAGGTTTCGTACCGGAAACTGTGCGCCTTAAAAAAGGTAACAACTATCGTATTCACGTGGTGAACGTGAACGGTAAAGAGAAAAACGTCAGCTTTGTTTTGGATGCTTTTTCTGAACACCACAACACGGTGTTTGGTGAAGAGAAGACTTTCAATGTGATGCCGAAAACAGACGGTATCTTCTCTTACCAATGCCCGGAAACAGCAGTCCAAGGTAAATTTATTATTTATTCAGACGCGAATTCTGCACCAGGTGGCAGAAAACCCGCTTCTAACTAATTTACGATCGGTGCACCCATGTCGGATCAGTCGAACGTTTTCAAGCAGACTATTCAGCAGAACCTCGGTCCTGTTGTTAAGTATCTTGATGACCCGGGTGTCTCCGAAATTCTTGTAAATGGTCCCAGTGAAATTTTCGTCGAACGCAAAGGTAAGCTCGAGAAGGTCTCTGAAAAGTTTCCTTCCGAGGATGACCTGCGTGCCGCAGTGAACTCCATCGCACAGTCCGTCGGTCGCCGTATCAATGACGAAAATCCTCGTCTCGATGCACGTTTGCCGGATGGTTCGCGTATCGCAGCGGTGATTCCACCAATGTCACGTAAAGGCACGACTCTTTCCATTCGTAAATTTACGAGCACTAAAATTACTTTCAATGACTACATCAAAATGGGCACAATCTCCGAGGACGGCGCGCGCTTTTTAGATATCGCCATGTTCTTGGGAAAAAACATTATCGTGAGTGGTGGTACCGGTTCCGGTAAGACGACATTGTTGTCGCTATTGTGTTCGCGTATTCCCAAAGGTCAGCGTGTGTTGATCATCGAAGACTCCTCAGAGTTGCAAGTCGATTATGAACACTTGGTGATGTTTGAAACTCGCATGGCTGATGCTCAAGGCAAAGGCGAAGTGACGATCAAAGATCTGGTGAAGAGTGCTCTGCGTTTGCGTCCCGATCGCATCATCGTGGGGGAGGTTCGTTCCGGCGAAGCTCTTGAACTTTTGAATGCGATGAATACAGGTCACAAAGGTTGTATGGGCACCGTGCATGCGAACTCGCCTGAAGATGCGATTGTGCGTCTGGAAGCTTTAGCGCAAGGCGGGGATGGTAAAATCAGCGAGCGTGCTCTTCGTCAACAAGTGGCATCGGCAATTGATTTGATCGTGCAAATTTCCCGTTATGGAGATGGTTCACGTCGTATCGGTGCGATCAGTGAAGTGCGTGGCTTCTTGCCTGATGGTTCTTATGATGTGGTTCCAATATTTGAGTTGGGACGCTTGGTGCGTCGTCCAGATGGAACTCTTGAAGGTAAGTTGGAAGCGACTGGAAATGTTCCTACATTTATGGAAGAAATCATCGATAACAAACTTCCATTCCCAAAAGCCAAATTCAACAAAGCCGCCTAAAAGGTGCCAGGTCCTCTTTACGGGAGCGGCGCATAAAGGTGACCTGTTTCTCGCCACGCCTAACTCATCGAGTCGTGGTTAGCCGTGTGAAATAATGGCGAGCCCCTAAAATGCAGAGGATTGGTTGATTTTCTAACCTATCTGCGTCATCTGGTTTAAGCATAATATAGTTATTTCAATGGCTTCGCATTTGGGCTATCACTTTTGCGTGCACTTTAGTTGTAAGATCTCCAACTCAGTTTTGACGGTTCTTGAGGAGCAAGGTGAAGACCTTACGCCCCTCTATGAACAAACTCATCTATCGGTTGAGTTGTTGCGAGATTCTTCCTACTGGATCAGCGCTCCTGACATGGAGCAATTCCTGGAAATGTGTTTGCGACTTCCGCTCAAAAAAGATGGCGATGTTTTGACTCGTGCGGGTCACAACGGACCAGAACTGCGTGCGTGGGGAGTACTCGACAGCGTGTTGCGCATGATGCCTCGTCCACAGGAAATCTTTAATCAGCCTGAACAGTTTTTGTCGTATTTCATTTCTCCAAAACCACCGATCGATAATCTTCGCAAAGACGAAGTGAGCATTTCTTTCGATTTGCCACTTCCTGCAGAACAATATCCATTGGTGACGACATACCTAAAGGCCGCGTTCGAGTCCTTGCCCGTTTACGTCGGGCAACCTCTGGCACGTTGCGAGTGGTCCGGCATCACTTTGAAATTAAGTTGGGCGACTCAACAGCAAACGATCTTCAGTGAAAATGAAAACGTAGGCCATCAGGTCAGTCCTGATTTGTTCCAAAGCTTGCTCAACGATTTGCAACGCACTCAGCGTGAGCGCGAGGATTTGCAAAAATACGTGGGCGATCTTGAAGATAAAATTCGCACATTTGAAAAACAAAGACAGCAGCAGGCAGCACAAATTGAGGCGGCCGATACAATCGAAGGCAAAGCTTCATTGATTCCTCACGAAGGTTCATTGGCGCATTTGAACTTTGATGTGGAATCTCCTGCGTATTCCTTGAATCAAAACCTGGCACGCATGCATGACTACATGGTGCGCGCTCAGCAATTGATCACTATGCTGGCTTCTCAAGGCAAAACAAATCCTGCCGTGAAAGAAGCTATGAGACGTGTCGACTGGGAATTCGTTAAAACCGAATACCCACGCACTGTTTTCAAAAGCATGGAACTTGTTAAAAAAATAAACTCTAAGCAATCCGAGAAGGAAGGTACTCATCATGTCTGAAATCATCAGTGTCGTAGCTCGTGAAATTCTTGATAGCCGTGGTAACCCCACAGTAGAAGTTGAAGTAACAACAGCTGAAGGCAATATCGGTCGCGCAGCGGTTCCATCAGGTGCCTCTACAGGTGCCCATGAAGCTTGTGAGCTTCGTGATGGTGATAAAAATCGTTACGGTGGTAAAGGCGTATTCAAAGCGGTGGATAACATCCGCGAAAAAATCGCTCCTGAAATCTTAGGTCTGCAAGTAACGGAACAAGTATACTTGGACAAAGTTCTTCGCGAAATCGATGGAACTGAAAACAAAACAAACTTGGGTGCGAATGCGATCCTGGGTGTGTCTTTGGCTGCTGCGAAAGCCGCTGCCGCTGACGTAAATCTTCCTTTGTACCGTTACATTGGTGGTTCTCAAGCTTGCCGCTTGCCGGTTCCGTTGATGAACGTATTGAACGGTGGTGCACACGCGAACAACGGTCTTGATATTCAAGAGTTCATGATCGTTCCAACTGTGAACAACTCCTACGCTGAATCTCTTCGCGCAGGTGCCGAGATCTTCCATGCGTTGAAAAAAATCTTGGGCAAAAAAGGTTTGACGACGGCAGTAGGTGACGAAGGCGGCTTCGCTCCCAAATTGTCTGGCAACCAAGAAGCTTTGGATTTGATCATGAACGCGATCGTTGATGCGGGTTACGACCCAGGCCAAAACGTATTCTTGGGCTTGGACGTTGCTGCAACAGAAATGTACAAAGACGGCAAATACCAATTCGACGGCAACTTGATCACTCCAGCAGAACTTCTAAAAGTTTACCAAGGGTGGGCGGAAAAATATCCATTGATCACAATCGAGGACGGTTTCTCTGAAGACGATTGGGATTCATGGGTAAACATCACGTCAGCAATGGGCAACACAATGCAATTGGTAGGCGACGACTTGTTCGTAACAAACCCAAAACGCTTGCGTATGGGCCTAGAGAAAAAAGCTGCGAACGCTTTGCTAGTTAAAGTAAACCAAATCGGAACTCTAACAGAAACATTCGAAGCCGTTAACCTAGCTCAACGTAACAAATACAAAACAGTCATGTCTCACCGCTCAGGCGAAACAGAAGACACATTCATCGCCGACCTAGCAGTGGCTTTGAACTGTCACCAAATCAAAACCGGCAGCCTATGTCGTTCTGAACGCATCGCCAAATACAACCAACTCCTAAGAATCGAAGAAGATCTAGGTGGTATGGGCGTATACTGGGACAAAGCAGCCTTCCGCTAAGCGCACGCTTGAAAAGCGGCCATTCCCTGCGTTGGACCGATCGCCTGATCGCTCCGACGTACCTGCAGTACGCCTGCGCGCTCATTCGATCAGTCCGCCTTGTGACTGACCACTTTTGAAGCGTGCTTGGTTCAGGGTAAAAACAATTCTTGCTGGCGCTCCGCGCGCCGCTAAAAAAGCCACCCTCGAAGGGTGGCTTTTTTATTTTCTCTCCGAACGAAGCCAGCGATGACCGAAGGGAAGTCCATCAATCACTCCGAACACTCTGAGCTTTGACTGAGCTGACTGATGGGTATGTGATTCGCCGGGCCTCCGTCGGCGCACGATGCGCGAACCCGCGAAGCGGGCGACGGTGAGCCATGGATGGCGTGCCCAAGAAGCACGTACCCAGCAGGCAGATCAGGCAAAGATCAGAAGCGTTCGAAGCGAACGATCTGGACTACCCAGCAGAGAAGAGCGACCTTAGACTTTTTGTATGTCGTACAGTCGTTTCGCAGTCGGATTACGCCGTTTATTAAATCACCCAGGAAGAGTCGCATTCATTTGCATGATTATCTTCGGGGTTTCTATCGTTCTAAACGGAAACCTATGGCGTCTATGGGGGCTGCACAGAGACTTCGACCGTATCTCAACTGAGATCAGTGATAGCAAAAAAGCCACACTCGATCTTGAAGTCCAGCTTAAGCAAGCCAAAGATCCAGCCTTTATCGAACGTCAGGCCCGCGATAAATTAGACCTGGCTGGCGAACACGACTTAGTTTTCGTTTTCCCTGAACAATAGCCTAACGCGAATCGTTATTTGATGTCTCTCGGGTATACTAGCAATAGTATCTCAACTCTATTTCAAATTTATTTTGAAGTGATACCGGGGGTTTACGGTTATGTTCGAAAACTCAATTGAATGGAATAAAGACACTCTTCGCGCGCTTCGCCTTCGTCTTGGCTGGAGCCGTTCTGATATGGCTCGCAGATTAAAGTGTGAGTTAACAGATATCGAAGCGTGGGAAGAAGGACAGGGCGAACTTCTTTTTAATCCGCACATCAAGGGCGAATTAGCTCTGATTCATCGTCAAGCAGATGCATGCTCTGACGAAGTTCGCTTTACTCCTGCTTGTGAAAACGAGTGCGACAAACAAGCACTTGATCAGGTTGATTTTTCACGCGTCAAAGCAGACTTAGAATAATCGACATTCGCACTCTCCCGTTGTAGGTTTTTGAACTGCAAAATACGGGGGAGTCTTATGAAAAAAATCTATCTTATTGATGTCAGCTCGATGTTCTTTCGCGCATTCTTTGCGATTAGACAGCTGACGTCTCCTAAGGGCATGCCCGTTAATGCCATCTATGGTTTTCTTTCCATGGTCACAAAGTTGATGAAGGAAGAAAAACCAGAATATATGGTTTTCTGTTACGACCGCAAAGAGCCCTCTTTCAGACACGATATGTATGTCGAATACAAAGCTCATCGTTCTGATATGCCAGAAGATCTCGCAGTTCAAATTCCTTACATCAAACAACTTGCGGATATCTTGGGAATTCCGGCGGTGGAAATCCCCGGTTATGAGGCCGATGATATCATCGGGACTTTAACTAAAGTCGGCAAAAAAAGCGGCATTGAAGTCGTGATCGTCAGTGGCGATAAAGACTTTGGACAGCTTATCGAAGACGGCGTCATTCTGTACGACACGATGAAAGATCATCGTTATGATTCGGCCGGGGTGTTTGAAAAGTGGGGCGTCCGCCCAGATCAATTCATCGATTACTTAGCCATCGTCGGGGACACTTCCGATAATATTCCTGGTGTCAAAGGCATTGGGGAAAAAGGCGCCATCAAGCTTTTGGAGCAATTCAAGCATCTTGAAGACATCTATGAGAACATCGACAAAGTCGAAGGCAAAAGTATCAAGCAGAAATTGATCGATGCAAAAGAGATGGCGTTCCTTTCTAAAAAACTTGTGACTATCGCGACTGAAATTCCGATGGACCACAATATCGAAAGCTATCGTTTGCGTCCGCGCAAAGATGAAGAACTTCGCACTTACTTACGCGAGTTCAATTTCAAAACTTTCGAAAAAAATCTTTTGGGCGAGGCGGGTTCTGCTCCCATGACTTCGGCTGAGGCTGGAAAAGCCTATTACGCAGAAGCTGCCACACCTTCAGCAGCTCCTGATGCACTGGCAACCCCTATGCTGGCTGAACATCAGACCAAAGCTTTCAACGAAAAAACTCTTTCCACGAAAGAGCTTGCGGGCATGTTCGCTGCCAATCAACCTTTATGGGGCTTCTCCGACACCCGAGGGATTTTCATTGGAACTGATGCCGACATTATCTCTGTCTCTGATGCAGAGTTCTTGGGTAAGTTGACTGACACTTTCAAAGTAAATTGGAAGGGTTATGACTTAAAAGATTTGTGGCATAAAATTGGTGCAAAAAATCCCATCGCTGATTGGGACACGATGCTCGCTGCGTATGTTTTAAAAGCCTCTGATACGTCGGACTTTAGCAAAGTCTACGAAAAACATATGGGTGAACCGCTGCCGGAAATGGCATCACCAAGCCAGACTTATAATGCCCATTTGCACCTGGCAAAAACCCTGGATAAAAAGCTTCACGAAATTCATGGAGAAAAAGTTTTCCGTGATTTGGAACTTCCATTGGTGAAGGTTCTTTTGAACATGGAAAACCTGGGTGTTCGCATCGATACAGATCTGCTACACAAGCTTAGCGATGAGCTGGAAAAAGAAATCGAAGTTCTGGAAAAGCAAATCCATGAACAAGCCGGTGAAAACTTCAATGTGGGAAGCCCTAAACAGTTGGGCGTGATTTTGTTTGAAAAACTGGGTTTGCCAGCGGGTAAAAAAACGAAAACAGGATATTCAACTGGTGAAGATGTTTTAGAAGCGCTCGAGCATCCGATTGCGAAACTTGTTTTGCAGTGGCGTGAGCTTTCTAAGTTAAAATCAACGTACGTCGATGCTTTGCCTGCGATGGTGCACGCCAAGGACGGCCGCGTTCATACCAGCTTTAATCAAGCACTGACGACAACAGGACGCCTTTCAAGCAATTCACCAAACTTGCAAAACATTCCAATCAGAACCGCTCGTGGTCAGTTGGTGCGCAAGGCCTTTATCGCGAATCCGCGAATGAAATTATTGTCTGTGGACTACTCGCAAATCGAACTGAGAATCTTGGCCCATATTTCCGAAGATCCGAATCTGTGTAAAGCCTTTGCCGAGGATTTGGACATCCATGCTGCAACCGCTGCTGAGATTTTTAATATTCCACTGAAAGATGTAAACGCAGAACACCGTCGTACCGCGAAGGCTGTGAACTTTGGTATAGCCTACGGGCAGGGTGCCTTCGGTTTGGCGGAAACTTTAGGCATTTCTCGCACAGAGGGTAAAGACATTATTGATCGTTATTTTACCCGTTTTAAAAATGTGCGCGAGTACATCGATAACACCATCAAACTGGCCCATGAAAAAGGTTACGTCGAAACATTGTTCGGCCGCCGCCGTTACATCGATGAGCTTCAGTCTGGCAACGCTATGCTAAAGAAATTCGGCGAGCGCGCAGCCATCAATGCTCCGATTCAAGGGACAGCCAGTGACTTGGTGAAAAAAGCCATGATCGAAGTGAATAAAACAGTTCCCGTGCGCATGCTTTTGCAAGTACACGATGAATTGATCTTTGAAGATTTCACAGAGAATTTGGAAAAGCTAACACCACAGTTGGTCAGCATCATGGAAAACGTTGCTCAACTAAGGGTTCCATTAAAGGTTAATTATTCGATCGGTGACAACTGGGACGAAGCCCACTGACCCGTGCGGATGAAAAAGGGCCAACTGCTGCGTTGTCGGTTGGCGCCTTGCTCTTCGGCGTACTTGGAGTACGCCTTCGTGGCAGTCACCGCCCTCCGCCTTGCATTTGGTCCTTTTTGATCCGCACTGGTGTGCGTGTTCAAAAAGTCGAGCAAGGGGAGCGCATGAACATTTGTTATTGGGTTTCCCAGCCGACTACGCGGCCGCCTTCGAAGTAGACGAAGCGGGTTTCTTTGCGGTAGCCCGACGACGTGGAGCTTTGACGTTCATAGCGCCAACGTTCGTTTTTATAGATTGGATTTCCTGAGACATCGACTGATACCGGCTCGCCCCAGGATTTTTTCACGTATTCCTGTGGCATGCCGATGGCGATATCCTGGTTTTCAACCAGATCCTTCATATGAGTCGGCGCGGTTGAGCGGCTCCAGATTTTATTCTTATTGATCCAAACTTGGCGGCCTTCGATGGATGGAATGGATAGGAACTCCACCTTTTCAGCATCAGACTGGAGCCAAGGCAAGATGCGCGAATACTGTTCTTTCTCTTTGTTTGAACGCAGAGTGCGTTCCATCTGGCGAACGGTGTTGCGGTCTTGAATTTCTTGAATGTCACTGGCACTTAGATTGCCGGGGTCTTTACCCAACTCATACGCAGTTTGGCGCACAGAACGGTCGCGAATGACATCACGGGAGTCCCGAGAAGTGTAGTCAGAGGAGGAACCATAACCGCTATTAGCGGATCTTTGAAAACCTGTACAAGCGGACAAAGATAATCCCAAAACAGATACGACAAACAATACTCTCATGAATGAACTCCTAAGGTTTTATTCTACTGGATGAGGGCTTGTTTATAAATTGTTCTTGCGGGGTATTTGGTTCTTTTCTTACAATCGTCTTGGGAGCAATCATTGGCTGAAAACGAAAACCCGACCAAAGTAGAGTCGCAAAAACCTGAGGATTCACCAGAAGAGGAAAGTTCGGAAGATCTTTTGTCGCTGGAATCTTTGGATTCTATTTTGGAAAAAGAGGATCCCGAATTTGCCAAATCACTGAGTAGCATCGGTCCGGATGATCCTTCAAATCCGATTGTCATTGAAGAATCGGATCTCGAATACAAAATCGAAGATGAAGTTAAATACTGGAACCGACAAGAAGGCTGGCGAAAGAAGCTGGTAAAGTTTCTGCCGTTCGTGCCTCGCCTGGCCTACTATGTGCGCTTGCAGCACATGGCTATGCGCCTGACATGGCGAAAGACCAAAGAGCAAACCATTCATTTCGTTAAAAATCTGGGACCCAACTTAAAACATTGGGTCATTGATGTTTTAGGAAGCTTTAAAAGCTGGCTTGGAGAGCTGGGCGCGACATTCAAAACGTTTTCCCTGATGCAAAAACTGGGAGTCGTTGTTCTGTTGATTGCAACGGGTGTCGGTGGAGTGGTTCTTTATAAAATCGCGAACAACAAACTCATTCCTCATCAGGAAGAATTGTTTTTACCGACTTTGGAAGATTGGGCTGAGAAAAAGGAATTTTTTGAAGCAGATCAAGTGGAGCCATTCTATGACTCCACTCGTGTGGCTCAGAATATTTTCAGTACTCAAAGAATTTTTGCAAACATCCGTAAATCTTCACAATCAGGCCCGAACCCAATGGCCGCCCTGGAATTTTATGTCGAGGGCACGGACGCTGACGTGGTCGTTGAAATCAAAGACCGCGAGCCTGAAGTGAAGGATTTATTTTTGAGAGTCGTTGAAGACATGAATTACGATCAGCTGTCTTCAGTTGAAGGCAAGCAGATGTTGTGTGAGCGTCTTCGCAAAGAAATCAATAAGATCCTGACCAAGGGTAAAGTTCGCAGGATCTTCTATAAAACCGCCGTCATTAAACCTTAAAGTTTTCGACCTTGATATTATAATATTTCAAACGATCATGCAGAGTCGATTTAGGCATTCCTAAATCTGCGGCTGTGCGACGTTGATTGCCACGATTTGCCGTCAAACGTTTGATGATCATTTGTTTTTCAATTTCTTTAATCACCGGGATGTCATTTGTTGAGTCCGCCTCGGAAGGCGTCAGCAACGTTTTATCCAGGAGCTTTTCGATATGTTTCTCTTCGATATGCTCCCGTGGATAAAGGGCTGCCGTGCGCGTGACCAAGTTTTTTAATTCACGGATATTCCCTGGCCACGGATGCTTTTTCAGACGGGCAATAGCTCCGAAAGAAAAACGCACACGCATTTTTTTAGCAAACATGTAAAGCAGATCTTCGAAATCTTCCATGCGGTGAGTAAGTGCCGGGGGAGTCACTGTCACGACATTCAGACGGAAATAAAGGTCGGCGCGGAAAGCACCTTCACGAATTTTCTCGGGAAGGCTTTGATGAGTGGCTGCGATAATGCGCACATCGGTTTTGATGTTGCGATCTGCTCCCACCGGACGAATTTCGCCATTTTCCAAAGCACGCAGAAGTTTCGCTTGTAGAGCATAGGAAAGATCACCAATTTCATCCAGAAACAACGTTCCACCGCGGGCCGCTTCAAAGGCGCCCTTGCGATCAGAAATGGCGCCGGTAAAGCTGCCTTTCACGTGACCAAATAATTCTGACTCGATTAAGGTTTCACTGAGAGCGCTACAGTTGACGCTCATGAAATTTGCGTTCTTGCGCAGGCTTTCGTTGTGCAGGGCTTGAGCGATAACATCTTTTCCAGTTCCTGAAGGGCCGAGAATAAGTACGGGGAATTCAGTCACGGCCACGTGACGAAGACTTTGCAATTCCTCATTCCAAACTTCGTTCTTACTTTTCAACGGAAATTCGGAAGCTTCCTCGTTGGTTTTATAGGTAAATAAAAGTTCCTGGTTACCGGCCCGGATAACGTCGCCTTCTTGCAGGATCGCTTCCATAATGCGGGCATTGTTAAGGTAGGTCCCTTGGGGGCTTCTGAGGTCTCGGATATAATAGGTTTGCTCGCGGCGCTCGATTCTGAAGTGGCGCTCGGCGAGTTCGTCCCCGAAGATTTGAATCTGACATTGGGCGTCTTTGCCGACTGTCAGAAAGTCACTGACTTGATAGGTTTTCGGGTTTTCACCCAGTTGTTTAAGTAAAGCTTGGTTCATAATTTTCTCCTTCGCGAGAATTTCTAGAGCAAGGGCCTCGCCAAGGCTCAATTCGAATATAAGTGATCGCCGGGTCACTTTTGGCGCCATGATGTATTGGGCCTAAGATAGCTTTCCAAGAATTGAGAATTGAGAATCGGCTTATTTATTGGTAGCCTACGTTATGCCAAAACAGATCAGATTCATCAAAAGCGCCGTTCTTGAGAAAGACTACCCTGTCCACAAAAAAGCTGAAGTGGCCATCGCGGGTAGATCCAATGCTGGCAAAAGTTCCTTTATTAATGGTTTAGCAACTAACAAAATCGCTAAGGTCAGTTCGACTCCGGGTAAAACTCGTCTGTTGAATTTCTTTGATATGGATTCTTTCGTTCTGGTCGATATGCCTGGATATGGCTTCGCGGCTCGTTCAGGTGATGAGATTCGTGATTGGCATAAAATGATTGAGGTGTATTTGAACTCGCGCGAAAGTCTGGCGGGTTTGATCCTGGTGATGGATATTCGCCGTTCGTGGAGCGAAGATGAAGAACTACTTCGTCGTTTCTCTGAAACTCAAGGATTCCCTTTGGCCGTGGTTTTGACGAAGGCAGATAAAATGTCTCGTTCGCAAATGCTTCAAGCGATTAATAAGTTGAAAAAAGAAACAGGCCTTAGTGCCGTCTTTGCAACTTCAGCTCTGAAAAAAACCGGGCAAGAAGAAGTGGAAGATTATATCTACGACAATTGGATTAAAGCATGAAGATAGTTGGTGTGATCCCAGCTCGATTTGCCTCCACGCGCTTTCCCGGAAAGCCCCTCGCACTTCTTCAAGGTCGTCCCATGATTCAGTGGACGATCGAGGGCGCTAAAAAATCAAAACTATTAACAGACCTGATCGTCGCGACTGACGATGACCTTATCAAAGCTGCGGCGGAAGCTGTGGGCGCGAAGGTTGTTATGACCGACAGCAGCCTGCCTTCTGGAAGCGACCGTATTCACGCCGCCATTAAAAATGTTGATTGCGATGTGGTAGTGAATATCCAGGGTGATGAGCCCTTGGTGACGGGCGACTTGATTGACCGCCTGGCCCAAGTCTTTGTTGATGATGCGAAAATGGATATGGCGACACTCGCTCATCCCATTTCTGAAGAAGAGCTGCAAAATCCTAACTCCGTTAAAGTCGTGATGAACATTAAGGATGAGGCTTTGTATTTCAGCCGCTTTCCGATGCCCTATTCCCGTGTGAAGGCGAGCGAGCTTGAAGATTATTCTGGCTGCCTAAAACACATCGGCATGTATGCGTACTCGAAAAAGTTTTTGCAACAATTCTGTGAAGCTCCTCAGGCTCTGATTGAAAAAGCAGAAAGCCTGGAGCAATTGCGTGCTTTGTATCTGGGAGCAAAGATCAAAGTCGTGCGTGTGAAAGAAGCAAGCATCGGGGTGGATACTCCCGAAGATCTTGAAAAATTGGATAAAGTTTTAAGTCAGAGGAAATAATGGCAAAAAAAGCAAAATCTACATCTGTGAAAGCAACTAAGAAGACTGTTGCGACCACAAAAGTTTCGACAGCAAAATCGACCAAAAAATCCCTTAAGCAAAAATTTATTTTTGTAACGGGTGGGGTGGTTTCATCCATCGGTAAAGGTCTAACGGCAGCAAGCCTTGGAGCCTTATTAGAAGCTCGTGGTCATAAAGTGACGATCATGAAGTTTGACCCGTACTTGAACGTGGATCCGGGGACGATGTCTCCGTTTCAACACGGGGAAGTTTTCGTCACTGAAGATGGTGCTGAGACAGATTTGGATTTGGGTCACTATGAACGCTTTACATCTGCAGTGATGAATCGCTCGAATTCGGTTTCCACAGGGCAGATTTATGACACCGTGATCGCACGCGAACGTCGTGGTGATTACCTGGGTGGTACGGTTCAAGTCATTCCTCATATCACTGAAGAAATCAAAGCCCGCATTTATGAAGCCGCTCAAGGCAGTGAATTGATTCTGGTTGAAATCGGCGGCACTGTCGGGGATATCGAATCCCAACCGTTCCTGGAGGCCATCCGTCAGATGCGTATTGATGTCGGAATGGAAAACTCCGTCTTGGTTCATGTCACTTACGTTCCGTACATCGCAGCCGCGGGCGAATTGAAATCAAAACCGACTCAGCACTCTGTGAAAGAGTTGCGCATGATTGGTCTTCAGCCAGACTTCCTGGTTTGTCGCAGTGAAAAGCATATTGATGATAATCTTAAAGGCAAAATCGCCTTATTCTGTTCTGTGCAACCAAATCACGTCGTGGCAGCTCAAGACAGTAAATTCATTTACGAAGTGCCTTTGGCTTTGCACAAAGAACAACTGGATGAATTGATTGTCGAGCGTTTGGGACTCAAACCACAACGTCTGAATCTTAAAGGCTGGCAAAATCTGGTAAACGTTTTAGCGAATCCGGATGTGACAGTTAAAATCGGTGTTGTTGGTAAGTACGTTGAGCTTAAAGAAGCTTATAAATCTCTTCATGAATCTTTGGTTCATGGGGGCGTTGCCAACAAAGCCCGTGTGGAAATTATCTATGTCGATTCTGAAAAGGTGACTGATAAAACAGTTCACTCTCTTTTGGGCAAAGTTGACGGCATTCTGGTGCCGGGTGGATTCGGTACTCGCGGCGTGGAAGGTAAAATCACAGCGATCAAGTATGCGCGTGAAAAACAAAAACCATTCTTTGGTATTTGTTTTGGTATGCAGCTCGCTGCTATCGAATTTGCCCGCAACGTGTGTGGAATTAAAGATGCTACCAGCCGTGAATTCCATGCAGAAAACAAGCGCAATGGCAATTTCGTGATCGATTCCATGGTTGAGCAGCGTGGTTTGGTGAACAAGGGCGGTACGATGCGCTTGGGGGCTTACCCTTGTGCTATCACACCAAATACCAAGGCTTCTCAAGTATACAAAGCTACGAACATCACAGAACGTCACCGTCATCGTTTTGAATTCAATAATAAGTTTAAAGCTTTGTTTGAAAAGAACGGCATGGTGGCTTCGGGCATTTGTAAAGAACGCGACCTGGTGGAAGTCGTGGAACTTCCAGATCATCCTTGGTTTGTGGCAGTTCAGTACCATCCAGAATTCAAGTCCAAGCCACTGGCGCCGCATCCGTTGTTTGTTCATTTTGTTAAAGCTAGTTTGAAGAATAAATAGGATCAGTTATGTCAAAGTTGATTGAGCAAGCACTGAAAGTTTTAGACGTTGAAGCCCAAGCCGTATTGGCATTGAAGCCGCGTATCGGTGCTGAATTCGAACAAGTCGTAAAAATGATTGTGGGTTGCAAAGGTAAACTGGTTGTGACAGGGATGGGTAAATCCGGTCAGATCGCACGCAAACTGGCGAGCACTTTTTCCTCCACCGGAACTCCTGCGGTATTTTTGCATCCTGCTGAAGGCAACCATGGCGACTTGGGAATGGTCACTAATGACGACGTGATTATGGCGTTGTCTTATGGTGGTGAGTCTCCCGAGTTTTCAGGCGTTTTAAGTTTTGTTGCCCGTAAAGGCATACCCTTGATCGCATTGACGGGGAAACCGTCCTCTTCGTTGTCTAAGGCTGCAAAGGTGACTTTGGATGTGGCTGTCTCTGAGGAAGCTTGTCCTTTGGGATTGGCTCCTACAGCAAGCAGTACAGCGACCTTGGCTATGGGTGATGCTGTTGCGATGTGTGTGATGGCAGAAAAAGGTTTCAGCTCTGCTGACTTTGCGGAATTCCATCCTGGTGGAAGTCTGGGGTATCGTCTGTTGACCCGCGTGAAAGATGTGATGCATATCGGGGATGCTTTACCGACGGTGGGACTTAATGCTCCCCTGAAAGAAGTCTTTGCAATCATGACTCACAAAGATGTTCGTGGGGCCGCCGGTATCGTTGATGACAAGGGTGATTTGGTGGGAGTTATTACGGACGGTCAGATTCGTCGTCGTTTGGATAAGTCCAATGATCCATTCACAGGTCAGGCGAAAGATTTGATGACTACGAATCCTCGCACGATCGATAAGAATGAGCTTGCTGAAAAAGCCTTGTTTGTGATGGAGCAATTCCAGATCAATATGTTGTTTGTGATGGATAAACAATCCTCCCAGCCTTTAAAGCCAGTCGGGATCATCCACGTTCAGGATTTGTTGAAAGCGCGCGTACGCTAATTAAACGGGGTTTCAGCCGGAAGCCCCGCTTCCATTTTTCCATTGGTTTTCATTTAGGTCCATGTGAGGTGACTTTTTAAGAGGCCTCCAATACACCTCTGCTATAGTTATCTTTAAGAGGCTTTCTTGAACCTAAAAATTAGAGAATTACCCCCATTTGCAATCTCTCTTTTCCTGCACCTCGCGGTGTTTGCGGGAATGTCTATCGTTGCAATGAAGCCTCAAGTCTTAGCGCCCTTTGGATCCTATAAAAAGGGTGGGGCGGTTGTCGTAGAGTTTGATTCTTTCTCTTCGCCGGTAAAATCGGTTCCCAGAATGACTGCTCCCGTTTTGCATGATGAGGGTGATATCGCCGTCACTCAAAAGAAAAAAAAGGTCGAAGTGCAGCCGCAACCCGCTGCTGAAACTGGCAGAGCGAAAACTCTGGGGCATGCTGATGGAAATCTGACTTCAGGGCCGCTGGGTGAAGCCAATGGGAATCGTTTAGCCTCCATTAAAGAGCGCTATCTTTATGAGCTGCGAGTTCTGATTGAAGGTCGCAAAGTTTATCCTGTGACTTCGAAACGCCTGCGTGAAAGCGGACGTGTTTTGGTTGAGTTTACAGTGCAAAATGATGGGACCATTACCGCCGTAGGAATCAAGCAGGGCACGGCTTTCGAACGTTTGAATGAAGCTGCAAAAAGTTTGATTGCTGGCATTCGTAAATACAAACCGTTGCCCAGCGAATTTGCTCAAACTTCAGCGAAACTTGAAATCCCGATCGAATATTCTTTGCAGTAAAACTGCTCACCACTGTCCATTAACATTCACATATGCTCGGGTCTAGTTCGTCTAAAGGGAACATACTTTAGCGCAGGTTTGTCGTTACCTTTAACAAAATTCTGCCGGAAATGAGATCAATCCCGACCTTCATCCAGTGAGACGAAGGTCTTGTATCGGGGTGCGACACTTGCTCCTCCTGTAATAATTTCCCACAATGATTTCGTGGCAGTAGAAATATCAAAACTTAAAAATATCAAGATGTTGGTGCTCGATGTCGACGGTGTCATGACTGACACAAGGATCTGGTTTGAAAACGGCGAGTGGCGCCGTTTTTATTCCATCCGTGATGGCGTGGGCATCAAACGTTTGACAGAAGCGGGTTACAAGATCGCCGTCATCACTGGCACAAAGGCAGAGGACGTGCGAGCTCGCGCAAAGTCTTTGGGTATTCATTATTTCTACGAAGGTGCTCTCGACAAAGAGCCTTCTTTCTTACAGCTGCAAAAAGAATCCGGCATCTCTCCAGAAGAGATGGCGTATGTGGGAGACGACATTTTCGATATCCCACTTTTGCAAGCAGTGTCCTTCGGCGCCACGGTTCCTGAAGCAGTTGATGAAGTGATTGAGATTGCAGATTACGTGACGAAGCGGCCCGGTGGTTGCGGAGCAGTACGTGAAGTTTGTGATTACATTTATAAATATGGGGCCTTTTCCTCAGGTAGGTAATTCATGCTAAAGAATGGTTTGAAAGCCTTGATCATCATTGGTGCAGCTTTGCTTCTGCATAAAACAGCTTTCGCAGCTGAGTTGGTCGAGTTGCCAGTAGAAGAACTGGCGAAAGAATCTGTACTCCCGATCTTTGATAAATCGGTGAGCGTTAAAAACCGTCGTGTTGTTACCGCAGGTCGCATCGATGCGAATGTGTTCTATGGTATGGCGCTTACTGAACCGATTTACGACGTTAGTAAATTCGGTCTGTCTGCGTATTATAACTGGAATGAAGATCATGCGATTGGCTTCCTGTTTGCGAAAAACTCTTCTGGCTTATCTTCCTATGCCAAGCAGTTATATCAGGAATACGGATTGGATTATAATTATGCACCAAAGCCAGAAATGACTTTGATGGCTGATTACAATCTTAAAGTTTTCTATGGAAAAATGAGCTTAACAAAATCAACGGTGATCAACACCCAGCTTTTCGGAACAGCGGCCCTGGGAATGGTGAAGTTCGAAAATAAAGCTTATCCTGCACTGGCACTGGGCCTGGGTCAGAAATTCTATTTCACTTCTCAATTAGCTCTAAGATTTGACTTGAGACTTTATATGAATCAGGCGCCGATTCCTTTCAATGCAGGGTTGAAGCCAAGTTCTCCGACAAAGCCTTCAAAAGATTCATTTGAAGACAGACTCACTTACACTACAAACCTCGATGTTGGTTTGTCTTACTTGTTTTAAGCGAGGTTGAAAGATGTTGAACAAAAAACTTTTCGCATTCTTACTTATCTCCGCAATGCTGACTCCGGGTTTGTCAAAAGCTCAGGATATGGGCGGCGGTGATGATGTTGACAGCATTGAATCAGAGGTAAACCGCTCGGCTCCGAAACGACAAACAATCGAGAATTCAGCAGCAGCAAAAAATTACGCTGGTGATGACGAGAAGAATGTCACGGACTTTAAAGGCCTTGCGAACCTTGCTCCCTTTCAAGAGATCTCAATCATTCAAAAACGTTTCATGCCTAAAACAGGTCGTTTCGAATTGTTTGGTGGCGGTACGATCGTAACGAATGACCCTTTCTTTAACACCATGGGTGGTGTTCTTAAGGCGGGATATTTCCTGAACGAATCATGGGGTGTGGAGTTGAACTATTTTGGTTTGACGACGGCACAACGTGAATCGACTCGCGAGCTTGAATCCAACAATGGTGTGTCGACTGAAAGTTTGGCATATCCGAAGTCCTATATCGGTGCTGATATCATGTGGTCGCCTATTTACGGTAAAATGACATGGTTTAACAATCGCATCATTCCTTTCGATCTTTATTTCTCTGGTGGATACGGGATGACAGAAACTTCCACAGGTGAAAGTTCTGGAACAATCCACGTGGCGGCCGGTCAGATCTTTTCTTTGACGAAGTCCGTGGCATTCCGCTGGGACTTTAGCTGGAACTTCTATAATGCCAACGTAACCATCAAAGAAAAAGATGGAAGCGGAAATGTTATTGGATCCCACAAGTCTAATAACAGCTTTAACAACTTGTTCTTAACTGTAGGCGTGAGCTGGTTCTTTCCGGAGGCAACATACCGATGAGAAAACTACTATTACTCTTGATCGCAACAAGTATGGCTGCGCCAATCGTGTCAGAGGCGCAGACAAAGAAAGCTGCTCCTGCAAAACGTGGGACTCAAGCTCCAACGCAACAACGTAGAGCGGTAGCTCCTCCGAATGCAAAACAGCAATTGTCTAAAGCTTTGCAAATGGCTCAAAACGGTCAGTATGCAGCGGCAGCCAATAACCTGTTCACTTTGGCAAGAAAGCCAGAGTTGGCAGCGGAGCGTCCGCAAATCAAATACATCCTGGGTACGATGTTGATGCAGTTGAAACTTTATCAAACTGCCGCTTTCCAATTCGTGGATGTGATTCGTTCTGGAAATCCGCGCTACTCTAAGCCAGCGATTGAAAAACTGGCAATAGTGGCCGATGGACTGGGCGATGATACGATCATGAACTACGCGATCTCTCGTGTGGATTTGAATTCCATCCCAGCAAGCCAGAAAGACATGGTTTATTTCCGTTTAGGGGAAATCCAACGTCGTAACAGAGAGTATCCAAAAGCGATCGATATGTTCAGTCGCGTGGGTGCAAACAGCTCTTACTATTTTCAAGCTTTGTACAATCGCGGTTTGTCAGAACTTGAGTCCAACGAAGTCCCTGCAGCGATCACTGTTTTCCAAAACATGATCGATGCGCGTGCCGCGGCTCCGGTGACAGATACAAATAAAGTTCAAGCGCAATTGGCATTGGCTCGTGCTTACTATCAAAAGAAAGATTGGGATGCGGCTATCGAAGCGTACTCTCAGGTTCCTCGCGATACTTTGGCATGGCATGATGCGATCTTTGAGCAATCCTGGGCCATGCTACGTGCGGCTCGCTTCCGTTCTGCTATGAGTAACTTCCAAACTCTCCACTCGGCATATTATGAAGACTTTTATATGCCGGAGAGTTTACTTTTGCGCTCGATCGTATACCTCTATATCTGTAAATACGACGAGATGGAAAAGGTCTTGAACTTGTTCGAGACGACCTATGGTCCGGTGCGTGCGAAAATTGGTAACTTCATTAAGAGCACGAACGACAACACGTATTACTATCAGGAACTTGAGAAAGCAAAAATTATCAAGACCACTGATAAGTCTGCAAATCTTCACCTTCCATACATCGTTCTTCGTAACATCATGGATCAGGGTGACGTGAAACGTGCGATGAATTACCTGGCTCGTTTGAATCAGGAAAAAGCCCGCGTGGAAGGCAGCCCGACATTCCGTGCATCTGCCTTGGGTCAATACTCTTTGAAGATCCTGGCAAATCGTTCAAAAAATACCAAGCTTGCCATTGGCGACATGATGAAAGTGCATTTGTTGAACATGCGCACAGAGCTTCATGATCTATATGAACAAGCTGGTTTCATCCGTTACGAGATGATTAACGGAAGAAAAGAAACTGTTAAAAAGAAAATCGCTGGTAAAGATCTTGGCGAGCAGATTGACGATAATGTGAACCGTAAGTTCTATATCGAAAATGGCTTCCAATACTATCCGTTCCAAGGTGAGTTCTGGTTGGATGAAATCGGTAACTATCACTATCTGGGCAAACAAAGTTGCGAGTAGGAACTATGAAATTTAATAGGCACAAGCTTCTTGTTACAAGTTTAATTACAACACTGGTTACGGGTTCCGTAGCTCCAGTGTATGCAGCTCCTCCTAAAAAGGGTAAAGCGAAACCTGCAGCTGCTCCGGCTGCGGCTCCTTCTCGTGCAAGAACTGTCGGTGAGTTATTGGCTCAAGCTGACCGTGAAAATGCCAAGGTTAAAAAAGATTCCACGGCATTACCGACTGCTAATATGGGATTTGCTTCTCAGGGTAACCAAGTGAATCTTTCAGCCGTAAAGCCACCTCGCTCGTCTGAGATCATGCAATCCCGCGCAAAAAGCGGTGACCAGAAAGCTCAGTACGAAAAACTTTTGGATCAACAGATTCAAGAGCTCTATAAGCTGACTCAAAGATTCAAAACCAGTCCTAATCGCGGTGAATTGTGGCTGCGTTTGGCAGAATTGTACGTGGAGAAATCAAGCATCGTAGATTCTCGCAAGCAAGATGAGTACGACGCTAAACTTCGCGCCTTCCAGGAAAAGAAAACCAACCGTAAACCGGTCTTGGAACTGGAAGAAGCCCGCGATTACAACCGTAAAGCTGTTCAATTGTATGAATGGTTCCAACGTGATTTCCCTAAAGACCAAAAAATGCCTCAGGCATTGTTCTTCCTGGGTTATAACTATTTCGAATTAGGCGATGTTAAAAAAGGTGCTCAGTTCTATGAAGACCTGACGAAACGTTATCCAAATTCCACATACGTGGGCGAAGCGCATTTCGCTTTGGGTGAATACTATTTTGAAAATGAAAAATGGGCTGATGCTTACAGAGAATACACATTCTTGATCAAGCAAAAGAAACACCGTTTGCATACGTTCGCGATGTACAAAGGCGGTTGGTGTTTGTTCCGTTTGGGCAAAGTCCAACAAGGTCTTGCGTATCTTGAATACATCATCAAAAGCAGCCGTCAGGAAGAAGCTGAACAAGTTGCCGGTAAAGCGGTTAACCGGACTCGTCTAGAGGGCGAAGCAATGCGTGACTTGGTTGTGTTCTATGCTGAGGGTGGTGACCCTGCGAATGCCGCAAACTATTTTGATGGTTTGATCGGTCAGGGCAGCGATCAGTATCTTGAAAAGCTGGCGTATCAGTATCAAGCGCGTGGGAATAAGGATGCGTCCCGTGAGATCTTTAAACTTTTGATCGCACGTAACCCGACATCGCCTAAATCTTTCGAGTTCCAATACCAAATCGTACAGAACTTCTTTTATGCGAAGAATACGTCTCGCTTTAAAGACGAACTTTATGGCTGGGTGAAAGACTACGGTAAAGGCAGCGACTGGTACGCAGCAAATAACAAGAACAAAGAGCTGATGGACAGTTCGTATAAATTGCGCGAAACAACTTTGCGCAACTATATCTTGCAACAGCATCAGACAGCTCAAAACTCTCGTGCGCAATTCTCTCAAACGCAAGCCAACGAAGGTTATAAGCTTTAT
Source organism: Bdellovibrio sp. HCB185ZH (assembly GCF_047302455.1). Classification (GTDB taxonomy): domain Bacteria; phylum Bdellovibrionota; class Bdellovibrionia; order Bdellovibrionales; family Bdellovibrionaceae; genus Bdellovibrio. The sequence goes on from NZ_CP178624.1 coordinate 3,219,686, forward strand.
CTATCTGAATTTGGCGATTCTCCGGTAATCGGCGATATGCACTTTTACTACGGGGAGTTGCTATACGATATGCAACGTTACGACGAAGCATTCGTGCAATACCAATGGGTTGCTGAGAAAGCTCCGACAAGCAAGTTCTACGCTAAAGCGGCACAGAACTTGATCTTGGCAGTTGAAAAAACGATCCCGACAGACGCAGAGATGCAGAAACGTGTTGGAAACTCTTTGGATCCGATCCCATTGGACCCAAAAGTCGATCGCTTTATCAAAGCGGGCAGCTGGTACGTAAGCAAATTCCCGCAGTCTGAAAAGACTCCGGAAATTAAATTCCGTATTGGTCGCTTGTACTACCAATCGAATCACTTCGATGAGGCAGTGAAAGTGTTCCGCGATATCGTTAAAAACAATCCTAAATCCAAGTACTCCGAATACTCGGCGAACTTGATCCTGGATATTTACAACTTGAAGAAAGATTACGCGGGTCTAGAGAAAGTCGGCGCAGAGATGTTGTCGGTACCTTCGATCGCAGCTTCTCCGGTGGGTAAAGACATCCGCGGTATCATGGAAAAAGCATCCTTCAAAAAGGGTCAGGATCTTGAAGGCCAAAAACGCTTTGGTGAGTCCGCTCAAGCTTACGAGGCTTTCGCAAAAGCAAATCCAACTTCAAACCTGGCAACGACAGCGATGTACAATGCAGGTATCAACTATGAGCGTGCCGGTCAAAATGGTTTGGCCATCGCGGCTTATAAAGGCGTTTTGGCATCTAAGGATCCGGAAGCAGAAAAGTTGAGACCGAAAGTTCGTCGTTTCTTGGCGAAACAGTATCAAGACTCTGCTCAGTTCGAGGAAGCGGCAAGATTGTACAAACAACTTGCGCAGGAAGCTCCTAAAGATCCTCTTTCTCCGAACTTGATGTTTAATGCCGCAGTTCTTTACGAAGCTCTTGGACGTGGTGACGAAGCGATTCGTGCATACACAGAGTTTACTAAGATGAACAAAAAACGCAGCGAGAACGTGGAAGTCCTTTATAGCATCGCGACGATCCACCGTAAGGCAGATCAAAAAGGTGCGGCAATCCGTAACTACATGGAATACGTAGAAACGGGCGGTCGTGATCAGGAAAAAGTCGTTGAAAGTGCTTACTGGGTTTATGAATTGTCCAAAGAAGTGGGTGCGATCACTCGCTCCAAAGAATGGGCAGGCAAAACATTGGCGATCCAAAGAAGATTTGCGCCAAACAAAAAAGGCCCGGGTGCTTCATACGCAGCTAAGCTGAAGTTTGCGGACTCTTTGGTAACCTTTAAAGAGATGCGCGCAGTTACGTTCCCGAACAACCCAGCAAGACAAAAAGCAGCAGCTGATAAAAAGATCGGATTGTTGACGAAACTTTCTGGCGAACTGGTGGACGTGATCAAATACGACAGCGCGGAAGAAATTGTAAGCTCCCTGGCACTGTTGGGTGATGCGAATGCCAACATGGCTCAAACGATCATCAATGCACCACTTCCAGCGGGTTTGAATGCTGAAGAGACGAAACAGTATAAAGCGGGCGTTGAACAGTTCGCGGCTCCATTTAATGGCAAAGCGAAAGACAGTTACAAAGCCTGTGTGGATCGCGCATGGGAACTTGAGGCTTACAACGAAGCTTATCGTGCGGCCTTGGATTATATGAGCAAAGTGGATCCAGTGAACTACTATAACGGTGGGGAAGTTGGTTCTGAACTTCGTCTGGTGAATTGGATGGGTCAATAATGAAAAAGTATCTATTGTTAACAGTCCTTTTTATTGCTGCTTGTTCTTCTGCTCCGACAGCGAATCAAGGTTCTGAAGATTCCATGGGGATGGAAGGCGTATCTGATGCTCCTACTCCATCTCATGAAGAGGAAGCACCAAAGGCCGCAAAGCACGATGAGCCAGAAGTTAAACCGGCTCCTGTCGCTTCGTCACAGTATTCTAATCTGAATAATGCGATCAAATCGCAAAATGACGAAGGTATCTATCGTGCAGCGACTGATATTTTGGCGCAAAACGGAAGTGACGCCAGAGCTTTGAATGCACTGGCAATGTACCACTTCAAAAAAGGTCGTTTCGACCTGTCCCGTTACCTTTTAAGCAAGGCCATCGGGGCCAATGCGAATATGTCTGAACTGTATTCAAATCTTGGAGTCGTTCAATTGGCCCAAAATGAGAGACGGGATGCGATTAAATCTTTCAAGAAAGCCCTGTCGGTGAATGGTCTTGATCCAGTTGCTTCCGCAAACGTTGGCTCGATTTATGTTCAAGAGAAAGACTATAAAAAAGGTCTATTGGCTCTTGAGGTTGCATACAGCAAAGGCGTGCGTGATCCACGCGTGTTGAACAATTATGCAGTGGCTTTAACTGCTACGGGAAGTTACGACAAAGCCGCTGACCTATACAAGAAAGTCGTGAAAGACGACAGCAACAACCGCGAGGCGATGCTGAACTACGCTATTCTTTTGGTCGATAAAATGGAAAAATATAAAGACGGCCTCGAAGTTATAAGCAGACTAAAGTTTGTAGGCGGGCCAACAGGGTCGAGTAATCGAATAAATGCTTTGGAAAACAAGGCCAAAGCAGGTTTAAAATAAGTGAATCCTCGAGGGAGTGGCATCATGTTGCAAGTTTTAAAATACATATCATTGCTCGGACTTATCTCCTTGGCTTGTAGTTTTGCAAATGCGCAAGAAGCTGCCAAAAAAGAGCGTAAAGCAACGCTTAACTTCGAAGATGAATTGGTTGAAGGGGGCACTCAGAAGCCTGAGTTGTCGTATCTCTTCCAAAAGAAAAATTTCAATTATAAACGATTGATCAAACTTAGAGAGAATTTCATCCCTGAGATGAGAAAATCAGCAGAAGACATCCAGCGAGTTCGAGGTAGTAATTGAGATCGCCGTTAATATTCAGAATCTTTAAAGATAACCAACTTGTTGGAGTGAAGCAGTTCGATCAAGATCAGATCGTAATTGGTCACTCTGAAGAAGTTCACGTCGACCTTGATGGTGATGGAGTATCGCCAATTCACTGTCTTTTAGAAAGACGGGATGCTGGCTATTACATCTGTGACTTGGGATCATCAACAGGCACATTCAAAAACGGTCAGGCCGTTCTTGATGAAAGCATCGCTTCCGGTGATGAAGTGACTGTCGGTCCATTTAAAATCGTGTTTTTCCTTGGTGTACCTAAACCAAAAGGTCCTCCTCCGGGTGAAGAAAAATTGGAAGATGCAGCAGTGGCTGTTCCTCCAATGGCTCCGCCAGCGGCAGCACCTGTGGCACCACCGCCTCCAGTTCAGGAAGTCACTTTGACTTCGATTCCAGCAGCGGCGCCAACGCCTCCTCCTGCGGAACCGGTTGTGCAAAAAGCTGAGCCTGTTGCTCCGCCCCCGCCAGCTGTTGAGAAAAAAGAAGAAGTTAAAGTTTCGATTCCGACAGAGGTGCCTAAGATTGATGAAAAAGCTCCTCCAGTTGCTGCGGTTGCGGCACCTGTCGCAGCGGCTTCTGCATCTTCGAACGTTACAACATCTGCTCCGGTAACGGCGACGCCGACAATGGCGACTCCGACAGCTGCAGCACCAACTCGTCCAGAGATTCGTGCTGGAAAAGTTTCATTTAAAAAGGAAAAGAAAGTTAAGACTTTCGCTCCTGCAAGTGAAATTCAAGATTTGAAAACTTATTTGAAGCCTGGAAAAGGTCCTACAGTTCAAGTGATCGTTGCTTGGAAAGAACGCATCCTGAATACGTACAATTTCAAAGGCAATCAATCTGTTCATGTGAACCTGGGTGAAGACAAGCCAAACAGCATTGCTCTTCCGGAAGGGATCATGCCAAGAGGATTCCAGATCCTGGATATGGCTGGCGGTTTGAAAGTAAACACGGCTGCTGACATGAAGATTGAAATGGTAGGCTCCACTGGTTTGGTGTCTATCGAAGATCTGGAGAAAAACGGTCGCGCGCAAAGAGCGGGTGGCGGTTATTCGGTTCGTGTCGATCAAAATGAAATGCTTTGCCTGGCTTTACCAGGTGGCAACATCCACTTGTATGTTCGCTTTGTTCCTCAAGCTCCCGTCGTACCAATTACGTCTGTGATGCTTTCGGGTTCGGAATTGACAGGCTTGGTGATGTCGCTAGTGATCGTGGGCTTGCTTGCATTGTACATCTCTGCAACAACTCCAGACTGGCAGGAAAACAAGCAGGAAGAGGTTCAGCGTATTGCGCAGGTTATCTTTGATAAGAAACCAACGCCTCCACCAGCGCCAACGCCTAAACCACCAGAGCCAACTCCGACTCCGGTGCAACAACCTACTCCGACACCAACTCCTAAGAAAGTTGTCGTGAACGATAAGGATAAAGCGGCTCAAGAGAAAAAGCCTGAGAACAAACCTCAGGTTTCTCAGAAAGCACAACAAGCGGCTAAAGCAAGTGAAGTGGCTCCAAAGGAAACGAAAGACAAGAGAAAGACTTTCACATCAACTCGTCAAGGTGGCGCAGTTAAGTTGGGAACAACGGACAGCGCGAATGCGCAGTCTAAAAACAAAGACCTTTCTAAAGTCGGATTGTTCGGTGCCTTTGGTGGCGGCGGTAACAGAAAGAATCTTGACCAGGCCTATTCAGGTCAAGGTGAGGTTTTGGGTATGGCCAACCAAGCGACCGGTACTTCCGGTATGAATGAAAACAGAGCCGGTGATGATCTGGGTTCTAAAATTAAAGACACAGGTGCCGGCGGTAAAGGTACTGCGACCCAAGGTATCGCGGGTATCGGAACTAAAGGTCGTGGGTCAGGCCAATCAGCTTACGGTGCTTCTGAAGGTTTCGGCTCGAAATCGCAAGTGGCAATCGAAGGTGGCGGTATGGAAGAATCTTTCGACGGCACTATCGACAAAGAAGCGATTCGCCGTGTGATCCGTGCGAAACTTCATGAAGTTAAGAGCTGTTACGAAAGAGCTTTGAACACGAAAGCCAAAGGGACTCGTCTTGAAGGTAAAGTTATCCTGGGATGGGAAATCGTGGCTCAAGGTCAGGCTCGTAATGTGAAAGTGAAGAGTTCAACATTGGGTGATAAAGGTGTTGAAAACTGTATCAGAGATCGTTTGGCAAGTTGGACATTCCCGGAACCTCCAGCAGGTCTCGTGGCAGTGATCGAAGCTTATCCATTCGTTTTGAATCAACAATAGATTTTAAAGTTTAAAAAATTAATAAAGTTACTCTACAGGAGGAGATTTCGTGAACCCAACAGACGCAGCAGCAGCAGCAACCCAGTCAGCAACTAACGCAGCAATGCAGGTTGCAGCAGGCGATAATATGAACTTCCTACAACGCGCATTCTCTGAGGGCGGTATCGTGATGTACATCATCGCGGCAATCGCAATCATGTCGATTATCGTGATCGTAGACAGAATCATGAAACTTAAAAACTTGAATGTGGATAAAAAAGAATTCACAGATCAAATCTTCCGCATGGTTGTAGCTGGTGATCTTCGCCAGGCTATTTCTTATTGCGACGCTCGCCCAGCAGCTTTGACGAACACAGTTAAAGCCGGTCTTGTGCAAGCCATGAACAAACGCCCGGATGAAGAAATTCAAGTGGCGATGGATGCAGCAGTTATGAGAGAGATGCCAAAAGTTGAAGGTTGGGTTTCCTTCCTTGCAGTTTTCGGTAACATCGCGGTACTTGCGGGTCTACTTGGTACGATCATCGGTATGATCGGTTCCTTCCGTGCGGTTGCGGTGGCGGATCCAGCGACTAAATCGATCGAACTTTCAAAAGGTATCTCGCATGCCTTGAATTGTACGGCGTTTGGTCTTTTGGTTTCTATCGTTTGTATCGTTGCCTACGGTTTGTTCCAACATCGTATTCAAAAAACTGAGAACGAAGTTGTTGAAACAAGCATGAGTCTTTTGAATCTAGTTGTAGCTAACAGAGAAAAGATCAGAGATTAATTACTTACGGTAAAGTTAGAGGTTTAGCATGGCTCACATAGAAGAGGGCAAATCCGGCGGCAGGGCGAAGAATATCGAGTTGAATCTCGTTCCTGTCATTGACTTGATGAGCGTACTTATTACGTTCCTCCTGATCAGTGCCGTTTGGACTCAGATCTCTATGATTCAAATTGGAAGTTCCTTGTACGGTAAGAAATCCGACACACAGCCCAGTCCTACTCCTCCGCCAAACGCGGACGTGGTGTTGAAGGTGGATGTGAAGCCTGTTGGTTATGTTTTAACTGTTGGGAAACAAGTCATCAGTCTTCCAATGCAAGGCGGACAATTTGACGATGCTGGCCTCATTGCGCAACTTCAAAGAGTTAAACAAATCTATCCAGAAAAAGTGGATGCAATCCTGACGATGGCTGATGAATTGCCATACGACCAATTGATCAAGGCAATGGATAATTGCCTGATCTCAGGATTTAGCGCGATTTCAGTCGCAACAGGAGCGCCTCAATAATGGCAATCTTTAGACCTGGCGAGAGACATCGCTACCATAATATTTTGAGTAAGAAAAAAGGGAAACGTGGCGTGACGGCAGTTCTGTCTTTGACAGCGATGGTCGACATGTTTACGGTTCTGGTGATCTTCCTTCTTCAAAACTACAATACAACAGGAGATATCCTGTATATGCCAAAAGAAGTTACACTTCCTAAGGCATCAAGTGTTAAAGAATTGAAGCCAGCCCATGTGGTGACGATCTCTAATAAAGAAATCGTACTTGATAAAGACACCGTGGCGACTTTTGATGAAATTCAAGCGGCGGGGCCAGATGACTGGAATATCCCTAAGTTGAAAGAGCAATTGACACTGGCTTTGGCAAAAAGCAAAGCGGACTACGAAGCAAAACTACAGAACAAAATCAAAAATGCTGTTGATCAAACGAAAGGTCAAACAACTGATGATGCTAATGCGTGGAGCAAAGTAACCATCCAGGCCGATAAAGGTATCGACTTCCTGACAGTGAAAAAGGTTATGTTCACTGTGACCGAAGCGGGTGCCGGCGAAATCAATTTCGCAGTGACCAAAAACTCTAACCAGTCGACTTCTACCCAATAGTTTGGGTAGAATCGATCCATGGCTAAGTTCAAGAACCTCATCTTTGCAGTACTTCTAATTTTATTGTTCGTTGAGGTTCTCATTGTTTTCCCTAAAAAACTTGAACATGACGACGATGCACAGGTTCAAGCTCGCGTAGAACTCCAAGAAAAAAGAAAAAAAGAACTCGAAACTCTGGGTAAAGACCCGAACGAGAAGCAATCGACTGCAGAGCAGAAGATGGGCGGCGTTCATTTGGTGGAAAGTCAAAAGGGTCAACGTGACTGGGAGCTGTTCTCTGAGTCTGCAGAAGGCAGTCAGGGAAGCGGCAATTGGAAGCTAAAGAAAGTCCGCGTATTTTTCTACAACAAAGAAAAAGTTGAATTCACAGCAACCGGTGACGAGGGAACGATCGATTCAAACTCGAAAGATCTCAATATCAAAGGGAACGTTGTTACGCGTTCGGAAAATGGTTACGTCTTTAAAACTCCAGCCATTTCCTACTCCGCAGTGAAAAGACTGATTGAAAGCCCCGAAGATGTTTATATGGAAGGCCCTGCAGATAAAACGGGTGCCGGAATGACCGTTAAAGGTCGCTCCATGCAGGTTCTGGTCGATCAATCCAAAATGCTAATCAAAGAAAAGGTCTCTGCGACAAAACCGATGAAAGATGGCAAACGTTTCGAAATTGTTGCCGACGGAGCAGAATTCAGCGGTAAAAGCAATTTGGCGCGTTTTCTAGGGGCCGTACGCATGAACTATGATGGGATGCGCCTTGAGGGGCCCGAAGCCAGTTTCCTCTATGACAAGGGAGCAAATTTGCTCAGTTCCATCAGTATTCTTGGTGGTGTCAAAGTCAGTGACGAGGATAAATTTGCAACGGCGGATGTGGTCAACCTGGACCTGCTCACCAATAAGTATGTTTTCAAAGGCAAACCAAAGGTCATTCAAAACAATGACGAGCTGAGCGGTGAGGAAATCATCTTTCTCGACGGCGGAAAAAAGGTTAAGGTTGAAAGAGTACGTGCCAAGATGGAGAACAAAGAGAAATGAGCATCCTGACCATCAAAGAAATTTCAAAGAGTTTCAAAAAGCGTAAAGTCGTTGATGGTGCATCATTCTCCGTCGAATCAGGTCAAGTTGTGGGACTTTTGGGACCCAACGGCGCTGGGAAAACGACTTCATTTTATATGGTCGTGGGGATCGTGCAGCCAGATAAAGGCACCATTCAGTTGGATGACGACGACATCACTAAAGAGCCTATGTACAGACGCGCTCGCGTGGGTTTGAGCTATTTGGCTCAGGAACCCAGTATATTTCGTAAACTTACTGTGGCCGAGAATATCACTGTTGCTCTAGAAGCTCACGGTTTCAGCGGTGCCCAAAGAGCAGAGCGTTTGGAGCTTTTAATTTCTGAGCTTCGTGTGGGCCATATTCGCGACAGTTATGGTTATGCCCTTTCAGGTGGTGAGCGTCGTCGTGTGGAGATTGCTCGTGCCCTGGCAGGGGAGCCTAAGTTCCTTTTGCTGGACGAACCCTTTGCAGGGATCGACCCGATTGCGGTCGGTGACATCCAGAATATCATCCGCGAACTTAAGGCCAAAGGTATAGGAGTTCTCATTACGGATCATAACGTTCGTGAGACTTTGGGCATTTGCGATTATGCTTATATACTGAAGGACGGGGCGATTCAGGTTAGCGGAAGTGCTGACGAAATCACGAATTCTGAATTGGCTCGTAAATTCTATCTCGGTGAAAATTTTAGGTTGTAACGCTAGTGCGTTTTTAGAAAGGTAAACAATGGCTCTTCGACAGACCATGAACCTGAGTCAATCTCTGGTCATTACTCCACAACTGCAACAAGCAATTAAACTGTTGCAGATGTCGCGTATGGAGCTAGAGTCAGCGGTTCGTTCAGAGCTGGAAGAAAACCCAATTCTAGAAGAAGCAGAACAGCTTAAAGAAGAAGATCTACAGCGTACCAAAGAAGCCTCGGACGAAGTTGCTGGCGAAGGCTCAGCAGAGTCCACGAACGATCAGATCTCTCAAGACCCACAGAAACAAGATGAGTTCGAGTGGGAATCTTATATTGAACAAAATCAAAAACCTCCTCAGTCCGGTATGTCTGGCTCTGAAGAGATCATGAACTATGAGAACGTCATCACGGCGTCTCAAACTTTGCACGATCACCTGTACTGGCAAGTAAAGATGAACGGCTTTTCTGAAGAAGAAGAGCGCGCTGCGGATGCGATCATCGGCGCAATTGATGACGACGGTTACTTCAAAGTTCCAATTGAACAAATCGCCGAAGAAGAAAAGATCGAAAAAGATCTTTTGGAAGACACCCTGACATTGATTCACGAGTTCGATCCACCAGGTGTGGGGGCTCGTGATTTGAAAGAGTGCCTATTGATCCAAGCCAAACACTTGGAAGAAGACACTCACGATCTGGTCAATCTGATCAACAATCACTTAAAAGATCTGGAAAAGAAAAATTACGAAGCTATCGCGAAAGCTTTGGGTCGTGATATTGAAGACGTGGTCGACATGTGTAAGATCATCTATGCGATGGATCCCAAGCCAGGTCGCGCTTTCGTTGCCAGTGACACCCATTACGTCACACCAGATGTCTATGTTTACAAAGTCGGAGACGATTACGTGGTGTCTTTGAATGAAGACGGTTTGCCACGTTTGAAGATTTCAAACTTCTATAAAAACATGCTGAAAACAGGCAAAACAACAGGCGATAAAACTCAGGATTATATTCAGGAGAAATTGCGCTCTGCTGTTTGGTTGATTAAGTCTATTCACCAAAGACAAAGAACAATTTATAAAGTGGCCGAGTCGATCGTAAAACATCAGCGCGACTTCTTTGAAAAAGGTTCTGAGCATTTGAAACCGATGGTTTTGCGCGATATCGCCAACGACATCGGAATGCATGAATCCACGGTGAGCCGTGTGACGACAGCCAAATACGTTCACACTCCGCAAGGTATCTATGAGTTGAAATACTTCTTCAATTCCGGCATCAGCTCAAGCGATGGTGACTCTTTGGCAAGTGAATCGGTCAAAGTGAAAATCAAAGACTTGGTTTCTAAAGAAGACCCTAAAAATCCGCTCTCTGACCAAAAGATCGTGGATTTGCTTAAGGCAGACGGAATCCAAATCGCACGAAGAACAGTCGCAAAATATCGCGACGTACTCAAAATCCTTCCTTCTTCGCAAAGGAAGAAGTACTTCTAATTCGACCCGGCACAGCCGTATAATACAGCGCCAAAACTCTCGGACAGTCCTCGCTCGGTAACGTGCGGGGACTTCGTGTTTCTGGGGTGGCTCGATGGTGTTTTACCTTGGTTAAGCTAATCAGAATTTGCTGTGGAACTCGGTTTTGGTGCTGTATTATACGGCTGTGCCTGGCGGGCAGTGTATTTTCTTTGCTTGAATGAAGCATTTTTCGTTGAGATTTGGGCCTGGGTTGATTAATTTGGCTCCGTTTTAACAGGAGAAGTTATGGATTTGAAAAAGCTTATTAGAGATGTTCCTAATTTTCCTAAAGAAGGTATTCTTTTTCGGGATATGTCTCCGCTTTTGCAGAATCCGGATGCTCTGCATTTTGTTTCAAAAAATTTAGTGAATGGTGTGGATCTTTCCCAGATTCAGTATTTTGCGGGCATTGAGTCTCGTGGATTTATTTTGGCAGCACATATGGCAGCCGTTCATGGCAAGGGTTTCATGCCGATTCGAAAGGCTGGCAAACTGCCTCCTCCCACGAAAAAAATTTCGTATGCATTGGAGTACGGAACAGCAGAAATTGAACTGCCAGTTGGTGGTGGTAACATCATGATCGTGGACGATGTTTTGGCTACGGGTGGGACTTTGCAAGCGGCAATTGATTTGAGTTCGCTTGCTGGTTATACAGTTCAGGCTGTGGCAGTTCTGGTGAATTTGACTTTCCTGAATCAAATGAAATTTAACGGTAAAGAGGTTTACTCCCTTGTTCAATATTAAAGACGTCGCCGTATTGATGGCTCTTCCACACGAATCCCAAAATGTTTTCGAAAACGAAAATATTCTCGTTCACTATACGGGTATTGGTAAAGTGAATGCCGCTTTAACGGCGATGGATGTGATTCATAAAACCAAGTGTAAAGTCATCATCAACCTTGGGACTGCGGGGAGTTCAAAATTTAAAACTCATGACTTGGTCGAAGTTTCCTCTTTTGTTCAAAGGGATATGGATATAACTCCTCTGGGTTTCAAAGTGGGGGAGACACCTTTTGATCCGATCCCAGGCTCCATTGATTTGATTCCTTTTTTCAGCGAGCTTCCCCACGGGGTTTGCAGTACGGGGGATAATTTCGAGACGGGAACTCCAAAGTTACCGTGCGATCTTGTTGATATGGAGGGATATGCTATCGCCAAGGTCTGTCGCAAAATGGGCGTGCAATTAATCTCGCTAAAATACATCACGGATGGAGCGGATCATAATGCACACAACGACTGGGCAGCGAATCTCCTCCCGGGTGCGAAAAAATTATTGGATTATTATAAGAGAATGGTCGCTTCTGACGACCGTGCTCCACTCTAAACCGTGAAAATTTATTTTCTCAAAATGAGAATTTAAATTAACCGCAAATTATTCTCTCCGGTTCTCAATATAGAGCTCATCTTTGGTCCAGCCGACCCGATAAGCTTAATGCAGCACGCTTTCAGATAAGTTTGTTCCGCGTTGCTCGTCGTCGCGGTACGAGAAGTACAGCTCCTCCTCGGCGCCTTGAATAAACTTATCTGAAAGCGTGCTTGGGAACCCACAGAAACAAAGGCCTTGAAAGGGGCTGGAGGAGAGAATAATGAAATTGAACACAACCTTTAAGCATCTTGATCACTCCGATTCACTTGTTGAATACACCGAACAACGCATGGAAGAAATCGGACAATTTCTGCTTAGGGATGGGTACGGGGCCGTTTACTTTAGTAAGACCAAGAACGAATTCTGTGTGGAGATATCAGTAAACACCCGGGAAAAATATTTCAAGGCATCTTCTTTCAGCGTGGATGTGTACGCGGCCGTGGACTCATGCGTGGAAAAGCTGGAAAAGCAATTCTTGAAAACCGCTAAAATGTTCAAGGATCACAAAAAACCTGAGCTTTCCAAGGAAGGCCGTCTGAATCAAATGCTGCGCGTGCGTAAAGCCGCTTAAGCAAGTCTCTTAAAACGATTTACTTCAACAAAAGGTGGTTTGAAATCACCTTTTGTTGTTTAATGACCTCATGAAAATTCCTGAGGTGAGTCCTTTAATTGGTAACTGGTTGTTTTCCTCCGTCGTTGAGGATGATGCTCTGACAAGGTCCTATAAGTACCGCCTTTTGATAATCATCACAGTGCTTACAGGGATGCTGATGTGGATGTATAGCTTCTTAGCTATCTTTCTAGTCACCAGCGAAGAACTCGCGATCATTGGATTTGTCTGCTCTACCATTCATGCATTGTGTCCTGTGCTTTATAAAACCACGCGCTCTATGGTTTTTGCGGCTTACACTATGGTGACCGCTGGTATGATCTTTCAATTTGCATTCTCCTATTACACCGGTGGATTCTATTCGCCGACCTTAATTTGGTTTGCAGTGCTGCCAATGATCGTAGGGATTCTGACTAATAAATCTCATGCCCTCGCGTGGATTTTTATTTGCGTGTTGGATTTCGTGTTGATGTTCTTTTTGCAGACAAGTCGCTTGGTTCCTGCGAGTCAATTGACAGCCGAGGGGCGCGTTGTGGCGCAATTTATGGTCGGCCTGGGTTTAATCGGTTTGGTGGGTGGTTTTACCTTGTTCTTTATCGAGCTTGGCTATTTCTATCACAATAAAATTTCTGCAAAAAACATGCAGATCCGCCAGCTTTTCCGCGCCATCACGCATGATATTTTAAATCCTTTGGCTTCAGTGGAGTTCACTCAAAATCGCGTGATCAAACAGTATCCGGATTTGGAAAGTGAATTGACTCACTCTAAAAGAGTGATTGCGAACATCCGTCAGACGGTGGAAAACGCTCGCTACTTTGATGCCGCGGATTCAGGCCGTGTGGTATTAAATATCCTGCCTGTTTCGGTGGGTAATCTTTTGGATTCCGTGGGAGCTTTGTTCGATGAGCGCCTGCGGGAAAAAAATCTCACTCTTGAGGTCGACAATGATATCCGTAATATTCACGTACTGGGAGACGAAATCAGTCTAAGAACGCAGGTCGTGAATAATGCTATTTCCAATGCGATCAAGTTTAGTCCCCCGGGGGCCAAGATCGAAGTCAGCGGTGTTTCCCACGGAAGCGAGTTTGAAATTATCATTCGCGATTATGGGGTGGGGATTCCACCAGAAAGAATCCAACAATGGGAAAGCGTTGGGGGCTTGGCGTCCACCTTAGGGACGTGGGGAGAAAAGGGCACTGGATTTGGACTTTTACTCATGAAGCATTATCTCGATAAGGCTCACGGTCGTCTTCAAGTTCACAGCGTCTGCAGTCATATCGATCCTAAGAACAAAGGAACACGTATTAGCCTTTTCCTAAAGAAGGCTCCGGCAATCAGTTGACCCCTAAATACGAGTTTGATAGGTTGCGAATCTGATTTAAAATGTCGACAAACAAACCTAGTTGCACTCTGCCCCGGTTAGGGTGTGGCAATCCTCTCGATAAGGAAAAATAAGAAGTGAAAAACTATCTTTTTACGAGTGAATCTGTTTCTGAAGGTCATCCGGATAAAATGGCCGATCAAATCTCCGATGGCGTTCTGGACGCTATCTTGGCTCAAGACCCTAAAGGTCGCGTTGCCTGTGAGACTTTGCTAACAACAGGTTTGATCGTTGTTGCTGGTGAAATCACGACTTCTGCAAAAGTGAACTTTTCAGAAATCGCTCGTGATGTTGTTAAACGTATTGGTTACGACCACTCTGACAAAGGTTTTGACTACAAAACTTGCGCAGTAACGGTTGCAGTTGGCCAGCAGTCCCCTGACATCGCAGTCGGTGTTAAAGAGACTTTGTCTGACGATCAAGGTGCTGGCGACCAAGGTTTGATGTTCGGTTATGCAGTTAATGAAACTCCTGAATTGATGCCTCTTTCTATTGCTATGTCTCACAAACTTGTGAAAGACTTGGCGACAATCCGTAAAGCTAACAAAGTGGACTGGTTGCGCCCGGATGCTAAATCCCAAGTAACAGTTCAGTATGAAAACGGTATCGCGAAACGTATCGACGCTGTTGTTATCTCTACTCAACATGCTGATTCTGTTTCCAATGCAACTATCAAAGAATTCATCACTGAAGAGTTGATCAAAAAATCTATCCCAGCTCAGTGGATCGACGCGAAAACAAAATTCTTCATCAATCCAACAGGCCGTTTTGTAACGGGCGGTCCAATGGGTGATGCTGGTTTGACGGGTCGTAAAATCATCGTGGACACTTATGGTGGTCACGGTGCACACGGTGGTGGTGCATTCTCTGGTAAAGATCCTTCGAAAGTGGATCGTTCTGCGGCTTACGCGGCTCGTCACATTGCGAAGAACATCGTGGGCGCAGGCCTAGCGGATCGTTGCTTGCTTCAAGTAGCCTACGCGATCGGTGTGGCTGAACCCGTTTCCATCACAGTGAATGACTTTGGAACAAGCAAAGTGGGTTCTGAAGTGCTTGAAAAAGCAGTTCGCCAAGTCTTTGACTTGCGCCCAGCTCGTATTACGAAGGATTTGGACCTTTTGAGACCAATCTACTCGAATACAGCAGCATACGGCCACTTTGGTCGTGCGGAAGAAGGCTTCACGTGGGAGAAACTAAATAAGGTTGAAGAGCTGAAAAGCGCTGTAAAAGCACTTTCTTAGTCTTCTGAATTTTTAAATTAATCAATCATTGCGCCGAGTTGTCTCTAGCAACTCGGCGCTTCTTTTATAATAATGGCGCCAATGGATCCTAAGTTTATACGTAACTTCGCAATTATCGCTCATATCGACCACGGCAAATCAACTTTGGCAGATGGTCTTCTTTCCGTAACTGGTTCTCTTTCCGATCGTGAAAAGAAAGAACAGTTCTTGGACAACATGGAACTTGAGCGTGAGCGTGGGATCACGATCAAAGCTCAAACCGTGTGTCTGGATTTTAAATCTAAAGACGGCAACGACTATCAGATTAATTTGATCGATACACCGGGACACGTGGACTTCTCTTACGAAGTTTCGCGTTCATTGGCGGCGTGTGAGGGCGCGATCTTGGTGGTCGATGCCGCTCAAGGTGTGGAAGCTCAAACTCTCGCAAACGTATATCTTGCGATGGAAAATAATCTTGAGATCATTCCTGTATTGAACAAAATCGATTTGCCATCTGCAGACCCAGAAGGCGTCGCAAGACAAATCGAAGACACTGTAGGTCTTGATACAACAGGAATCATTCACGCATCGGCGAAAGAAAAAATCGGTATCACTGATATTCTTGAAGCGATCGTTGAAAAAGTTCCGCCACCAAAAGCAGATCGTTCTCTGACACCTCGTGGATTGATCTTTGACTCTTGGTTCGATGCTTATCAAGGCGTTGTGGTCTTGGTTCGTATGGTGGATGGTACTATCAAAAAAGGCGACAAAATCAAATTCATGGCGACAGACCGTGATTATGAAGTTTTGCGTATGGGTAAATACAAACCATTCCCTGCACCTCAAGACACTCTTGAGGCTGGCGAAGTGGGCTTCATCATCTGCGGTATCAAAGATATTCGTGACGTAAAAGTCGGTGATACTGTGACGGGTGCAAAACATCCGGCAGCAGAACCTTTGGCAGGTTTCCAAAGAATCAAGCCGATGGTATTCGCGGGTATCTTCCCCGTTGTGGCCTCTGAATACGAAAGTTTGAAAGACGCTCTTGATAAACTTTGCCTGAATGACTCTTCTTTGTCTTACGAAGTTGAGAAGTCAGCGGCCTTGGGATTCGGTTACCGTTGCGGTTTCTTGGGCCTTCTGCACATGGAGATCGTGCAAGAGCGTTTGGAGCGTGAGTTCAATCTTGATTTGATCACGACAGCTCCGACGGTTGTGTATCAAATCACACAAACTGACGGCACTGTGATGATGTTGGAAAATCCATCAGGCATGCCGGATGAATCTAAAATTGCAAAATTCGAAGAGCCTTACGTTAAGGTGACATTGCATACTCCGACCGAGTATATCGGCGGCATTTTGAAGCTTTGCGAAGACAAGCGCGGCGCTCAGCTTAAAATGGAATATGTGAACGAAAAGAAAGTCATCATCGAATACAAACTTCCGATGAATGAAATGGTTATGGATTTCTATGACCGCTTGAAATCAATCTCTAAAGGTTATGCATCTTTGGAGTATGAATTCATCGGCTTCGAAGAATCCGACCTGGTAAAATTGGATATTTTGATCAACTCTGAGCCGATTGATGCCTTGTCATTGATCGTTCACAGATCCAAAGCGGTCACTCGTGGTCGTAAGCTGACAGAGAAGATGAAAGAACTCATCCCTCGTCAACAATTCCAGATCAATATCCAAGCAGCTATTGGTTCGAAAATTATTGCTCGTGAAACTCAAGGTGCGATCAGAAAAGACGTTACTGCCAAATGTTATGGTGGTGACATCTCTCGTAAACGTAAGCTCCTAGAGAAACAAAAAGAGGGTAAGAAGCGTATGAAAGCCGTCGGCTCTGTTGACGTACCTCAGGAAGCCTTCTTAGCGATCTTGAAAGTAGAGGACTAGCATCATGGCAAAAGATCAGCAGCAGACAAAACCACCTCCTTGGGACTGGAGAACCAAACATTTTTGGACTGAAGGTTGGGGATCTCTATTCCTGGCAGTATTCATTGCCTTGTTCATTCGCTGGGGTTTTGTTGAAGCCTATGTTATTCCATCAGGCTCTATGCTGCCGTCTTTGCTGATTCACGACCATATTTTCGTGAACAAGCTGACTTATGGTTTGCGCGTTCCTTTCAGCGAAAACTGGATGGTTAAATTCAATGAACCTAAACGTGGTGAAGTGATCGTCTTTAAATATCCTCGCGATATGAGCACGTTCTTCATCAAACGTATCGTGGGCGAGTCTGGCGACAAGATCTATTATGAAAATGGAACTTTGTACGTGAACGACAAACCTGTTGAAAAGAAAGTTCCTGCGAATCAGGACGACTTCAATTGGTTGCGTGATGCCGATTTCACTCGTGACGGAAACGTGAACGATGCAAAATCCAACTATGTTGAATTCACTGAAGCTTTGCCTCCGGGTAAAGAAGGCGGCGAAGGTAAAGATCATTCAATCCTTCTTCGCAAAGGTGATTTCTATGAGACCTTTGGACCGGTTGTAGTTCCGGCGGATCACCTGTTTGTGATGGGAGATAACCGTATGAACTCTATGGATAGCCGTGTGTGGGGGTTCTTACCGAAGCAAAATATCCTAGGGCGCGCGATGTTCGTTTGGCTCTCTTGCGAGGAAACTATTCCCGCTCTGCCAATGATCTGCAATCCATTGACGATTCGTTGGACACGATTCTTCCATCCAGTTAATTAGTAAATGAATCAAGAAAACTCAGCAGAGAAAAATTTAAAAGGAACGTGGAATCAGGCGATTCTGACGTTCCTTTTTCCTATCGTCTTAGTGATGGGTGTCCGCTGGGCTCTGTTTGAACCCTTCGTCATTCCATCGGGGAGTATGATTCCGAACCTGCTGGTGCACGACCACATCCTGGTTAAGAAATTCGCCTATGGATTGCATTTTCCATTCAGCGATAAGTGGATGGTTCAGTGGTCACAGCCTCAAAGAGGTCAGATCATCGTCTTTAAATATCCAGAAAATCCCGACGTGTATTACATCAAACGTTTGGTGGGATTGCCGGGGGATGAAGTCGTTGTCAAAGCCGGAAAGATCTCGGTCAACGGACAGGAACTTCCTCTTGAGAAATTTGAGTCTCCTCAAAATGAAAGTGGTTTTACCTATTTTACGGAGACCATGGAGCCCGCAAAGCACCTCATTCGCTTTATGGATTTCAAATTTGATGACGACGCCACTCCGCAAGTATTCAAAGTTCCTGAAGGCAATTATTTCTTCATGGGCGATAATCGTGACCAATCAAGCGATTCCCGCGTCTGGGGATTTGTGAAAAAGGACTATATCGTGGGACGCGCCTGGGCGATTTGGCTTTCCTGCGAGAACACATTGCCGACCATGACTTTCATGTGTGATCCAGCTCAGATGCGCTGGTCCCGTCTATTCCAGGTTCTTCAGTAATTAGAAAGCCTACAAAGGGCGTTAACATTTGGTAAGATGGCGGGTGTAAATTTCATTATTTACGCGTCGCAGTGTTTCCTGAGTGAATCTGTGGTATCTACCCGCAATCTATTAACAAAATGAATCCTGGAGATATCATGAAATTGGTTTCTTTTATTGCGGCTCTTTTGACTTCTGTAAGCGCGATGGCAGCTAGCTCAAACTACACAAACCTTGATGACAAAGCTAACTACGTTGAAGCGGTTTCTGCTTCTAACCAAGACGGCGTAATTTCTTTACGCGTAGTTGTTCAAAGCATTGGTCAATCAGTTGTTCCGACAGCAATAGTTGTCGATCAAGCAGGTGGCTTTCAATGTAAAGTGATCAAAACATTGTTGTTGGAAAGCTCTTATGATGCTGCTTCCAAAACATTCACTCAAGCTTACGAGACGAAAGTTATCTGGACTCCAGGAAACGAAAACAGCGGTTGCTTGGTTCAAATCAGCCACCCTTCTTTGAACAACACTCGCGCTGTAATCTACATGGAAAACAAAGACGTAAATCCTTCTCCAATCAACGAAGGCTACGACTACTAGTAGCAATCCACTATACTGATTTCTTCTATCAGTGTGAAAGATTGCTAGTTTTTTCGCATTTCCAAAAAAGCTATCCGCGATCGCAAAAGTTAGTTAAGATTTTTTTATGACTCGTTGGCGAGAATACTTAACAACTCTAGTGATCGCGGTTTTTTTTGCGCTATTCGTGCGCAGTTATCTGGTCACGGCTTATAAAGTGCCAACGGGGTCCATGCAACCCACGCTCAAACCCGGCGACTTTATTTTTTCTTCTCGCATCTCTTACGGCATTCGTCTTCCGTTCACCGATAAAATTTGGGACATCACTCCTCCAGAAAGAGGTGATTTGATTGTCTTCACTTACAGCAATCAGCCGGGCATTTCCTATGTAAAGCGCGTGATTGGTTTGCCAGGTGATAAGATCGAAATCAAAGACGGTCGCGTGATTCTAAATGATCAATCCCTTGAATACGTAAAGTCCGTGGATAATTCCGTCGATAATCCGAACCCAGGGTTGTTCGAAATTTTCGAAGAAAAATATCAGGATTCATCTTGGCGAGTGATCTTTCAAAAGCAGATGGAAGGTAAGGATTTTGGACCTATCATCGTGCCTCCGAATGAAGCCTTTATTCTAGGAGACAATCGTGATGCGAGTGACGACTCGCGCTATTGGGGTGCTGTCCCGACTTCACAAATTGTCGGCAAGGTCGTTTTGATCTGGCTCTCTTTGGATTGGCAGGAAAAATGGGGTGGAGATCGCTATCCTACAGTGCGTTGGAACAGAGTTTTTTCCGCCGTTCATTGACATAAAACCCACGGCCTTCTAGGCTGTTCTTCTAGATGTCATCTAGAACTCAGCACTCCATTCTTGATTTAGTTAGCCTTGAAAAAGAAAAAATTGGTCGTCTATTTTCAACGGCAGATCAGTTGGCATTGAATCCATTTTTACCATCCAAGGGCTTCGGAAAAACCGGAGCCCTTTTGTTTTTTGAAGCCAGCACTCGCACCCGTATGAGTTTTGAAACGGCCTGCGCGCACTTGGGTGTTTATCCTATGTTGTTGGATGGAAAATCCGGCAGCAGTCTGGAAAAGGGCGAAACTCTTGAGGACACAGTGCTAAATGTAGCGGCGATGAAACCGGCATTTGTGGTGATTCGCTCGGGCGATGATTTGGATTTCAAGGCTCTTGCAGCAAAATTAGAAATCCCTCTCATTAATGCCGGGTGGGGTAAAAAAGGTCATCCCACTCAAGCGCTTTTAGATACTTACACCATTCGCAAGCACCTGGGTAAAATCGAAGGACAGAAAGTTTTGATCGTTGGTGACGCTCGTCACAGTCGTGTTGCCGCTTCTCATCTGGAGCTTGCGAAAAAGCTTAACTATGAAGTGGCTTTCTGCGGTCCTGAGAATTTCTTGCCCGAAGCTTCAGAGATTAAGGTATTTCATTCGCTGGCAGATGGTTTGCAATGGGCGACAGTTGCGATGGCATTGCGTGTGCAGCTGGAACGTCATCAAGTTAAGTATTCACTAGAAGATTATCGTAAGAATTTTGGTTTTACGTTTGAGAATTTGAAAGCTCTTTCTGCAGATGCTCTTATTATGCATCCCGGCCCGATTAATCAGGGAACCGAGATGGATACCGATGTATTGCAGAAGGATTCTCGTTGTCAAATTTTGGATCAAGTCAGCAACGGGGTTTTGATTCGTCAGGCGATTTTGCTCGAAGTTTTGGGGGGATTATGAAGGGTTGGCTTGTTTTAGAAACGGGCGAAGTTTATCAAGGCGCATGGCAGGGCGGTGAAAACCGTGCCGGTGAGGTTGTCTTCAACACTTCTCATTCTGGATACGAGGAAATTGCCACTGATCCTTCTTACTTTTCTCAAATCGTGGTGATGACGGCTCCCATGCAGGGTAACTACGGAATTGAAGACGAAGCTTGGGAATCTCGCCAGCTTTGGATCGAAGGATTTATCTGTCTTGAAATTCAGGACACAGAACGCGATCAAGCTTGGAAAAAACGTCTGACTGAAAATAAAATTCCGATGCTGACCGCGCTCGATACTCGCCATTTGGTCATGCGCTTGCGTAAAGGCGGAACTCCTTGGGGTGCCTTGGTTCAAGCTCAAGACGAAGCTCAGGCGAAATCATTAGCCCAAACTTTGATTGATAAAAAGAAGCAATTGGATAAGGACTGGGTTTATCTGGCATCCAGACAGCAACCGGAAGTTCGCCGTGGCGACAATATGGTCGGTCCACGCGTGGCAGTTCTCGACTTCGGCAGCAAAGAAAATATTCTGCGTGAGCTGCAAAATCGTTGTTCCGAAATCAAAATCTTTAATAGCCGCAGTTCCGTACAGGAAATCATGGACTACAATCCCGATGGCATCATGCTGACTAACGGTCCCGGAGATCCTGCGGATGTGAAAGTGGCGATCGGCACGGTCAAAGAGCTTTTGGGTGTTAAGCCGATCTTTGGTATTTGCATGGGGCATCAGATCCTGGGGCTCGCTTTGGGCGGTAAAACCTATAAGCTAAAATTCGGGCACCGAGGCAGCAATCATCCGATCCAGGACACTATTTTGAATCAAATCTATATGACCAGTCAGAATCACGGCTATGCCGTCGATCAGGCGACATTGCCTGAGGACGTCAAAGTGACGCACACCAATCTAAATGACGGCACTGTGGCAGGTTTTTATAGTGAAAAAAGAAAGTGTTTGGGAATACAATATCATCCTGAAAGTTGCCCAGGCCCGCATGAAGCGAGTGGCCTGTTTAGTTATTTTGTAGAGCGGATGATATGAACGAATACGAAAAGTTAATCGAAAAGATTCTAAATCATTTTGTTAGCGAAGCCTTCAAGGATGAATTGGCAATGGCCAAAAAGGAATTCTTTGAAAATGCCGGGACTCTTGACGAGAACTCCGAGCATTTTGAATCCCGCATGGCGCAGTTCTATGATTGGTACTTCTTTACGCGCGAACTTAAAGGTTTCGGCCAAACGCCGTTGGATGCTTGCCACCTGGTTCGTGAACTTCGCTTTACTCCCGAAGAAGTCCAGTTGATCGAAGTTTTAAAAAACCACCGTCATTCCATTTTTGAATTTAACAAAATCAAAAACGGCGACGTTTATATCAAAGATTTGATGGCCAACAAAAAGTTGGTCGTTAAGCAATCTCCATATGTTTTCGGATTTGATCCAGATGAGTTGTTTGAAGTGCGTTTGATTCCTCACGGAGAATCTTACATCTTCACTCGTGGTTTCTGCTTCCATCCGGAAAGTGCGAAAAAGTTTATCTTGAGCGAAGTTAAACGCCATCGCAAAGATCCCGATTTGGATCCGGATTTGATGATGCTTCGTTTGATCAAAATGAGATACAAGTTTGAACAGTACAAGCATGTGAAGCCCGAGATGATTTATTCCAACGAGGGAAAGCTCGGTATTTAATTTTTTATTTTAACTCCGGTTTACCGGAGTTTTTTTTGTCTAAAGTTTGACGTTAAGTTTTTGCAAGGGGGAGCGAGTGCCACGTAAGTCCGATATTAAAAAGGTTTTGATCATTGGTTCGGGACCGATCGTAATTGGACAGGCCTGCGAGTTTGATTACTCCGGGACTCAGGCATGTAAAGCTTTGATGGCGGAAGGCCTTGAAGTTATTTTGGTGAACTCAAATCCAGCGACGATCATGACGGATCCTGAAATCGCGACACGCGTTTATGTGGAGCCTCTCAAGGTCGAATATCTGGAAAAAATTATTGCCAAAGAAATGCCTGATGCAGTGATACCAACTTTGGGCGGTCAGACAGCTCTGAACCTTGCTCTGGATCTGCATGGCAAGGGCATTCTGCAAAAATATAAAGTGCAACTTCTTGGCGCCACTCCGCAGGTTATCAAAGCGGGTGAGGACCGTGAGATCTTCAGAGGCCTTCTTGATAAAATCGGTGCGCGTTATCCGAAAAGTCACTTGGTTCGTACTTTCGAGCACGGCATGCAGATCGCAGATGATCTGGGCTATCCGATGATTCTTCGTCCGAATTACACATTGGGTGGTGGCGGGGGCGGTATCGCTTACTCTCCAGAAGAATATAAAAAAATGTTGGTGGGTGCGCTTCATGAAAGTCCGACATCCGAAGTGTTGGTCGAAGAAAGCATCCTTGGATGGAAAGAGTACGAACTTGAAGTCATGCGCGATTATAAAGGTTCTTTCGTCGTCGTTTGCAGTATTGAAAATCTGGATCCATGCGGCGTGCATACAGGTGACAGCATCACGATCGCACCACAACAGACTTTGAGTGATCGTCAATACCAGGCAATGCGTGACGAGGCCTGCAAAATCATCAATGAAGTGGGAATTCAAACAGGCGGAGCGAATATTCAGTTTGCGGTTCACCCGACAACACACGAACGTGTCGTGATCGAAATGAATCCGCGCGTAAGTCGTTCTTCCGCTTTGGCAAGTAAAGCTACGGGATTTCCGATTGCAAAAATTGCCGCTCTTCTTTCAATTGGCTATAGCTTGGAAGAAATCAAAAACGACATCACGCAAGTTACACCTTCTTGCTATGAACCAGCTTTGGATTACGTGGTTACAAAAATTCCTCGTTTCGCTTTTGAAAAATTCCAAGGTTCTAAAGACTCTTTGACGACGCAAATGAAAAGTGTGGGCGAAGTCATGGGAATTGGTCGTACGTTGCAGGAATCAATGATGAAAGCTTTGGCCAGTTTGGAAGCAAGCCCTCAGGCTATTCCAGAGGTTGAACTTGAAATCGGTAAGATTTCCTATCCAAACAGCCTTCGTATTTATCAACTGTTCCAAGCCTTCCGAGATGGTAAAACAGTCGCTGAGATCCAGGAGCTGACAGGGATTATTCCTTACTTCTTAGAGCAAATTGAAGGCCTGATAAAGTTTGAAGGAAAATTTAAAACTGAATTTAATGAAGGCAATCTCGAGCTTTTGACAGCAGCAAAACGCAAAGGTTTCACGGATGCGCGTTTGGGCGCGCTGTTGGGGCAAAATGCAAAGTACATTCAAACGTTGCGTGAAAAGCTTCAGCTTTTCCCGAAGTACTCCCAAGTGGACACTTGTGCCGGTGAATTCGAATCATCCACTCCCTATTTCTACTCAACATATTGGGCGCAGGAATCTGCGGAAGTAAATGCTAAAAATGCCATCGTTATCATAGGTAGCGGACCTAACCGTATTGGGCAGGGGATCGAGTTCGATTACAGCTGTGTTCGAGGCGTGAAAGCCTTCAGAAAAAGCGGCACTAAAGTTATCATGGTGAATTCGAATCCGGAGACGGTTTCAACTGATTACGACACATCGGACGTTTTATTCTTCGAGCCCCTGACTTCCGAAAGCTTGATTGAAATCATGCGCTTCATGAAGCCACGCGGTTTCGTTGCGCAGTTAGGTGGACAGACTCCGATTAATGTGGCTCCAGAGTTGGTGGCAGCGGGATACGAACTTTTAGGTTCTTCTTTGCAAACAATCGATTTGGCGGAAGACCGTGGATTGTTCACAAAAATCTGTCGTGAGTTGAATTTTGAAATT
Source organism: Bdellovibrio sp. HCB185ZH (assembly GCF_047302455.1). GTDB lineage: Bacteria > Bdellovibrionota > Bdellovibrionia > Bdellovibrionales > Bdellovibrionaceae > Bdellovibrio. Next base: position 3,244,100 of record NZ_CP178624.1, read on the forward strand.
CCTAACTCAGCTATGGCGGGATCTCTGGAAGCAGCCTTAGCCAGTGAAAAACAGGTGGGCTATCCAATGATCTGTCGCCCAAGCTATGTTTTGGGTGGCCGTCGCATGGAAGTGATCGAAAACCGCGACGAACTGATTTCTTACTTTCAACGTCACGGGGATTATATTTCCACAGATAAGCCTTGTATGATGGATCAATTCTTGGCAGGTGCTTTGGAAGTGGACGTGGATTTGGTTCGCGGAGTCGATTGGACACTGGTTGGGGGTGTGGTTGAACATATCGAAGCCGCAGGCGTGCACTCTGGAGACTCCATGGGAGTACTTCCTCCTCATCGTCTGAAAGATGAAACTTGTGACCGTATTGAACAACTAAGTATTCAATTGGCAAATCGTATTGGTGTAATCGGGCACTTGAACTTGCAGCTCGCTGTGAAGAACGATGTGGTTTACATGCTGGAAGCGAACCCGCGCAGCTCGCGATCAGTTCCGTTCGTGGCAAAAGCGACGGGAATTCCTTTGATTGATTTAGGTGTGGCGGCGATGCTCGGCAAAAAAGCTAAAGACCTGCAACTGGATAATTTGAAATGGAGAAAAACCAACACCGTGTCCGTAAAAGGAGTCGTGTTTCCGTTCAAAAAATTCCCGGAATCAGATTCCATCTTGGGACCTGAAATGAAATCAACAGGGGAAAGCATGGGTCGCGGAAAAGATTATTCCGAAGCTCTGTGCAAGGCCTTCCTTTCAAGTAACATAAGACTTCCAAAAACGGGCCAGGTATTCTTCTCGCTTCGTGATAAGGATAAAGAAGCCATGCTGCCATTGGTTAAAGAACTTCAGCGTATGGGTTACGGTGTTTCCGCGACAACGGGAACGGCTGCTTTCTTTAACGATAAAGGAGTGAATTGCCTGTCATTAAGAAAAGTCGATGAAGGCCGCCCTCACTGTGTGGATAAAATCCGTTCGGGCGAAGTCGCCTTTGTTATCAATACAACATCGGGCCGCCGCGCGATTGAAGCAAGCTTCGACATTCGTCGAGCATGCACAGACTACAATATCCCTTGTTTGACGGAAAGTGATGCAGCCGAAGCCTTTGTTCTTGCTTTGAAAAACACCAGAAATGAGTCATCATCTGTCGAGGCACTGCCTTCGATGGAGGTCTTTTGATTTCATTTCCGCGTACGTTCACTAATGTTATCTGCGGCGTTCTTGCAAGCGTCGCATTGAGCACTTCAGCGGCTCAGGCTGCTGATAAAACCCCTGCTCAGATGACCATCGGGATGATTCCCGGTGGCGATCCAAAAAAAGAGTCTGAACAGGGGATTGTATTAGCCCAAGCTTTGCAAACCCGCTTAGGCATTCCAGTGAACATGTATATTTCCAAAAATTATGCAGGTTTAGTTGAGGCAATGAAGAACAAAAAGGTCGACTTTGCGTTTTTCTCTTCATCAACTTACGTGTTTGCGGAAAAACAGGCGCAGGCAAAAGTGCTTCTTAAAAAAGTTTGGCATGAGCCCTACTATTATTCGGCTATTATCGTTCCGACGTCTTCCAAAATCAAAAAACTAGAAGACTTAAAGGGCAAAAGAGTTGCCTTCGTTGATGAGCAATCCTCTTCCGGATATTTGTATCCAAAGATGGCTTTACGTAACAAAAAGATCGAAGACAAAGACATCAAGGTCCAGTTCACTGGCAATCACCAAGCATCCATCAAAGCACTTGAGTCCAAAGAGGTCGATGCGGCCGCAGTGTTCAGTGACGATGAAAAAGGAAAACAAGGGGCTTGGATTAAATTTGGTGACCCCAAAACCAAAGTGCGAATTCTATGGATGAGCGCTCCCATTCCGAATGATCCGTTCTGTGTTCGTCAGGACTTTTATGACGAATATCCCAAAGTAACCCACGATATGATGTTCGCATTGATCGATATCCTGGAACAATCGTCAGAGAAAAACACTTATTCTGAAATTTTAGGATCTCGTGACTTGATGCCAGCCACTTCCAAACAGTATGATCCTGTTAGGGAGATGGTAAAAGCTTTGAATATCGAGCTGAAACCATAATGCATCAATGCAAGTACTTCAGGTTGAAAAGTTAAATAAGACCTTCAAGGGCGGTCTCTTTGAAAAAGACCGTCATGTTCTACAGGATATTTCCTTTCATCTTCCCCAGGGCGAGACCACGGGGTTCGTCGGAAGCAACGGCGCCGGAAAAACGACGACTATTAAATGTATTTTCGATTTTATCCGTCCCGACAATGGCAAGATCCATTTCTTTGGTGAGCCTCTCAACAGCAAATCCAAAACCCGCATTGGATACCTTCCCGAGCGTCCTTATTTGTACGAATTTTTGACGGGAATGGAGTTTTTAAAACTTCACTGGAATCTTTGTTTTGGTCTGACTCAGAAAGACTTTATCGAGCGTGCTCACGAAGCCCTTAAGAAAGTCGACTTGTTCGAGGCCCGAGACCGCAGACTGCGCACGTATTCTAAAGGTATGTTGCAAAGGGCGGGTATTGCCCAAGCTGTTCTGACCCGTCCTGATCTTATTATTCTGGATGAGCCCATGTCTGGTCTTGATCCTGACGGTCGCGCCATGGTGAAAGATATTTTGCGTGAAGAACAAAAGCGGGGAGTGACTCTTTTCTTCAGCAGTCACTTATTGCAAGACATGGAAGAGTTGTGTTCGCGCCTGGTAGTCGTAAATAAAGGAAAAATCGTCTATGAAGGTGCCCTTCCCCAGTTTATGTCCGAGTTCCAAAGTTTGGAAAAGGCATTCCAGGTTCTAAAAAATCGCGAGGCGAAAAATGTCTAAGGTATGGACTTTGGCAAAAACCACTTTGCGTGAAATGCTTCGGGAAAAGATTTTCTTCGTAGTAATTGTCATTGCCGCGATCATGATTTGCATGAGTTTTTTGTTGGGCGCTTTATCCTTTGCCGAGCAAAAAAAGATATTGGCTGATTTCGGTTTCTTAGCCGTGCAAATGGCTTTGCTGGGTATTTCGCTTTTCTCGGGCTCCTACTTGATCGCTAAAGAAGTCGAAAAGCAGACTTGCCTTTTGATTTTGTCCCGCCCGGTCACCCGAGATCAGTTTATTTTAGGAAAAGTGTTCGGAGTTTTGGCGCTCAATACACTTCTTATGATTTTATTGGGTTTGATTCTCTCTGTCTTGTTGGGGGTTTGGAATGAGCCGAAGCAGTGGCTGGCATTTTCAGAAATCTGCCTGAGCCTCTGGTTTGAAAGCTCCGTCATATTGGCATTTGCCATGTGGGCGAGCCTGGTAGTGCGACCCGTTTTAGCGTTAAGTGCCGGGATTGTTTTGTTCCTTTTGGGACACTGGCTGGGAGATTTGGCCTTTTTCGCTTCAAAAAGCCAAGAGCCGATGTTTGTTTCCATTGTGAAGGGCCTTCATTGGGTTGTTCCTAATTTGTATCGTCTTAACTGGAAGTCAGCTTATTTCCTTCAAGAAGGATTGCCAGGTAAAGACGTGGTATGGATGGTTGCACACATGAGCGGTTGGTTTATCATCTATGTTCTTCTAACGAATTTCAGCTTCAGGAGAAAAGACATTGTCTAACGCCGATTTATTCTATTACGTCGTTTTCTTTATATTTGGAGCTTTGTTTGGCAGCTTTGGCAACGTGGTCATCTATCGCCTGCCTCGGGAAGAAAGCATCGTAAAGCCGCGCAGCTACTGTTATGGCTGTAAAAAGCAAATCGCTTGGTATCACAATATTCCCATTTTCAGCTGGTTTATTCTGCGGGGTAAATGTCGCAATTGTGGGGCGAAATTCTCGTTTCGCTATCCTTTGGTTGAAATCATCATGGGTGTCATGTTTGCGCTCTGCTATCACTATGCGGGTCTTACCTGGAATTTGATTGAATATATTCTCTTCGTATTCGGCCTGGTGATTTGTACGTTTATCGACTTGGATCACATGATTTTGCCGGATGAATTTACTCTTTCTGGCATTGTCATTGGTTTGGTGGGTGCTTGGCTAAATCCTCATCGTGAATTTCTGGATTCCTTGTTTGGAGTTTTAATGGGTGGGGGATTCCTTTGGGGAATGGCTTACCTTTATTGGATTTTCACGAAACAAGAAGGCATGGGTGGTGGAGATATCAAACTCTTAGCCTGGATTGGTGCATTACTCGGTTGGAAAGCGATTCCTTTCGTGATTATGTCATCAGCCATTATCGGAAGCATCATCGGTCTTGCTGCCGCCAGAAAACAAGGAGCAGGACTAAAGACTGTAATTCCGTTCGGTCCTTACCTCGCTCTTGGCGCTGTTCTGTATTTGTTTGGCGGACAGACAATTGCAGAGTGGTACCTGGACCTTTTTCTACCCGGATTAAGCTAAAGTCTACTGGACCCCTGGTTTGACATTCACCTTACGACCAGAAATAATTTACTATGTTAGACCTGCGTCTAAAGACGTAAGTCTTTAAAAAGACATTGAAGTGGTTCATCTGGGGAAGCAGCTAAGGGATGTTTTTTAAATCAAAAAAAGTAATCGGACTCGACATCGGTACGAGTTCAATTAAATTAGCCGAAATGGATGTCAGTGGTAAAGGAGCCCAGTTACTCTCCTTTGGTTTCGCGCCAACGCCTCCTAATTCCGTTTCCGGTGGTGAGATCGTAGATATCGCAGCTGTTGGTATCGCGATTCAAAATCTAATTGCCGAAGTAAAATCGAAACGTAAAAATCTCGCGACAGCGATGTGGGGTACTGCGGTTATCGTGAAGAAAATCACGATTCCAAAAATGGACAAGAAACTTGTCCGTGATCAGATCCGTTTCGAAGCAGAACAGTATATTCCATTCGATATTAACAACATCAGTCTTGCGCATCATATTCTGTCCACAAGTGCGAGCCCCGATACAATGGATATTCTATTGATCGCGGCACAAAACGAGTTGGTCACACAGTATACGCAAGTTATCGAATTCAGCGCTTTGAAGTGCTCCGTTCTCGATGTGAGTGGTTTCGCTTTGGCGAATTCGTTTGAAGTGAATTACGGAAAATTTCCTGGTGAAGTTATTGGCCTTCTAAATTTCGGTGCCTCCATCACAAACTTTGTCGTTCTTCAATATGGCGAAGTGATCTTCTGCCGTGATATTCCGGTGGGTGGAGCAAATTATACCAATGAAATTCACAAAGCCATGGGTGTCACCGTTGGTGAAGCTGAAGCTTTGAAATTGAGTGCGGTGTCTCGTCGCGATGTTCCTGATGAAGTTCACAGTGTTATTAGCGCAACAAACGAAGCAGTGACTGAAGAGATCCGCAGCAGTCTTGATTTCCTCAGTGCGACGACAAACGGACTGACCTTGAATCGTTGTTTCTATACGGGTGGCAGCTCGCAAACGTCGGGATTGATTGAAACAATTTCCCGCGTGACGGGCATTCCAATGGAACCGTTCAACCCGTTTGCAAAAATCAAAGCGAATCCTAAAAAGTTCTCTCCTGAATATCTTGCGCAGATTAAAAACTTCGCAGGTGTTGTAACCGGCTTGGCTCTTCGCCAGGAAGGGGACGGCGCATGATTAAAATTAATCTTGCCTCAAGTCAGATCGGAACTAACGCAGCTCTCGGCGCCCAATTCGGCGACGTCATGCTGGAGGATGGAGGCGGTGGAGATGAGGCCCGTAAGGAGGCCCTTAAGCGCTTGGTCATATTGATGATACCAGCGCTGGGTCTTTATGCTTATCAAGAACAACATGTCCCGGAGTTGCAAGCTCATCTTAGCTCTTTGCAATCAACATTGAGCGAACTTGAAAACTACAATTCCAAGCAAGCGGCTTCGGTTGCTGAAATTAAAAAATTCAAAGAAGACGAAGCCATTATCGAGGCGCGTATTTCTGCACTTGATAAGATCTCCCGAGATCGCTCCCGCGAAATTCGCGTCATCGATCTTATGCAACAGGTGATTCCGGAAAAAGCATGGCTTACTAAAATCACTCTGAATCCTGATCGCATGAATGTTCAAGGGTTAGGTCTCAGTGATTTTGAAGTTTCCCAATTTCTCGAAGCGCTCACTAAGAGTGTGTTCTTAATGGACGTAAATCTCGTTAGTTCCACTGAAGTCACGTTAGACGGAATGATCCTAAAGAAGTTTGAAATCAGCGCAGTATTGGAGAGAACACCATGAATAAGTTCTTCGATACTCTTGCCGGTTTTACTTATGGAAAGACGTTCGGTCTGGGGATCATGTTAGGGGCATTGTTTTACTTCACGCTGTATGACGATGGTTCTCAGGTGGAAGCGCAAATTGCGGCTGTTCAGCAGCAAGTTCAGGAACAGGAAGCAAAAAAGAAAGACACGGATGCGACTTTGAAACAAGTGAACGAGATGCGTGAAAAGCTTGGTCGCTTAAGTCAGCAGTACCAGGAAATTTCCCGCCGGCTCCCGACGGTTTTGTTTTCGATCGACATTAACAAAGCGATCGATGGTTTTGCCCGCGGCGCAGGCGTGAGTGTTAAAATTAAAAAACCCGGGGAGAACATCAAGCGGGAAGTCGTTGAAGAAGTTCCTGTAGAGGTGACCCTCGAAGGAAGTTATGCACAGCTCGCTCAGTTCGTGTCATTAGTATCGTCTTCCGAAAGAATGGCGCGAGTTAGAAATATAACTATTTCTGAACAAGATAACTCAGACCCCACCAAGCATTTGAAGTTCGAGGGGATGGTTGTAGGTTATAAACTTGCTCCAGAAAAAGAAAAAGTGGAGACACCGCAGTGAAGTCTGTAAGATGGATGATGTCTTACATTATAGTTGCCGCATTAGGGCTTTGGCTGGCATTCGCTGTCAGCGCAAAGTTCATGGCACCTGCGCATTCTCAAGAGCAACCTCCGGCGGCTCCGCCTGCAGTTCCTCCGGCACCACCATCTGGCGGTCCGAACAACGGGGATCTACCACCTGAGTTTATGAACGAGGTGAATCAGGCACAACCTTCAGGAGCTCCACCACCTCCGGCCAATGTACCGCCAGATGCGAACGCGCAGACGGCACCACCTTCCATTCCACCTCCCCCACAAGGGGCGCCGATGGATCCTCCTGCGATGGGTGATGCGGTGACAGCGCCGAATGCGCCATCGATTTCGGATATGTTGTCTAAAGACAATTATGCATATGATCCCAATGGCAAGCGTGACCCGTTTAAGCCGTTCCGTATTATAAAGGTCACCAGAAAGAACGAGACTCCGGCGGATCAGCTGGAGCCTTTGCAACGATGGGATTTGGAACGTTTGCAAATTATTGGTATCCTTTGGGATGTCAAAACACCGCGGGCCATGATCAGAGATCCAGATGGTGGTGTTTACACAGTCGTTAGAAGTTCTAAAATGGGCCGAAATGATGGATATATTTCGGCGATTCGTGAGGGTGAGATTGTCGTCATCGAGACAAAATACGATGAGGATAAACCTATTAAAGAATCTCGCATCATGGAATTTAAAAAATAAATCTCTTAAGGGGAGGTACTAATGAACGGATTCATTAGACTAATGATCGTAGCAGCAATGATTGCGTCTCTCACTTCATGCGCCAGCCGTCCGGCGCAGGACGATCTATCTTTGGATGATGGTTTGGATTCCTCCGCAGGGGCTGAATTAAGTCTCGATGATACTGGTGGTTCTGATGGAGTTGCGGAAGCAGATTCTGCTCCAGTTGATGATACAGCTGCAGCGCCGACAGAAAACACAGGAACTGATGAGTTTGCAGACTTTGAAAACACACCTGACGATCAAGCTCATCAAGCCGGTCAAAGTGAGCCCCAAGGTGGCAACCTCGAAGACGAATTTAATCAAGCTGATGGCGCCGCTCCTCAACAGGCGCAACAGGATGCACCCGCTCCAGTTGATGCCGGACCTGTTGAGATGCCACCGATCGTAGACACCGAACCACCAGCAGCTCCACAGGTTGCTGATATCCCAGAGCAGCCTGCAATGGAAGAAGCTCCGGCTCCTGAAATTCCGCAAACTCAAGAGTCTACTCCAGTCGCGACAAATCAAGGTCGTCCTGCGACGATCACGGATTTGCAGTTCAAGTCGAATGAAAACGGCGGGACAGTTGTCGTTTCGGGAAATCGTCCTTTGACGTATACGACGCGCACGAATCCTGATTTGCATCAGTATATCGTTGAAGTTGAAAATGCGATTCTTCCAGATCGTTTGAAGCGGTCTTTGAATACGAAAGATATCCGTGGTGCCGTCGGTGCCATCGATGCTTACCAAAATCCCGGTTCAACGACGGCTCGCTTCGTGATTCAGTTGCGAGACGGTGTTTCGGAACCAGCAGTTCAAAACGAAGGTAATTCTCTTTTGATCGTAGCTGCGGGTACGGCTGCAACGACTCAAGTTGCAGCTGGTGGTGATGCTTCCGGTATGTCATCTGATGAAAATGCGGTGGGCGGCGACGGAAAAATTCTGCCGAATCAAAATTTGACGGAGTTCTTAACCGGCAATACCCAATTTTACGGTAAAAAGATTTCCATCGAAACCAGTAACATGGATATTCGTGACGCCCTTAATTTCATCACTGAAGAGAGTGGCGTGAACATGGTCATCTCCGATGAAGTTAAAGGCAATGTCAGCCTTAAATTGCGTCAAGTACCATGGGATCAGGCATTGGTTGTTCTGATGAGAGCACGTAAACTTGGTTACACTCGCCAAGGTAACGTTCTTAGAATTGCTCCTTTAGGTGACTTGCGCACAGAGGAAGACGATGCAGCGAAACTGGCATTGGCTCGTAAAAACACAGAGCCATTGAAAGTTCGCATGTTCAATATCAGCTACGCCAAAGTCGACGAGCTTGAGAAAAAGTTGAAAGACTTCTTGGGCGAGCGTGGCAGAGTTGTAGGTGATTTGCGCACGAACTCCGTTGTAGTGACGGATATCGCTGAAAACCTGGATCGCGCAGCTAAATTGATTGCATCCCTAGATACACAACCACCACAAGTTTTGATCGAAGGAAAAATCGTCGAAGCTTCAGAGCGTTTCTTGCGCAGTGTAGGTGTGAACTGGAACGTTTCTGGTCAAGCGATCAGCTTGGGTAATACAACTCGCGGTCCGGTGAACATGAGCCCGCGTTTCAATATCAATCCAACGATGGCTCAGTCAGGAAACTTTAATTTCAATATCGATGTAGGAACGTTGGATGTGTTCGGAAGCATTTCCGCAGCACTTTCACTGTCTGAAACTGAAGCGAAAGTAAAGACACTTTCCTCACCTAGAATCATGACTATGTCTAACGAACCAGCCTACATTAGTCAGACGACAGAAGTTCCAGTCAAGCAGGTTACAATTACCGGGAATTCCAGCCAAGAGACGTATCAATTTAAGCCATTGGCCCTGCGTTTAGATGTAACTCCTCAGGTAACTGCTGATGGATCTGTTATGATGAAGGTGAAGGTCGCTCGTCAAATCGCTGGAGCAAAAGAGACTGATGGATCATTCTCTACGAATAGCCGAGAGGCCGACACTCGTGTTCTGGTTAAAAATGGCCAGACTGCAGTAATCGGTGGGATTTACACGAGCGATGCAACGGAAAACGAGAGTGGCGTGCCTTGGTTGAGAGAGATTCCATTCCTTGGAAATTTGTTCAAAGTCAGCACTGTGACGAAAGATAAATCTGAACTCTTGGTTTTCTTGACTCCACGTGTGACAGGTCAACTAGGATCGGCTGCTAAGAATAATCACGATTCTCAGGGGCAGATGTAATAAGGAGGCAATGTGAAAGAATTGATATTTGCTTTGTCACTGATATCCCTCGCAGGCCTGACTTCCTGTACTAGTGCTGAATCCGGTGTTGTTGAAATTTCTGTCACAAGTTCAATGCGTCTCGCGATTCCAGCAAAGGGCACTTCTTGCTATGCCACCAAATCGGCTTTGGCTGGTGGAACAGTGGCGGTTCCAGACGTTGATGAAGCTTATTTCGTTATCCCAAAAATTACATTCAAAGTTGCCGACGCAGCCAAAGACACTTACGTTTCTGCGATTAAAATATATTACACTCCACCGGGCGGCACGGAGATAACTTGCGCCTTCGGGGGGGATCAGCTTGCGGCGCTTAAGGCAACATGGTGGTCCAATGCGAACAAGTATGCTCTTATTCCCGCGGGCGCTACAGATGCTGATAAAATGACAGATTGCTCAATACAATGTGGGGGGATCAGTGTGGATGCCAAAAACTTTTCGGCTTCGGGTACAATCAAAGTTTACGGATACATTCAAGATCCAGATAATGATGATGATACAACGGGTTTTACCGCGACAACATTCTTCACTTACGGAAGCCAATACTAGAAATAAAAAATCAAAAGGCACCAAAGCGGTGGCCTTTTGTTTTATTAAATTTTCTTCAAAAATCTATTGCGGAAGGCAGCTAATCGCAGCGTATTGTCCACTGGAGCCGGTCACGGCATAACATACTTGCCCATTGGGATTCTTAATTTGAACAACGTTCATAGTGCCGGAGTTGGCGCTGGTAACAAACCCTGATTGCACGACCGCTCCATCAGCAAAAGTAAAACTATCAATCGATCCTCCCAAGGGTTTTACCCGCACCGCTTCAGAAGCATATGCAGCACCGGCAACAATCAAAGCCCCGAAAACAACAACCAACACAGTTTGTTTTTTCATACGTACTCCTTTGGTTTTTAATAAAGGATGGATTTCACTGCCCAGATGATCTATAGATCCAGCATGGATTTGTTTTCCTCATCAGCCGCAGCTTTAGCCACGTCTCCTCTTTCCGAGATCCTTCGTCCAAAAAACCTGGACGAAATTATCGGTCAAGAAAAGACCATTGGTTCCCAGTCTAAACTGGGTCAGATGCTTCGCAAAGGCTACCTGCCAAGTCTCATTATCTGGGGGCCGCCAGGAACCGGGAAAACAACGTTTGCTCTCGCTCTTTCTCAGCATTTCAAAGCCCATTTTGAAAACATCAACGCCACCGAGGCGGGAACAAAAGTTCTCCGAGAGATCGGCGAGGCAGGCCATGACCGCCGCTTGCAATACCAGCAGAAAACCATCCTTTTCGTAGATGAAATTCATCGCTTCAACAAAGGCCAACAGGACGTTCTTTTGCCATTTGTCGAAAAGGGCGATCTGGTGCTTGTGGGAGCCACAACTGAAAACCCAAGTTATGAACTGAACCGCGCCTTGCTCAGCCGCTGCCGCGTGGTGGTTTTCGAGCGCCTGAGTGAAGCAAACCTGCGCCAGATCGTTGCCCGTGCTGAGACACAATATAAAAAGCCCCTCAGCGAAGTTCTCCAACCCGAAGCTATAGAAAACCTTCTGCAATTCTCCGACGGAGATGCGCGCCGTTTGATCAATAGCCTCGAAATTCTGTACAGCTTCATGAAAGATGGAGAAGAGTCTCCGTTGGCCACTAATGATATGCGCGAACTTCTTCAGCAGAATCCGATCGGCTACGACAAGAATTCAGAAATGCATTACGATCTGATTTCTGCTTTCATTAAAAGTGTGCGGGGGAGTGATCCCGATGCGGCGGTTTATTATCTCGCGCGAATGCTGGATGGGGGAGAGGATCCGGTTTTCATCGCTCGTCGTCTGATCATTTTAGCGTCGGAAGATATCAGTAATGCCGATCCACGGGCGATTTCCGTCGCTATCGCTGGCTTACAGGCCGTTGAAGCCATTGGCTTACCAGAAGGAGCCATCACTCTTTCTCAAGTAACTACGTATCTGGCGTCATGTCCAAAATCCAACGCTTCTTATATGGCACTTCACAAAGCCCGCGCCTTGGTAGAGCAAACGAAAACTCTTCCAGTACCGTTACATTTGCGTTCGGCAAAAACGGCTCTGGCCAAGGATTTAGGATATGGTCGAGACTACAAATATCCCCATGATTATCCCACGGGGTGGACGGAGCAATCCTATCTGCCGACAGAGCTTCAGGAGGAAAAAATCTATGAGCCAACCACTCATGGATTCGAGAAAAACATCCGCGATTATTTGGCCTGGATGAAACAAAAACGTTCAGAAAATAAAGACATCTAAATAAAAAAAAGGACCCTTTGAGGTCCTTTTTTTGTATTCAAATTAAGTTTGAAGAATTTTAAATAGCTCTTTGTGCGCAAACACAAATACACTCTGCAGATCCTTGGGACGTGTGAGTATGTTTGGTATTCGCGGGAATTTCGACGCGGTCGCCAGGGCGTAAAACAAACTGATTTCCTGAGATATTAAACAACATCTCTCCGGCGACAACGATGCGAACCTCTGCAAAAGGATGGCGATGATCCGGAATCTTAGTTTGAGGAGCATAGGTTTCATCATAAGGTTCCAAGCCCTCGGCCTCGAGAATCATATGAACTTGTTGTTTGCTAGGCACCAGGGGTGCTTGCCAGCGTGTGATAATCATAAATAAGCCTCTTTCGTCAAAGCCAGTTATCAAGTGACCTCAGGGTGAGGGATATAATTACGCTATATCTTCCACCCATCAGAAAGTAATCAAGGTTACTTGATCTCTGGTGCTTTCTTTATCTCAAATCGGAACATGAGTTACAAGTCACGCCGCGATTGACTCGCCTTGAAACACCTTCCCGAGTGATAAATCAAATTGTTACAGGATAAGAGACCTGATCTTTTAGAAAGTTAAAAATGACGTTAAGTCCCTCACTGGGATGTCGATACCTTTATTGTTAAGGAAAGGCCCGGTTACGGGGAGGGTATTTTGAGCAATTCTAAATCAAAGTCGACACACGCTGAACTTGATCACATCCTGAATTTTGTCGATTCCTCAAAAGGGCTTCGTGCGAAAATGAACGAGACTGGCAGAGTACAATTGCGCCAGGATCTCGATGGAAAACTTTTTACTTTTAGTTCTCAAGACGTGAACGAAGTTCTTCACAGAGCAGACTCTGAGGGGAAAGCGTTTCTTCAAGTGAACTTTAAGAATGGCGCAAAGATCCTGCTAACTGAGACATTGATTGGCTTTAAACCCATCGAAACTCTTGGTTTGGATATGACCCGCATTCCGAAAGTGGTAACCACTCCGGACCTAGTGAGTGTTTACGAAGCGATTGAAGAGTCGTTGGGTGCCGATAACGGCAACGACACTGAGGTTGAGATCCTAAAAAAGGTCTACCTTGCAATTATTAGCGGCGGCGAAAAGGTCGGATTCGATTTAGCTGCAGAACGTAAGTGGTTAAACCGACTTCTTGCGTCTAAATTCAAAGCTTCAGCCTAAATTTCAGTAATTACATACATTTAAATAGTTTTTTCGAAATAAACGAGGTCCCAACCTCGTTTATTTATTAGGCAGAATTCAGCCTGCATTAAGTTTTCGAAAAAAAGCTATTGACCTTTTTCGGGGTCTGAGCGAAAACCAGTCCCACTTTGCGGGGGTATAGCTCAGCTGGGAGAGCGTCTGATTTGCATTCAGAAGGTCGCAGGTTCGATCCCTGTTACCTCCACCAAATTTCCTTTTTTAGGACTTTCGTCGAAAAGATGAAAAATTAAAAAAGTGATTGACGAGGACAAAATACAGAGTAATATCTGTTCCTCGCGCTGCTGAAAGGCAGCGAATTTTTGTTTCGCTCTTTGAAAACTGAATAGCTAGAAGAAATAGATTTTTGGGCTCTTTGAATACTGGGTAACTAGTATTCACAATTTCAAAATTAAATATATTCGAACAAACATACAAGCGTAAGCTAGTAGTTTGATTGATACAGAATTTAAACTGGAGAGTTTGATTCTGGCTCAGAACAAACGCTGGCGGCGTGCCTAATACATGCAAGTCGAACGGGGAAAGCTTTCGGGTGAGTACTAGTGGCGCACGGGTGAGTAACGCGTGGATAATCTGCCTTAGAGTGGGGGATAACGAATCGAAAGATTCGCTAATACCGCATAAGACCACAAGAACTGCGGTTCAAGGGGTCAAAGGTTTTTCGCTCTAAGATGAGTCCGCGTAAGATTAGCTAGTTGGTGAGGTAATGGCTCACCAAGGCAACGATCTTTAACTGGTCTGAGAGGATGATCAGTCACACTGGAACTGAGACACGGTCCAGACTCCTACGGGAGGCAGCAGTAGGGAATATTGCACAATGGAGGAAACTCTGATGCAGCGACGCCGCGTGAGTGATGAAGGCCTTCGGGTCGTAAAGCTCTGTCGCAGGGGAATAACACAATGAATGTACCCTGTAAGAAAGGATCGGCTAACTTCGTGCCAGCAGCCGCGGTAAGACGAGGGATCCTAGCGTTGTTCGGAATTATTGGGCGTAAAGCGGGTGTAGGTGGCTATGTAAGTCAGGTGTGAAAGCCTGGGGCTCAACCCCAGAAGTGCATCTGATACTGCGTAGCTTGAGTGCTAGAGAGGATAGTAGAATTCTTGGTGTAGTGGTGAAATACGTAGATATCAAGAGGAATACCGGTGGCGAAGGCGGCTATCTGGCTAGACACTGACACTCAGACCCGAAAGCGTGGGGATCAAACAGGATTAGATACCCTGGTAGTCCACGCCATAAACGATGGATACTTGTTGTTGGAGGTATTGACCCCTTCAGTGACGAAGCTAACGCGTTAAGTATCCCGCCTGGGGAGTACGGTCGCAAGATTAAAACTCAAAGAAATTGACGGGGGCCCGCACAAGCGGTGGAGCATGTGGTTTAATTCGATGCAACGCGAAGAACCTTACCTAGGCTTGACATGTACTGGAATATTGGCGGAAACGCCGTAGCCCGCAAGGGTCGGTACACAGGTGCTGCATGGCTGTCGTCAGCTCGTGTCGTGAGATGTTGGGTTAAGTCCCGCAACGAGCGCAACCCCTGCATTTAGTTGCCAGCATTCAGTTGGGCACTCTAGATGGACTGCCGGTGTTAAACCGGAGGAAGGTGGGGATGACGTCAAGTCCTCATGGCCCTTATGCCTAGGGCTACACACGTGCTACAATGGTAGTCACAAACTGAAGCGAAGTCGCGAGACGGAGCAAATCGGAGAAAAGCTATCTAAGTTCAGATTGGTCTCTGCAACTCGAGACCATGAAGTTGGAATCGCTAGTAATCGCGGATCAGAATGCCGCGGTGAATACGTTCCCGGGCCTTGTACACACCGCCCGTCACACCATGAAAGTTGGTTGTACCAGAAGTCGCTGCGCTAACCGCAAGGAGGCAGGCGCCCAAGGTATGGTCGATGATTGGGGTGAAGTCGTAACAAGGTAGCCGTAGGGGAACCTGCGGCTGGATCACCTCCTTTCTAAGGATTATGGTGATCGGCATTTCAAGCTTGTCTTGAAAAAAGCAATCACAATCTTAGGTCAACTCACTCTTCCCGAGTGGGTGAGTCCCAAAAATCTTTTCTAGCTGTTTAGTTTTGAAAGAGTGAAAACTCTTATACGCATCTAACATGGGCCAGTAGCTCAGTTGGTTAGAGCACACGCTTGATAAGCGTGGGGTCGGAAGTTCGAGTCTTCCCTGGCCCACCAACTTTCAACAAATTGAGTTGGTCTGTTAGAGGTGAATAAGAGAGTTTCGCGTTTTTTAGGTTTTCGTTCTTTGACAATTGAATAGATTGATTTAGTTGATTTTTAGCGAGGTTAGTTCCATTTTTTAAAGCTACAAAGGGCTTACGGTGGATGCCTTGGCACTAAGAAGCGATGAAGGACGTGGTAAGCTGCGATAAGCTTCGAGTAGTGGCACACACACTTTGACTCGGAGATCTCCGAATGAGGAAACTCATCATTTTATGATATCATTCACTGAATACATAGGTGTCTGAAGCGAACGAGGGGAAGTGAAACATCTCAGTACCCTCAGGAAAAGAAATCAATTCCGAGATTACCCTAGTAGTGGCGAGCGAACGGGTAACAGCCTAAACCTTAATCATTTATTTGATTGAGGGGTCGTGGGACCGCGATGTGGGACCGGAGAGTATAGAACAACAGTCTGGAAAGTCTGGCAAGATAGGGTGATAGCCCCGTGTTCGAAATGCTCAAAGGCTCTAGCGGCATCCCGAGTACCACAAAACACGTGAAATTTTGTGGGAATCTGTGAGGACCACCTCATAAGGCTAAATATTCCTTAGTGACCGATAGTGAACAAGTACCGTGAGGGAAAGGTGAAAAGAACCCCGAGAGGGGAGTGAAATAGAAACTGAAACCGTAAGCTTACAAGCAGTTAGAGCCCCTTACGTGGGTGATAGCGTACCTTTTGCATAATGAGTCAGCGAGTTATGTTTGCAAGCGAGATTAAGCCGTTGAAGGTGTAGTCGTAGCGAAAGCGAGTCTGAATAGGGCGTTTAGTTTGCAGGCATAGACCCGAAACCCGGTGATCTAATCATGGACAGGTTGAAGCGAGGGTAACACCTCGTGGAGGACCGAACAAGTTGAGGTTGAAAACTCTTTTGATGATCTGTGATTAGGGGTGAAAGGCCAATCAAACTGGGTGATAGCTGGTTCTCCCCGAAATATATTTAGGTATAGCGTTGAGTAAAAAGTATCGTGGAGGTAGAGCACTGAATGGGCTAGGGGTCTTTACCGGATTACCAAACCCAAATAAACTCCGAATGCCACAGATATGTTCCTCAGCAGGCAGACGCAGGGTGATAAGGTCATGCGTCGAGAGGGAAAGAGCCCAGACCAACAGCTAAGGTCCCTAAATGCACGCTCAGTGGAGAACGTTGTGGAGTTACTTTGACAACTAGGAGGTTGGCTTAGAAGCAGCAATCCTTTAAAGAAAGCGTAATAGCTCACTAGTCTAGTGACTCTGCGCGGAAGATACAACGGGGCTAAGCGTGTTACCGAAGCTTTGGATTAAGATATTTTATATTTTAGTGGTAGGGGAGCGTTCTAGCGTAGGATGAAGGTTGACCGGTAGGACAGCTGGACGAACTAGAAGTGATCATGCTGACATAAGTAGCGTTGAACTCGGGTGAAAAACCCGGGCGCCGAAAACTCAAGGATTCCTGGGTAAAGATAATCTTCCCAGGGTTAGTCGAGTCCTAAGATGAGGCCAAGTGGCGTAATCGATGGCAAAACGGTTAATATTCCGTTACCTAGCAAATTGTGTTTAAGGAATGACGGTATAGGCTATCTCAGCCTCTTATTGGATTGAGGTGTAAGCGTGTAGGTGGTGTCGTAGGCAAATCCGCGGCACATAACACTGAGGCGTGAATGCGAGGATCTTTGATCCGGAAGTGAGAAAAGCCATGTATCCAAGAAAAGTTTCGTAAATTTAGATTTGTTAGCTCGTACCGTAAACCGACTCAGGTGAGTGGGGTGAATATCCTAAGGCGATGGGGTGAATTTTGGTCAAGGAACTCGGCAACTTAACACCGTAACTTCGGGAAAAGGTGTGCCCGCGAGAGTGTAAGGATTTACTCCCCAAGCTTTTTCGGGTCGCAGAGAAATGGGAGTAGCGACTGTTTATCAAAAACACAGGTATGTGCAAAGTCTCAAGACGAAGTATACATACTGACGCCTGCCCGGTGCTGGAAGGTTAAGAGGATTAGTTAGCGTAAGCGAAGCTGAGAATCGAAGCCCCAGTAAACGGCGGCCGTAACTATAACGGTCCTAAGGTAGCGAAATTCCTTGTCGGGTAAGTTCCGACCTGCACGAATGGCGTAACGACTTCTCCGGTGTCTCGACCAAATGCCTCGCGAAATTGAATTCTCGGTGAAAATGCCGAGTACCCGCAGAAAGACGGAAAGACCCCGTGAACCTTTACTGTAGCTTGGCAGTGATTTTAGAGTTGGCATGTGTAGGATAGGTGGGAGACTTTGAAGCAGGGGCGCTAGCCCTTGTGGAGTCAACCTTGAAATACCACCCTTGGCACCTTTGAAATCTAACCTGCTCCTCGTCACGAGGAGAGGGACACTGTCTGGTGGGCAGTTTGACTGGGGCGGTCGCCTCCCAAAAAGTAACGGAGGCGCGCGATGGTCCCCTCAGCCTGATTGGAAACCAGGCGTCGAGTGCATTGGCATAAGGGGGCTTGACTGCGAGACCTACAAGTCGAGCAGGTGCGAAAGCAGGCCAAAGTGATCCGGTGGTCCCGCGTGGAAGGGCCATCGCTCAACGGATAAAAGGTACTCCGGGGATAACAGGCTTATTCCATCCAAGAGTCCATATCGACGATGGAGTTTGGCACCTCGATGTCGGCTCATCACATCCTGGGGCTGGAGCAGGTCCCAAGGGTTTAGCTGTTCGCTAATTAAAGTGGTACGCGAGCTGGGTTCAGAACGTCGTGAGACAGTTTGGTCCTTATCTTCTGTGGGCGCATGAAATTTGAGTAGACCTGTCCTTAGTACGAGAGGACCGGGATGGACGAACCTCTGGTGTTCCTGTTGTTCTGCCAAGAGCAATGCAGGGTAGCTATGTTCGGAACTGATAACCGCTGAAAGCATCTAAGCGGGAAGCAGACTACAAGATTAGATTTCACTGGGGCTTCGGCCCCCTAAAGACTCCTCGGAGACTACGAGGTTGATAGGCGGAAGGTGTAAGTACAGTAATGTATTCAGCTGATCCGTACTAATAGGTCGTGAGGCTTTTTTAAAAAAATATTCTTCTAACTTTAAGTTACGAAGATTTCGTCTCAGTGACTTCTCTTAAATGAGAACGAGAGACTAGCTCTCTGAATAAGTAAGAGAGTTAAAACTTGGAACTAACAACGACTCGCTAAAAATCAATTAAATCAATCATTCAATTCTCTGAAATAAAAAGTAACTTCTCCATTTGGATTGGAAGTAAGTTGCAAAGAAGAACGACGAAGTATAAACGTACTTCATCTTTGTTTTAATAAACGCTTTGCTGGTGTTTATAGCAGAGGGGCCACACCTGATCCCATTCCGAACTCAGAAGTTAAGTCCTCTTGCGGCGATGGTATTGCATGGGCGACCATGTGGGAGAGTAGCACGACGCCAGCTCTTTTTTTACTCGAACCCGGTCTGGAAACAGATCGGGTTTTTTTATGCCTAATTAAAAACGATATTTAGTTTATAGTTGCAGCTAGTGATAACGACCAAGATTGTTCAAGTCACGTGGCTATGTTTCAGCAATGTATCGGCTACTTCGTTGGTGCTTTCTGAACTGGTGAAGCTTGCTGAGCGGCGGGAAGTGCGGGGGCTTGCTTTTGAGCTGCAGAATCTTGGGGTTGTGGCGCTGCTGGAGTGGCCGCTGATTTTTGCTGGGACGGTGGAGCTTGTTTGTTGAGGGTGCTCATCAGATAAGTACGGCCGATTTCGAAGATTTTGTTTTTGCTTTTGATTTCTTTCAGACTCATTTGAAGGATTATTCCTGGATCTTTTTCGTCGGGCATATCGAGGACTTCTACTTCTAGATAGTAATTACCTTCTTTAACTCTTTGCAAAGCGAGTTTTTCGCTACCCAGCAGAGTTCTGGCCAAGTCAGATCTAACCTTATATTCAATAGTCGCGATGCCATTCCACTCTTTCGGTAGATTTCCTTGGTGTTGAAGGTCGTTGATATCGTCATTTATTAACTTAATTAATTGTTGTGCCGGAGTTAATTGCACACAGGATTCGGCTTTACTGCGAACAAAGCTGCCTGTTCGGCCATCTTGCACAATTAGAAAAGCTAGGATACCTGCTGTTAGAATAACTAATGAACCAATAATCTTATAAACCATCTCGAGGTCCTTTTATCAATAGCGCCTGTTCGCGCGATCTAGTCCCTATTATTGGGAAAATTTGGGGGCTCCTCAAAGGCTTTCGCTGGTGAGACCAAAATCGCTCCTTCGGGCTAGGGTCCTTTGGGTAGCTAAAATACTGAAATTGCACAGGAAAGGACGCCTTTAAGTGGCCGTTGTCTAAGATTTCGACGGTGTGGGGAGCGCTGGCGGAATTTGATGAAACTAAAAACCGCGCGTAATTACCAGTATTTAGCTGTTCGATGGGATTCTGGCACTGAGATTGGATATATCCGGGTGAGAGAGGTGTCTATGAATACACTTACTAGATTAACAGCATTGGCTTTTGCCGTTGGGTTTTACGTGGGTTGCTCCCCGGTGAACTTTGGCGTCAGCAGCAAAGATTGTAATGCCACGACAAGTTGTGTGGTTCAGAACAATAAAAAGAGCTACTCATACTCTGTGACTGCTGGCTCAGGTAAGGTCGACATCCTTATTGTTAATGACAACTCGGCATCAATGTCGTTTGAACAAAAACGATTGGCGCCTCGATTTGCAAACTTCATTCAAAATCTTGATGCTTCTAAAGTGGATTATCGAATTGCTATTACGACGACGGATATCAGCGGCAGCAAATTTCCTCAAGGTGGTCAGCTGATCACAATGGGCGATGGTTCTAAGTATATCACTCCGTCTCAAGCAAATAGACTGGCACTTTTTAATACCGCTATTCAAAGACCGGAAACTGCAACTTGTGAAAACTTTATCGCGAACTATTTAAGAGCGAATGGTGCAAGCTCAATCAATTCTTCTGGTTATCAAAGTGGCTATGCTTCGAATTGCCCATCGGGCGATGAGCGTGGCATTTACTCAGCGAACTTGGTTGTTCAAAACAATCCAAGCAGTTTCATTCGTGCTGATGCTCACTTGTCTATTATCTTCTTGTCTGATGAAGATGAAAGAAGTGGTCTGTATTCATCTGGCAACTATACATTGGCGGCTTTGGATCAACCGGCATCTTTGCCTAGATCTGTGAAGTCTTCATTGGGTGATGCTAAATATTCATCTTTATCTATCCATGCGATCGTGGTTCGTGACTCGAGCTGCTTGGCTCAGCAAAACAGCCAGGTACTGGGCGATAATCCAAATCAGGACACTCGTGGCTTGGTGACGGGTTCCATTGGCTCGGCTTACCTATCATTCACGAACGTAAGCCCTGCGTGGGGTGTGTCGGCTGATATCTGCTCTTCCGATTATACGGGGCAATTGGGTACGATTCAAACTTCGATCCAAGCCAAAATCAAAGATATCTTGTTGAACTGTTCTTCTCCAACTGATTTGCAAGTGACCGTATCGGGCACAAACATCGCGCACTCTGTTTCAGGTAATGTTCTGACTTTCGCTCAGACACTTTCCCCTGGTACGACGGTGAACTTGTCATATAAGTGTGGTCTTTAATGGCATGCTTCAATGAAGCCATCGAACACTCTGGACGAAACT
The DNA here is from genome assembly GCF_047302455.1 of Bdellovibrio sp. HCB185ZH. Lineage (GTDB taxonomy): Bacteria > Bdellovibrionota > Bdellovibrionia > Bdellovibrionales > Bdellovibrionaceae > Bdellovibrio. The sequence continues at coordinate 3,265,196 of NZ_CP178624.1, forward strand.
CTCGCAAGGCGGGAGTGTTTGTGCGAGTGATTAAGTACATCTTGCAGAGACTGCATCTTTTTTAGAACTGACAAGAATTAAAATTATAATTGAGAAGGCGAAGTTAAAAGCTTCGCCTTTTTTATTTTCAAGTCGTTTCGAATGCTTTCCTAGACAGCACCAAGGAATAATGGACACAACAAGAATGGAGAAAGGACACGAGAGAGAAGAGAAGAGAGGAGAGAGAAGAGAGAAGAGAGAAGAGAGAAGAGAGAAGAGAGGAGAGAGGAGAGAGGAGAGAGGAGAGAGGAGAGAGAAGAGAAGAGAGGGTGGAAATGTTGGAAATTTTGTTGAGGAAATTTGACAGGGGTGGGTCGGAATGGGGCGTGGGGTGGATAGAGATGAGACTTTCTTGGATAAATCTTTAAATTTGCGGAGATGTTTTGGACAATAGATCGGTCAAGGAAGGTGAGGAAGCTTTCTGTGGGCGGTTTCTCAGGATGAGACGGAATTACCTGGTCTTAATCCTTTAGTCTTGAAATTGGCTTCCGATATAACAAACATGGGAATGCTAGATAGATACAAAAAAAAGGGCGGGTTTTTTCAATTGCTTCAATTGTTGGAAACATCACCAACAACTAAGAGAGAGCAATTTCTAACACTTATTGCAGGCGAGAATCCAGTTTGGGAAGAAGCGCTTCGCAAAAGAATTCTGACGATCACGCGCGTGTATAGTTGGGAAGGCCAGTACTTGGTCGAGATCTTTTCGCGCGTTCAACCGATGACGTTGGCTTATGCCCTTCACGGCAACCCGCAAGAACAGATCGATACTTTACTCAGCTGCCTACCGCCGATTTCGAAAAGAAAAATCACGGATTTGATGGCGGAAGCCAGTCCGACTCCAGCAGAAAAAGGGACGAGCATTTCTAAAATGCTGACTGAGGTGCGTGGCTTTGTGGGCCAAGGCATCATCCGTTTGGAAAAAGTCGATCCGGAATTACATATTCCTGAAAACATTGAAGAGATTTTGAACACGACAGCTTTCAACGTGAATCATGCACCATTAACAGATGCGAACGTAGCAAAGAAAGATGTGAAGCCCAACATTGTGGGTGACTCCGATGCAGCTCCCGCGACTCCAGCAAGTCAGGAAGCAGACTTCTTAAGAAGAAAAGTGAATCAGCTTTCTTCGGAAGTGAATGCTCTAAAGCATGAAAATACAGTCTTAAAGGACAAGCTTGCGCAGATCAAAAAGATCGCTTAGCCCGACGATCGTCGGGTATCAAATTGAGTTTTAACTCCACAGGTTTCCTGTTTTCGTCAACCATTTTGACAAACAGGGAACTGTCGTTAATGCCAGAAACTTAGGTCCGATAAGCCATTTGAAGCACGTGAGGTGTAACAAATGGTTTTCTTAAGAACCGCAATTATCGCATTATCTTTCGTCGTGGTGGGCACTGATGCCCTGGCGCAAGTCTCGATAATCAACCAGGAACAGAATGAATCTGATTTCTTGTTGGAACTGACAAAGGCCGTGGATCCAACCGCGACCTCGGTCCTTGGAATCTTTAATCAGATTCCAAAAGCGGAAAACAATAAGGACGTCGCTCCTGAATGTGACCCTAAGTTTTTCGAAGACCAACTTTTCTCGAAGAAAAGAACCACAGAAGAATACTTCAAAGTCGTTAAGCAATTTATGACAAAATGCCAATCGGAACTTGCGCATAATTCACCGCGAGGAATTTTGAGTCTGGCAAAGATGGCACTGGATGATTATAAATTCTTTAAACATCCTCAAGTAAAGAGCATCGTCATTCCTCTCTCAAATGGAGTTTTGGTGCCTGCTGTCGTGGGCTTGAAACAAGACAGTCGCCCGCGTCCTTTGGTGGTGATGAAGTGCGGAGTTTTTTGTGGCGCAGATCAAAATGCCTTCATGAAAACATTCTTGATTCAGCTGTTCGATTTGACTCCTTATAATGTGGTGCTACTCGCCAATCAAACAGGACTGGATTATCTGATCGCCAACTCCCATTTTTCATTGGGTGGTTGGAGTGAGGGATACGAGTCCTTGATGGTCGGTAAGTGGCTTCGTGAGAAGTGGGAGTATCGTGATCGCATTTCCAGCATGCACTTGATGGGTATGAGTTTGGGTGGGAATGCCGCTGTTTTCGGAGCAGCATTCAATGACATGTATCCAATGCCTAACGGTCAGAAAGTTTATAGCTCTGCTGTGGCTATCTGTCCGGTGATTTCTTTACGTTCTACGTTGGAACATCTTTATAGCGATGATGTGATCGGTCCTGTCTTTAACATCATGACTCGCAGTCAATTTGCGAAAGCCCGCGGTTATTTGACCGATATTCCTGAGATGGTTGCAGCAGACCAGTTGCCACCAAGAAAACAGATGCCGGGATACCTGGGTGAGATGGCATCCACATCTTTGCAAAGACGGGGCGTAGCAAGTACCACTCCAGAATTTTTCAAGAGCAACAACTTTTGGAATCTTCCAAATAAAGTTCAAACACCGTTGATGGTGTGGGCTTCGAAAGACGACAATGTGGTAAGTAATAAGCTAAATGCCCAAGTTTTTGAGCACGACGACTATTACGAGACGGCGGCGAATGCAGGTGTTGTGAATGTGAACTATGGCAGCCATTGTGCTTTCTCTGCGGCTTATGGGTATCAAACTGCCGCTTTGGTTCTTCGTAGCTTCGTCATGGCTCACAGCCCAGAATTTATTGATAACTATAAACGTTCCGAGATGCCTTGGAAGTTTGGTTTCAAAAAGATTTCAAATGTCTATCAACACGTTGGTCAATCCTGGAAGTTCGAAGAGAAATCCCCGACGGCGACTGTGACTTTTAGAATGTTTAATTTTGTCGCGAACAAGAACTGCTACTTTAAAAATCCCTTTGGAGATGAGGTTGCAGGTTGTGTGACGACAAGAGAGATGGAAATTCCTATCTCTGAAATCAAGGCAATGGGCGCGAGAGTTCCTGCAAATGAAGTTGAGGCTCAGGCTTTGTCTCGCGAGTTTAATTCCAAGGTTGAATTCTTAAGCGAAGGAAAACCACTGAATGGAACCAGCAGTTCTAATTTTGTTCTGAGCTGGCGTCCACTTTTTGAATAAAAAAATGCAGCTTTCTTTAGGGGAAAGCTGCATCTCTTAATTCTCTATCGAATTATCTTATCTTACTGTGGAAAGAGCTTCACGAAGTGCTGCTTCATCTTTAACGCCGATGAACACTAGTTCAGCTCTGCGGTCTGCGGCACGGCTGCCCAAAGATTCTTCTGTGCCTCTGCCGACTGCAGATACTTTAGATGAATCCAAGCCGTATCTTTCAAGGGCGCTCGCTACAGTGTCAGCGCGGCGTTGGGAAATCTTTTCGTTGATTTCTGCAGAACCAGTGGAATCTGCGAAACCACGTACTTCCACACGTTCATACAAATCTGAATGCTCATCCAACGCTTTTGCCAGTCTTTCGACTTTTCTTTGATCCGCACTGGACATCGCTACCTGAGAGCTGTTGAATTTGATCGACTGATTGCCGGCGATAAGGCTCGACATTGCGACGTCGTTCAAGATTGGTTCAGGTTGAGCCGCAGCCACTGGACGTGCCGTCTCAGTTGTTTCTTCTGCTACGAAATCTTCCTCTTGAACCATTGTTTCGTCAGCAGCTGTTGATCTGACTGTAGTTTTGTATGCATTTGGATTCCAACCGAATTGGAAGTCCACTAGATACATCATCACAAGGTCGCCATTATTACTAGTAAGGCTCATCGCACGAGCACCCAGACGGCCCAACCAAGCTTGCGACATGTTGAACTCTTTTAGCACTTGCAGACCCGCGAAGATCGCATCGCCTTGAGAGGATGCATAGTTCGGACCTTGGCTGAAGAATTGATTTCCGACCACACCCATCTGCCAACGGTTGTCAGTACGATAACGGAACGCGAACTCTGCTGCACCATCAGTATTGGCTGTATCCATTGCCGTCGAGTGAGTGAACTGTTGGTTGTTGTAACCATAACCTAGGTCCATTACCCATGGACTTTCCAGATACCATGAACCCAACAATTTAATAGTTGTTGGTGTACCTTCAACGTCTTGAAGGGCACTTTGATCATAACCCGTGTAACCACCACCGAGACCAATAAATGGTAAGAGCCCGCGTGGTGCCGCTTCAGTAGCTTCTTTTCCGAATTGAAGAGTGCTGGAAGTGGCTGATTGATCCTGAGCTTGGGCCCAGGCTCCTGCTAACAGAATAGCTGCAATGATAATTTTTTTCATAACGAAGTCTCCTTTTTTATGGCAGTTCCAGTATGAACTTCCAAAGAAGATCGTCAAATTTTTGCATGGCAAATTATATGAACTTTGTGATGAATCAATTTTTCATTTGCACCCGTACACAGGACTCTGGACGTCTCATTACCGGTTGTTTAGAGAACTGCACAAAGAACTATAGTAACGAACCAAAGTTGCCTCGATAGGATCCCGCTCCTTTTCATCCACAACGTAGACACCCAGTGGATCATTGAGGTCTTTCGCTGGAACTACTCCATAAACGATTCCCGGGGAGTAGAACTTGGAGTCACTCTGACGGAAAGTCAAAATGTTGTCTTCACCTGGATGATTTGAATCATAGACAATGAAATTGATGTCGCCATTATTCATTCGCTGAAATCTCTTAACCAAGACAACATGTTGAGCCATCCGGTTGGCGCGAACAATGAGCATAGTCAATTTATTGATTTGAAGATTGCCGACCAATTGATCCTTGGTTTCGCGATTGTTTTTTTTGCTACGACTGCCGCTGCCGATAAGGTATTTAAGATTTTTGCCAAGTTTGTGAAAACGTTCTAGTTCATACTTTTCGATTTCAGATCTGAAGTTACGATGAGTGTTGCTGTCGCCTTTACGAATGCTGACTCCGTCCATCAGATTTCCTAACAGGCCCAAGTCTGTTCGCAGATAAGATTCCTGATTTAATAACATCGGATAGGTGGCGTCTCCGCGAAGCATGTTTAGTACTTGCAAAGTCTGTGGACCTTGAACCGTGGAAGGTGAGTTCCAGCGATTCAGATAAAAGAACAGTCGTTGCGCCCGAGACAGAGACCAGCAGACACCCAGTTCATAAAGCCCGCCCCGGGCTTCGACACCCCAGTTTGTAATGGGGATATGAAACTCACGGGAGAACTGCTGTTGCGACATGCGACGATAGATTTCATTCGCTGTGATTTTGTTGCAGGAAAGATCCTTTACCAGGGAGTCTGATACAGTCTTTTGTGCAAACGCCGGGAGGTTGATCGCAGTTAAAACGAGCAAAGGAAGTAAGCTGATTTTTTTCATCGCCCGAACCTAGCAAAGTATTTCGGAGAGTGCGATGGAAGAAATATTAAGAGTTGGATATAAAAAAAGGCCCGGAATCCCGAGCCTTTTTGATTAAATAATCTGTAAGAAACAAATTACTTTTTAGCTACAAGTTTCAAGTTCATTTCGAACTCGTCATTGATGATTTTGTCTGCAGTCAACTCTTTGAAGAAGTTGCCAGAGCCATATTTAAGACCCCATTTAGTGCGGTCAACTTTAACAGTTGCTTCACCAGTTACCACACCCTTATCAACAGTTACTTTTGCAGGGAATTCGATTGGATTCGTTTTACCGATCATCGTCAATTCGCCTTTAACAGTTACTTGGTCTTTGGAAACAGGTGTAACGCTTAGAACTTTGAAAGTAGTCACTGGGAATTTTGCAGTGTCAAAAAAGTCGTTGCTTGCCAAGTGGCCAACAAGTTTCTTGTTGTATTCAGCATCTTTCAAATCTTCGTTCGTGATAGTAGTCATGTCGATGTTGATTTGACCTGTTGTGATTTGGCCTTTGTTATCAACTTGAATTTCACCATCTTTTACAGAGATTTGACCGTTGTGAGAAGAACCAGCTTTTTTAGTTCCTTTCCATGCAACCGTGCTTTCTTTCGTATCGACTTTATAAGCTTCTGTTTTAGTCGCATCCGCTTTAGCCGCTTTACCTTTAGATTTCGCTTGAGCGCCAGATACTGCGAATACCAAAACCATTGCTGTTACAAACGTCTTCATCATTATTGAACTCCTTGATGTGATTTTAGACCTTACAAAGTTTTGTATAATCTTTGTTGATTCGCAATGAATATTACTAGGCATCATACCTTGATCGACGGACTCGACTTTCAGGGGGATTCCTTGGTCTCCGAATAACAGTTGTTAATAGAGATGTAGAGAGACAAACAAACTGTCGCAAATTCGAGGGTATCTTGACTTTAAAGTATGGCGACCAAAGAATTTTTTCTAATTGTGGGAGGATACTTATGAGATTTCCGAAGCTTGCATTGATGATCGTGGCTGTCGCATTTGTCGGTTGCACCAAAAAATCGGAAGACACAATCAAAGTCGGTGTCTATGGTCCTTTCACAGGCGGCAGCGCTCCGATGGGTGTTTCCATGCGTAATGGGGTTCAGGTCGCGATCGATGAAATCAATGCAGCCGGAGGAGTTCTTGGCAAAAAGATCACCATGGTGGATCGCGATGATGAAGCCAAAAATGAGCGCGGTGGACAAATCATGCTGGAACTTTTGGATAAAGAAAAGGTGGTCGCGGTCTTGGGACCGATTAATACAGGCGTTGCAGACGCGAGTACACAGTACGCTAACACCAAGAAAATACCTTTGATCATTAATGTCAGCGCCGGCGCCAAGGTGAATGAACTCTTTAAATCCAATCCGGAAAATTTTGTTTTTAGAATTGCTGCCAATGACGATATTCAATCAAGAGTCATCGTTAATGAGGCTTTAAAACTTGGTTATAAGAAACCGGCACTTCTTTGTGACGATACCAACTATGGACAGAACGGTCGCGAAAAGATGGAAGCCGTCTTAAAAGAAAAAGGCGTCAAACCGGTTTATATTGGAAAATTTAAAATCAAAGACAGCGATATGAGTGCCCAACTCCAGGAAGCGAGAGCGGCGAAAGCTGATGTCTTGTTAGTTTACGGCATTGGTCCTGAGCTAGCAGCGATTTCAAACTCCATGGCCCGCCTGGGATGGAAAGTGGACATGATCGGCAGTTGGACTCTTTCCATGTCGAACTATATTACAAATGCTGGTAAAAATGGGAACGGCACAAAGATGCCACAAACATTTATCGAAGCCTCTGCAAAAACAGACAAGCAAAAGAAATTTATTGCTGATTACAATGCAAAATTCAAAGAGTCTCCGATTGCTTCGGCGGTATCTGCTGCCCAAGGATATGATTCCATGTACTTGCTTAAACTTGCAATCGAGCAAGCGCAGTCTCTTGAAGGTTCAAAAATTCGTACAGCGTTAGAGGACTTGGCAGCGCCATATGAAGGAATCACGGGTTCCTATACGAAGCCCTTCTCAAGTACAGACCATGAAGCTGTGAAAGAAGCAAACGTCATGTTAGGTATGGTGAAAGACGGAACCGTGGTGGATTCAACAACCCAGAAAAAGTAGGTCCCAGTGTCGGAGATCATGCAGATTCTGATTTCGGGTATCATCCAAGGCGTTATCTATGCGTTGATTGCCTACGGATATAATCTGACGTTCTCGACTTCAAAAACCATCAACTTCTCCCTTGGAAATGTCATCATGCTTGGGGGAGTTGTTGGATTTTCTCTTTATGTTGATCGGGCCACAGGACAGCTTTTGGGTTATCCTTATCTGTTTCCCATTGTCGGAGTGTTAGTCACGGGTGTTATTGCGGGGTGGATGGTTCATCGTTTTGCAGTGGCCCCCGCCCTGAAAATGAAGTCTGAATACACTTGGGTTCTAGCGACCCTGGCAATGGGTATCATCTTTAAGAATGCAGTTGAGCAAATATGGTCAACCGGGGACTACCGTTTTCCTTCGCCTCTAGGGGATGATCCCATTCGAATATTAGGAGCGGGTGTTTATCCGCAAGAAATCATGGCTGTCGTGGTTGCCACCTTGATTGTTTTTTCAATTGAACTATTCCGCAGAAAAACTATTTATGGAAAAGCCATTCAGGCTGTGAGTGAAGATAAAGACACCGCAAGTTTGATGGGCATCCCTCAGGAACAAGTCGTGAAAGTTTCCTTCATGATGAGTGCCTGCATCGCTACGGTGGGCGGATTAATGGTGGCGCCTTGGACGTTTGTTTCCGCAACGATGGGATCATCGCTTGGAACGAAAGCTTACGTGGTAGCGATCATCGCAGGATTAGAATCTGGTTTTGGTTTGATCTGGGGAGGATTGATTCTGGGAATCTCTGAGTTTTTCACAGCACGCTATATTTCCTCGGGATATAAAGAGCTGCCCGGTTTTATTATCCTGATATTAGTCATCCTGATAAAGCCCAGCGGACTGTTCGGGAAAAAATCCATCAAGAAAGTTTAAGGGGGCGTGGTGAAGAAGCAATCCTGGAAATGGGCAACATACATTTTGTGTTTGCTTCCTTTGCTTTTACCCTCGTTGGTGGAAAATGAATATTATATCCATGGTATTTTAGGACGAATCATAGTTTATACGATTTTGGTTGCCGCGTTGGATCTGGTTACAGGCTATATCGGAGATATTTCCATTGGACACGCGGGTCTGTTTGCGGTGGGTGCTTACACCATGGCGATATTGAACTCGACAGCCGCTGCAAATCAAGGAAGTTCTATTCAGGTCTTTTATGAATGGTCATATGGGTTATCGTTAGTAGCTGCTGTGATCGTCACGGCGGCATTTGGTTTTGCCCTAGGATTTCCTTCATTAAAAGCATCAGGTCCCTATCTGGCGGTTACGACCATCGCCTATGGAAGCATCATTTATACGATCATCAATGAACAAGAAGCCCTTACCAATGGCACCAAGGGAATTCAAATGGTGCCGTTAAAGCTTGCGGGTTTTTCCTTTGCGGGGAATAACTTTATCTATTTAATTTACCCATGTCTGTTGTTAGTGATGTTCTTTAAAAGAAATTTGGCCAAGAGTTTTTGGGGGCGCGCTTTTGAAGCCATCAAGTATTCTAGTATTGCCGCCGAAAGTTGTGGAATATCCCGATCACGTTTTAAAATCTCGGCCTTCGTTTTGTCTGCCGCAATTGCCGGGCTTGCAGGTGCACTCTTTACTCATCTGGATAATTATGTCGCCCCAAACACTTTCACTTTGGATTTTTCGATTCTGGCACTGATGGCCCTTATCTTTGGCGGTGTACGTTCTGTTTTGGGAAACTTTATAGGTATGGCCTTGGTAGTGATCTTACCCGACTTATTCACGTGGTTTAAAGACTGGCGATTGATGGTTTTTGGAATCTTATTGTTATTGGCACTGTTTTATCTGCCCAACGGTCTTGCGGGTTGGATTCGCGGATACTTTGAAAAATGGTTTCCAGCGTTGCGCAGCGAATATGATCTTGAAAAGATTAAAGAGAAAGCCGCCGCACAAAATTTGCAATTTCATAACGGTGCTGAAAGCGGTCCTATCCCTTTACGACTTGAAGGTCTGGAGATGCGTTTTGGCGGTTTGATTGCTGTGAATAAATTGGAATTAAAGATTGCACCAGGAACCATCCGCGGTTTGATGGGGCCTAATGGTTCTGGAAAATCCACAACGGTCAATTTGATCACGGGACTTTATCAGCCCACCGCGGGTCAGGTTTATATCTTTGATAAACCTTCAAACAATGTGAAGCCACATCGGCGCGCCTACTTGGGAATTGCTCGTACCTTTCAAAATCTGCAGCTCTTTTCGGACCTGACTGTTTTGGAAAATGTTTTGGTTGGCTTGCACAAGCATTATCGTTCGTCCTTGGTTGCCGTCTTAGTGGGACTACCTCAGGTGCGTCGAGAAGAAGATAAGTTTGTGATCGAGGCCTACAAATGGCTGGAGTTTGTGGGGCTTGAGCATTTGGCATTAGAGAAAGCCAAAAACCTGGCTTACGGGCAAGCAAGGCGATTGGAGATCGCACGGGCACTGGCGTTGCAACCAAAGATTCTCCTATTAGATGAACCCGCAGCAGGTCTGACTTCCGGAGAGATTCAGGAATTTAATAAGATCATTCGTAAAGTGAAAGACGCGGGGCTCGCGATTTTATTAATTGAACATCACATGGAAATGATGATGCAGATTTCAGATGAAATCACCGTTTTGGATTTTGGCAAAAAGATTGCCGAGGGATCGCCTCAAGAGGTGCAAAACAATCCGCAAGTGATCGAGGCGTATTTGGGTGCGGAAGGGGCTCAACATGCTTGAAGTTAAAAACCTGGCTGTTCATTACGGGGGTATTCAAGCTTTGAAGGGCGTTAGTATCAAAATCCAACCTGGAGAGCTGGTGGCCATGATCGGTGCTAATGGCGCTGGTAAAACTTCTTTGCTTAGGACCATTTCAGGGTTGGTACAACCTGCTTCGGGAGAGGTGTTTATCGATGGAAAGTTGGCTAATAAGATTCCGGCACACAAGCGTGTGGCCTTTGGTCTGGCTCACTGCCCGGAGGCCCGACGTATATTTGCGCAGCAAACTGTCCATGACAACTTGCTGTTGGGAGCGTTTCTAAGAACCAAGACTGAAAAAAAAGCAGATATTGAGCAAACTATTGATGAGGTTTATAGGATTTTTCCCCGTTTGAAAGAGCGCAACACGCAGTTAGCCGGGACTCTGTCGGGAGGGGAGCAGCAAATGCTCGCTATCGGCCGGGCCCTCATGTTAAAACCTAAGATTTTGATGCTAGATGAGCCCTCGATGGGATTGGCTCCGGTGATCATCGACGAAATGTTCTCGGTGATTAACAAAATTAAAGCGACAGGACAAACGAGTATTCTTTTGGTCGAACAGTTGGCATTTCGTGCTTTACAGGTTGCGGATCGTGGGTACGTTTTGGAGCAGGGAGTGATTCGAGTCGAGGGAAATGCGAAAGAATTACTTAAAAATCCTCAGGTTAAAGCCGCTTATCTCGGAGTGACACACTAAAAATAAAGAGCCGTTTCATGCTGTTACAGGCCTTCAGATTAGAACTTCGTAGAACAAAGAAACTAAAACGATAGTCTCGTGAAGTCCCATAAATGTTTCCCGATAAATTCGCCAGCGGAGACATGACATGGGAATGAGAATTCAAACAAACATAGCGGCAATCAATGCACAACGTAATCTAGTTGGTTCACAGCGAATCATGAATGATTCGATGGCAAAACTTGCTTCTGGAAGTCGTATCAATAAAGCTGCGGATGATGCTGCGGGATTGGCGATTTCAGAAACCATGAAAGGTCAAATTCGCTCCGCAGCGATGGCGCAACGAAATGCGAACGATGGTATTTCCATGATTCAAACTGCTGAAGGTGGTTTAAATGAAATCAGCAATATCATCATTCGTTTGCGTGAGTTGGGAATCCAAGCGGGTTCCGACACCATTGGTGAAAAAGAACGTGGAATGTTGAACAAAGAAGTGGTGCAACTGCGTGAAGAAATTCAGCGTATCGCTAAGACCACTACTTGGGGTTCCACGAAACTTTTGGATGGATCCGCACCCGCGTTCGATTTTCAGGTGGGTATCAATAATGATCCAAAGAATGATCGTATCACCTTTGAAGCCGGTCGCGGTGTTGCAACTTTGGATGCTTTGGGGCTAGATGGTCTTTCCTATGACACTAAGGAAGGCGCACAGATGGCGCTCAGTCGGTTGGACGAAGCCCAGGTTGCTGTGAATGGAACTCGTGCGTATATGGGTGCTCTTCAAAATAGATTGACGTCCACTGCGGATAACTTAGGTGTGATGCAAGAGAATTTATCTGCAGCCAACAGCCGCATTCGAGACACCGATGTCGCCGCAGCCTCCAGCGAAATGACTCGTAATAGTATTTTACTGCAGGCGGGAACATCCGTTTTAGGTCAGGCCAACCAATCGGCGCAATTAGCGCTGAAACTGATAGGTTAAGTCAGAGTGGCAATATGGATCGCTTTCTCGGTGATCATGAGCCACATGCCTACAAGTACAAGCCACCCAAAGCCATAAGCGCGCATGCGTTTGATAACGTCATTTTTTCCTAAGTGAATAAATGCATGCACTGCGCGCGCCAGAACATACAGCCAAGCTAAAATAACGAAGACAATGCTTTGTACTGGAAGTATCAAGCCAAGAATACATGCCACATAAAACAGTATCGGTGCTTCGAAAAGATTCGCGAAATGGCGAACGGCCTGTATAGATTGTTCAGGTTCTTGTCCCTGCAAAGTGCGGTAAAAACTTAGTTTGACTGCTCCAGAGCGAACCGCAGTCACTCTTCCCAAGAACATTTTACCAAGAACAACTAAAACCAATAAGAACATGGCACACATTGGAAAGATGATTTGTACGTTCGTTGACATGGCTTTTTCCTTTAAAAATGTAGAACTAAAAATTTAGTACGCAAAAAGTATGTGTCAAGACAAAGTGCTGAGGGAATTCTTTATTTATTACTCTTTCTTAATCTAATATGGATTGTAGGGGGTAGTGATGATCGATTCAGCAGAACTTCTAAAAAAGAAATCTCGTAACGTAAAAAAAGGTCTTTCAGGAACGGAGATCGATGAATATCTGGCAGCAATGAAAGGCTGGGCTTATGAGGATAATCACATCGTCAAAGCTTATTCATTTAAAAACTATCACGAGACCTTGGCTTTTGTGAATGCGTTGGCATTTGTGGTAAATGCTGAAAACCATCATCCAGATCTATTGGTTTCATTCAATCGTTGTGTGGTGATGTTTAATACTCATTCTGTCGGCGGTGTTTCGGAGAATGATTTTATTTGCGCTGCTAAGATTGACGCAATGGCATCCCACAATTATGCGCCGGTGGCTCACTAAATATCGGCGAGATGAAAACTTATAAGAAGCATGATTTTCCCGTGGAGAAAATTCGGCGCTTTCTAGAGCCAGGGCCCATTGTTCTCGTGAGTTCTCGATGGAAAGACGAAACCAATATTATGACCATGGGGTGGCACACGGTTCTGGAATTTTCGCCGTCCCTGGTGGGTTGTATGATAACGGGCTCAAATCATAGCTTCGAGCTCATTCGCAAAAGTAAAGAGTGTGTTATCAATATTCCAACGGTGGAGCTTTTAGATACCGCCGTGGCAATCGGTAATTGCACCGGTAGAAATACGGACAAATTTGAGAAGTTCGGTTTAACAAAGGAGTCGGCAGATAATGTACAGGCACCTTTAATTAAAGAGTGCTTTGCGAATCTGGAATGTAAGCTTGTTGATACCCGCATACTGAATAAATATAACTTCTTTATTTTTGAAGTTCTGAAAGCTCATGCACCTTTAGTGCCCAAATACCCTAAGACGTTTCATTATACAGGCGATGGGGTTTTTATGATCAGTGGGGAGCACATCAATAAAAGGAGAAAGTTCAAATCTCAAAACCTATAACTCCGTCTCCAAGGGACGATTGCTTTTAGGTTGAAGGATTTTAATAAGACTGCGTGCATCCCGCGGTGCTTTAACTTTCGCATCGTTATCAAAGTAGATATAGACGTCGCGCTCTTTGACCGGCATTTTATCGTCTGTAATTTTTAACGCATCTGCAGGTTCGCGACCACTTTCCCATCGTCTGATACGATCACTCCACCAAAGCAAGGACTCAGGTGAATACCCACTGACATAGAATTCTTCGTCACCGTGTAAACGGATATAGATGAAATCTGCTGTTACATCTTCCATGTAAGGCCATTTGCCAGCGGTATCTGCGAAAACCAATGCGATATTGTACTTTCTAAGAAGTTCGATGAATTCAGGATTCTCAAAGCTATGATGACGAACTTCGAGACTGTGTTGCAGACGACGTTTGCTTTTGCGAAGAGAGTCCGCGTAGTGCTTAGGAAATCTTTCTGCTTGATCAGCTAATTTCACCCCTTCTGCGAATGTTTCAGGGAGCAGCTTGAAAAAACTCTCCAGAATCTCTGGATCGAAAACCAAATTCGGTGGCAGCTGCCAAAGAAAGGAACCGAGTTTGTCATCCAGATTCAAAACGCCCGATCCAAAAAAGTTAGCCAAAGCTTTTTCACAATTCTTCAGCCGCAGAATGTGAGTGATAAAACGGGATCCTTTCACGGAAAAACAGAAATCAGATGGAGTTTCTTTGTACCATCGGTTGTAAGTTTCGGGTTTTTGGTTGGCGTAAAAAGATCCATTAATTTCTATGGTCGATACCTGGCGACTGGCATAGTAAAGCTCCTTTTTGATCGTCAGGTCTTTGGGATAAAAGACACCGCGCCAAGGGGGATAGACCCAGCCAGAGATCCCAATTCTTGTTTTCATACATACTCCCTTGTAATCGCGGTCGCGTTATACTGTCCTCAACAAGGAGGCAATTATGGCTTCAGTTAATAATTCCAAAGAAAGCTTCTCCAAAAAAATGGGAGACAAAATCGAGGATGTAGGCGCGAAGGTTTCGGAAAAAGCTCCGAAAACTGGCAAAGCCATCCATGATTTGGGCGATAAAATCGAACACATGAACGACAAACGTGATTCCAACCGTCGCGTTTAAGTTTTAGATTTCGGTTCCCGAAAGTTCAGTGAATTTTCGGGAACTGAAACTTGCACGTCCTCCAAGGATTTCAAACCCGATGTTGCTGGCGGGTGCAAACAAGCTCCAAACTTATCAAAGCGCGAACCATGACAGGGACAATCCCACGTTTTTTCCAAAGAATTCCATTTTACCAAGCCACCTAAATGAGGACACATCCCAGACATTTTGAAAATGTGCCCTTCCTCGTTTTTATAAATCGCCATCTTGTGTGTCCCGTGATTGACGATGCAACCTTCATCGAGTCCCAATGTTTCGATGCTGTCGTGAGGTAAAACCCAGTCTGCATATTGCTGAAAGGTGTTTGCATTTTCCGCAACATAATCCTTTGCCGCTTTTAAAGTGAGACGATTCGGATCAAAGATTTTTTCCAGCTCTTGGTGTTCGCCTTTGATCAAACCGGTTAGCAGACGTGAAGCAATAGCCGAATGGGTATAGCCATGACCTGAATCTCCAGTCACGATGTAAGTGTTTTTCTTGCCCGGGGAGCGACCGATAAATGCGATGCTATCCATCGGTTCCAGAATTTGTCCTGACCAGGATGCTAGGACTTCTGGAGATGTAAGGCTCAGACGACGTTGGGCCCACTCATAGAGATTTTCGAAGGCTTTTTCTGGATGACCTTCGCCCACGCGATGATCTTCGCCGCCAATAAGTAAGGCATCGTATTCGCGGTTCTCTAAAGGAACCATGCGGATATAGTGGTAATTTTCCTGGGTATCCCAATATAAAGCCGGCGCGATACTTCCTTTGGGAATTTTCACGGCGACACAGTAGGTGCGATACGCGGCTTGTTTTAGATAAATCTTTAATGTCGATGTCGGAGAATTTGTTGCCAGAATAATGGATTGGCATTTTACCCGGTGACCACCTTCCGTCATCACGTGAGTGTCTTCTCCTTCGTGATAATCCGTTGCTTCGGTATGTTCAAAAATTTGACCACCTTTTTTCTGAATGGCTGTGATAAGGCCTCGGATGAATTTCAATGGGTTTATTTGCGCTTGATTTTCAAACCGGAGTGCCGGGCCTGTTCTGAAAAATGCTTCGGAAAAATCCGTGCTGAGTTTAAGGCCATCGGCGCCGGCGAGAATGGCGGCTTCATACTCTTTCGCAAGCAGAGATGGATCGTGTTCTGGTGATAAAAACAAGTAGCCATTCACACGCTTAAAATTGCAGTCGATATTCTCATCTTGAACAATTTTTTCAATAAGGCTGATGGCAGCCCGATGACTTTTATAAAACAGACGAAGGGTCTGTTCACCGTGAGTTCTTAAAAGTTGGTCAAAGCCGTCGTCCAGGGCATCTGCCAAGTGCGAAGTCGTATATCCAGATTGATTTTTTTCTAGAGGACCACGCTCTAAGACAACAACTCGCAGTCCCTGTTGCAAGAGTTCATAAGCGCAGAGAAGACCTGCGATACCAGCGCCGACGATGCAGACATCGGTTTCTAAAGAGCTTTCTAGGGGAGGAAGTGCAGGCAGAGAAATTTCTTTTTGCCATAGTGATTGGGTTCTTTGTGGTACGTATTCCATAGCTGCTCCCTTTACTAGAATGTCCCTCTTATATTTCCATTCGAGGGGAGGGAGGCAAAGATGTTATTTATCACTCTTCGGACACATCCCTGAAGAATTCACGTGCCGGTAACAAATTTGGTAGCGGTTATTTTGATTGCAGGACGGGTGTTAGCCCTGCTTGAGTTGCCTATGGAAATCAGTCAAAGGAAAGCGTATTATCCCCGACGAATTGGAGTTAGGTATGAAATCTTGGATCGTATTAGTTTCCTTAATCAGTTTGACTTCCGCAGCCTTGGCAGCGGAGATTCCCGTCGGTCTTAAAAACTTGCTCCCTGTCGAAAAAGATGAAGTCAGTTTCCAGGGAACGACATTCGACAGGAAAGATTGTTCGTTAGACGTTTTCTCTGCCAAAAAACGTTTCAGTGCCACGGTAACAGTTTACTATGGAATGGGACAACCCGATCCCATGCGCACAGCTCGCTTTCAATTGGGCGAGGGTTATAACTTCATTGGCGAAAGCACGTCAGCTGGGATTCTGAACTTTCAGAGTCTTCATCCCCACGTAAACGAAGATGAAAAGGATCAAAAGTCCATTCTAAAGCTCTATAAAGAAAAAGGGCGATTGAAGGCTGTCCAAGTTTTGGTCGAAGAAGACGGCTATTTGGGTTTCAGTACCCTCATTAAAGAGACCTGCTATTTGGGTAAACGCTAGACCTCGACTCTTCAATGGTCGCAATTCGTAATTACTAATCCCTTTCATATTTTACTTGTGTTGGCCCGCAAACATAGCATGAAGGTATGAAAGCAAAAATGACTCTCTCTAAAGGTGGATCGGCATTCCGTAAAATCGCTATGGGCTCGTGGCACAAAGCCGGAGACCCTACAGTGTATGGTTTGCTGGAAATTGATATGACTAGGGCTCTTGAGTATATGAAAGCTCAAGAGGCCGCCACAGGTATGAAACTTTCGATTTCGCATTTAGTGGGTAAGGCTGCTGCGACCGCGATGAAAGAGCGTCCTGAAATTAATGGGATGATCCGCAACAATCGCATTTATCTGCGAGATACCGTCGACATCTTTTATCAAGTGAATATTCCAGGCAATCCCGAAGACCCCGTAGGTAAGGCCACGCTGACAGGAGTGGTGGTCCGTGAAGCAGAAAAACTGTCAGTGGCACAGATCGCACAAGAACTTGCAGGTAAGTCCAAAGCGATTAAAGGTGGCGAGCAAAGTGAGTTGACCAAATCACTGGATGCCATGAAATGGGTGCCGTGGGGATTCATGCGCACTCTTTTGAATCTGACTTCATATCTAAACTATGATTTGGGTATCAATCTTACTTGGGCAGGAATGCCACGAGACGCGTTTGGGTCTATCATGATCACAAATATCGGTGGCATGGGTGCCGATACGGCATGGGCACCATTGGTGTCATACTCGAAGGTTCCAATTCTTTTGACCGTCGGCCAAATCAAGCAACGTGCGTGGGTGACTGAAACAGGAACTGTTGAAGCCCGTCCCGTCGCGCGTATTGGAGTGACGTTTGATCATCGTTTTATGGATGGAACCCATGCAGCGGCTTTGCAGAAAATATTTGAAAAGTGCTTTGCTGAGCCTGAAAAATACTTTGGCGAAGTATCTGCTATGTCCTATCCAAAACTTTCATCATTTCCTCTAAAAATGGCCTAAGCGGCTAAAGAGGTGGTGGAGGATATTGATGGCGAATGTTTTTGCCAAGGTACTCCTGAACCAGTCTGAGTTCTTTTTCCAGGGAATCCACTAACAGTGTCAGTTGTTGTTCGTTAGTGGATTTCAAATCGATCGTCTCTAATCGCTCTGATAAATCTTTTAAACGAATTGCTCCCAGAACTGCGGCAGAAGACTTAAGGTTGTGTGCAAGAGCGGGTACTTTTTCATATAGCTTATCCCGAATCGCATCCCGCATTTTTTGAACTAAAATTGGACTGTCTTCATTAAAAATATCGACTACCTCTTTCAAGAGGGAATTTCCGTTTTTAGGATCCTGTTTCAACGCATCCATGCTTTCGGGATTTACAACATGGTGACCACGGCCCATCCATTTGCCAATCTTGAAAGCCAAGTCGTTGTACGAAATGGGTTTACTGATGTAATCGTTCATGCCAGCTTCCAGACAAAGTTCAATGTCACCTTTGATGGCATTAGCGGTGGTAGCGAGGATCGGAATATTTTTATTGTCTTCGCCAGCCTGTCCTTTGCGGATTTGGCGGGTGGCTTCGTAACCGTCCATAATGGGCATTTGAGCATCCATTAAAATAAGATCGAATTTTTCAGTCAGCAACGAAGCAATGGCGGCGTTTCCGTTCTCAACCACTTGACTGGTGCATCCCATGGTGGACAGCATCTCGGAGACGACCTTCTGATTTACCAAATTGTCTTCGGCAATCAGAATGTGCCCTTGTAATGGAGCAACTGGTTTGAGATTTGAAATCTTTTGAATTGCAGCATCCGTTTGGGGAAGGCCCAAGTTCACATCAAAATAAAATCTTGAACCGATGCCTTTAACGCTGTCGACATCGATGGAACCTTTCATCATCTCTACGATTTGTTTGGAAATTGCCAGCCCCAACCCGGTTCCCCCATACTTTCGGGTCATGGAACTGTCGCCCTGTGAAAAATTCTGAAACAACTTGGACCGAGTTTCGGTGTCAAATCCCACGCCCTGGTCGATAATTTCAAAGAGAAGATGCGGTGATCCATGGATATCAGGTCCTTTGCGAGTCACTCGTACTTTGATCAAACCATGTTCCGAAAATTTGATCGCATTGTTGATCAGGTTCAGAAGGACCTGGCGCAATCGCAACGGGTCACCTGTCAGGAACTCTGGCACAGTGGGATCAATTTCAGTTTTGATTTCAAGATTCTTAAGTCTGGCTGAATAATCGACAATCGAAACTGCACTCTTGATAAGAGACGAGAGTTCAAAATTGGTTTCTTCCAGCTGGAATTTTCCGGATTCGATTTTTGACAGATCCAGGATTTCATTAATGAGTGCAAGAAGTGAGGTTGAGGAAATTTTGATAGTTTCCAGGTAATCGGCTTGTCGCGCATTCATAGGCGTTTGTTCCATCAATTTGGTCATGCCAATGATACCGTTTAGCGGGGTGCGGATCTCGTGACTCATATTTGCAAGGAAACTGGATTTCAGAGTGGATGCTTCTTGGGCCCTTTCCCGCGCTTCTTCCAAGGCCAGCTCCATTCTGCGACGAAGCTGAATTTGCTTTTGTAAAAGACTCGTAGAAAAAAAGAACAAGAGAAAAGCAAGAGCGACGCCAAAGACTACTACAGCTGACATTCTTTGGAAGTCTCTATCGAACCGTGCGGTCCTGCGCATGAGAAGGTTCTGTTCATCCAATTCCATTTCGGCAAGAGTACGATTGACCTCATCCGTATTTGTTGAGGCCAGCATTGATCTGAATTCATCCACTGATACTTTTTTTGTATGCCCACGAAGATTTGTGACGAAAGACTGCCAGGTGGATTGTTTGGCATTCAATAGAGTGGATATTTTCTGAATGCGTCTTGATTGGAATTTATTATCTGAGACGAGTTCTGACACAGTAACAAGATTTCTTTGCAGATTTTGTTGTGCTTTGCTGAAGGAATCGAAGGACATATAAGGATTTATATAGACCGAGGTGAGAGATACTTTTGCTTCCTCCAGGGAAGCCTTGAGTCCCCTGATTTCATTTATAACCACGTATGTATGCTTTCTCCATACCGAGGACTCCAAAAGATTTTGGGTGCTATAGAAGATAATCAAAGCTAAAGCCCCCAACGTAATAAGCCCGCTGACAGCGAGAATCTTGGGAAGTTTTGAATGGTGATTAGGCGGAGATGTCGTATTCATAATAAAATTAAACTTTAAATGATGACTGTATCCAAGTCCGTGTACCCAGGAATAAACAAAATACACACTATTTTTCCTGGCCATTGTGGCTATGACTTCAGAAAATCAATGTATGGAAACACAAAAAAAACGCGTTTTATTAGTAGAGGACTCCCGCGAGATGCAAACGATCGTTCGTCACGCCGTGGGAGATATTTGCGTCTTGCAAAGTGTGGCATCAGCTGAAGAAGGTCGCCGCGAGCTGGAGAAGGGAATCTATTCTCTTTTGCTCTTGGACGTTCACTTGCCGGATGAAGATGGTTTTGAGTTCTGCAAGAACTTGCGGGCTGAAAGAAAATTTGCTGACTTGCCGGTTATTTTTCTAACCGGTAAAACCGAACTGACGAGCAAAGTCCAAGGCTTTGAAGTAGGGGGCGATGACTATGTCACAAAGCCCTTTGAACCGGAAGAGCTGAAGGCTCGCGTGAGTGGCAAGCTTCGTCGTAATAAAAGCTCTGGCGCATCTTTTGTCATGGCGGGATTCAAAGTCGATTTGTCGTTGCAGAAAATCTTTGTGATGAACAGCGATGGTTCGGAGACGCCACTGCCGCTGACACCGATTGAATTCAAGCTCTTAAGTCACTTTATGAAGAATGAAGGGAAGGTTTTTTCTCGCCAAAAACTTTTGGATTTGTTTTGGAGTGATAGTCTGTATGTTTCAAGACATACAGTGGACACGCATATATCTTCACTGCGAAAGAAGTTGGGTCCTCCGGGGGCGAATTTAAAATCTATATTTAAGCAAGGATATACTTTTACTGCGCCAGAGGAAAACCGTGAGAGAGGTCATGAGGCGTCACCTTAAGTGACGAAAATTCTCGGCAGACGGGAAAAGGGTAAAATCCATCTCACCCTTTTCCTGCCGTATTCGATACTTAATTAGAAATTAAAGCCAAGTGCTACGTTTGAGAAGTTGTAGTTATCCGCAACTTTGTCGCTGAACCAGTTGTACAATGTGAAGTATTCAAATCCGATCGACCAACGTGGATTGATTGTGTAAGCCATGCCGATACCCAGAGTAGGACCTATAAGAGTTTCATCGCTTGTATTAGCCGTAGGATCTACCGGATTTACCACGTCATCCATATTCGTCACAGCGATACCGCCGGCAATATAGATATCCATGTCATTGTGGTCAAATAGATGGGAAACCGCGTGGATATCGAACGTTGTGCTTTCAGACTTGCCGATATCTTCATTTTTAGTCGAATGCAGAATTTTCGCACCAAGACCGAATGTTCCTGTGCGACGTTCATAATCCAAACCGAATGAAGATGCTGCCTGTGCAGATCCTCCCAGCAAGCGAATGGTATTAGATCCTTCTCTTAAATCTTGCTTGCTTTGGGCATTTGCAAGTGTGCAAAAAGTCAGAGTAGCAAGAATCGTGATGAGTGTTTTCATGTGGTGGCTCCTTTGTTGAATTTCCAGAAAAATGACTCAGGCTTTTTTGCAGAGCAAAAATGAATCCAAGGTCCAGCTGTCCTTAATTTGAAGATGAAACCTGTTTTGAAAGGTTGCAGTGGAGTATTGCCCCACCTGCGGGGAAAAATGCGGCCCCGCTTTCGCCCCAGAAAATTACACGATTTCTCTTCTATGTTTCATAAATACGGCGGTTCGCCATTCTGTGGGATCACACAAAGTTTACGTCTCAACTTTGGAAGTCGAATGGCTTAGGAAACTTTCTGGAATGGGAAACGTCTAATAACTTTTGTACAGAGTCAGTTTTCTCTACGGTGACTTCAAAATAAACCGAGGAGTAATTGGCCCATGAGTTGCTGTTAAGTAAGGGGGATGGGGTGAAAATGCCTAAATATCAATTGTTCGGAATCATCATAGTATCTGCTGTCTCGGTTGTCTCATTTCAGAACTGCTCGCAGGCTAATTTCTCGCAAGCCCCGGTGAACGCGGCCTCGTCGGCCTCGGACGGAGCTGACGGGACGACGAATACCCCTGATAGCGCCAACTATAACGGTCTAAAAGCCAACGACATTACATTGGCAACCAATGTGGGCGTTACCCTAAGTATTTCAAACGCGAGCATTGTGGCGGCGAATTCAGGGACATCACTAAAAGTTCAAAGCGTGGGCTCACCAAATCTGGGAACTCTCACACCTAAAACTAACGGTTATGACTTTGTATCGAGTGTGACAGGAACGGCAAGCATGACCTACACGATTGTGGATGGTCAGAACAATATCGCCACTGCGAAAATCACAATCAAGGTCGTAGAAAGCTCCATCGCGACAGCACCGTTTTATGGCTGTAACACCGATGGATTTCTTTATAGCTTAGACCCGCAAACGGGTACCGTCCTAAAAACGGTGAAGATGACTTACAACGGGGCTAAGCTTGAATGTACGGATATGGTTATCAGTAATTCGGGCGAGCTCTATGCCAAAGACAATGAGGAGTCTGTCGGCAGCAATGCCTATAAAGTTGACGCCACGACGGGTGTCGCAACTTTGTATCAACGAAATCTGGTGACTCGTGGGGACCGCGCGGTTGGCTTGACGTTGGTTGATGGAAAACTCATCACCTCAGAAGAGCACAATCCAGGATCATCAACGCAAACTAACAGCCTGATTGCGATTGCCGCTGATGGTGTGAAGACCACGGTGATTCCAGCGAGTGCGGGTTATACGATGTATGGCGGTGACGTAAAGCTTCTGCCAGACGGTTACTTGTATTGGACAATCACAAACGCAACATCCACATTGTGTAGAACTGCCGGGGCGGGTGGTAATCAAGGGATTCTAAGAATCGATCCGGTTTCCAAAGCGACCAAAGAAGTGGCTTGCATGGATAAGAAAAACATTTTTGGTTTGGGCTTTGCTTCCAAAGGTCTTTATGGGTTCAGCGAGCAGGGGAACCTGGTTCGCGTGGATGTGAATACCGGTAAAACGACCCTGGTTAAGGCGACGGGGTTGGTCTTTATCGGGGCCGCCGCCAATCCAATCCTCTGGTAGTTTACAAATGGAAAGAGGGAAAAGCCTGATGTGAATCAGGCTTTTTAACTTTTGTTCTGTCGAAAATTCAGACCTGTTCGGAATCTTTTTCACTCGGAATATTACAAATCTGATTTATAAAACATTGCATTGAGAATTTCCCTGAACTTAGGCATTTTGCCCGCATTCAGACCAATCAAATGGAGATTTCAATGAAAAAAATCGTATTGTCTATCGTGGCCCTTATCGCAGGCCAAACTGCTTCAGCAGCCATCACTCAAAACTCTTCTTGGGAAGAGATCCTTGCTGCCAAGGCACCTTATGTAGTTCACGCACCAGCAGTTTATATGGGCCGTGCTATCGCCTACACTTTCGTATGCCGTGATGGCGATACTCTGCGCACTAAAGCACCAGTTGATATCGTTGTGACTCATATGGATGGTAACCGTAAAGCGACTTTTGAAACTGTTCGTTCAGAAGTTCTTTCTACACCAATCAATTTTGTTCAAAAAGAAGACTTCTGCGATTCTACTGAATCAAGAACTCTTTGCTACCCAGTAGAGTACACAGGAACATACCCAATGACTGTGGAAATCAAAGTAGGCCGTAAAATGAATAAAGGCCGCGAGACTCACCTATTCACAAAATCTTACACAGTTCCTAACTGTGACAGCGTTAACGTTGAATAAGTGATTTTTCAAAATCAGATACTAAAAAGGGCTCTTTGCTGAGCCCTTTTTTTTTTGGATTAATCAATATAAGTACTGCCGTACTTCTTAAACAGCTGCTCTAATTTTCCCGAGCGTTTGATCTCGTCAATGGCGTGATCCAGTTCCTTTTTGGTCACTTTGCCCTTACGGCTGATCGAGCAAGCAATTGGGTAGTCTTTCAAGAACATGGCTTCGCGATTTTTGACTACATCCGGGGCTTGCAGACGGAAATAATCCAAAAATATTTGGTCAGTTACGACATAGTTGATGCGACCGTGGAGGAGTTTTTTCAAATTAGCTTCCTCACTGAAATTGTCTTCACGAAGAATTTTTTTCGACTCAAAGTACGGATCCAACTCGGGATAGACATACAAAAGTATGGTTCCTATTCTTTTTCCCTTAAGTCCCTCGACATTCTTTGGCATGGGACTGGGGCCCACTATAATCTCTCGTTTATTAAAGAGCACTTTTGAAAAGTCGACGTTTTGGCGATTGTCATCCCACACTGTGCTGTTGTAGCAAAGTGCATCCATTTGCCCTTTAAGAAGGTACCCATTCAGACGATATCTGGTAACGACGCTGAATGTGACTTTTCGGTTCATCACCTCGGCTAGTGCACCGACGTAGTCGACGATCAGGCCTTCAAGTTTTCCTTTTTTCTCGATCAAAAGTGGCGGCGCCAGGCCCGCAGGAATCGCAGTACGAAATTCATTCTTGTCAGTGGACGCCGAAGCGACAAAGCTGACAAAGATCAGAGTAATAAAAGGAAGAAAATGTTTCATCTTTAACAATAACGTACTCCAAATTTTTCGAAAGCGCCATATTTGTGAAAGAGCTATGTGAAATCACCGGGGCATGTTGCAAATAAAAATTCGTTTTCTGAAACTAGTTTCAATAGAAGACGGGGTGGAACTATGCCTGTGCGATCTCTGCTTTGCCTATTAATCTCAATTCTCTATTTACAACCTGCATATGCTTGCACCCGATTTCTATGGGACACCAAAAAGCAAGATGTCATCGTTGGCCGCAATATGGATTGGCTTGAAGATATCGGTTCAAATATGTGGCTTCTGCCCCGAGGTATTTTCCGGGATGGAGGAACGGACAACAACTCCTTAAAATGGACCTCCAATTACGGCAGCGTGATCATGACGGCCTATGATATCGGGACGGCTGATGGCTTGAACGAAAAAGGCCTGACAGCAAATCTTTTGTATTTAACTGAAAGTGATTTCGGCGTCCGTGATGAGAAGCTTCCTGGTCTGTCAGTCTCTTTATGGGCCCAGTATTACCTTGATAACTTCGAGACGGTGGCTGAGCAATGGCGGCCTTTGAAGCCGAACCTTATCAAGTACAATCTTTTTCAATTAAAACTTCTGCGGGAGAGAGAACAGGATCCGTGGCATCTTGCAATCTCTGATAAGACCGGAGACACGGCGGTCATCGAGTATATCGATGGTAAACCCAAAGTTTATCACGATAAAAACTTTAAGGTCATGACCAATTCGCCGCCTTATAATGAGCAACTGACGGCGCTTAAACAATATAAAGGCTTCGGCGGTCAGAAGGACTTACCGGACACCAACGCCGCAGCAGATCGGTTTGTCAGAGCCGCGTTCTATGCCCAACAATTACCGCAACCGGCGGAATATCGTGAATCCGTCGCAGGAGTTTTGAGTGTGTTAAGGAACGTCTCGCAGCCCTTCGGTACGCCAGATCCAGCGAGACCCTATGTCTCTACCACTCGTTGGAGAACAGTGGCTGATATGACTCGTGGAGTGTATTTTTACGAAAACACTTTAGCCCCCAACCTTGTGTGGGTGCAGCTGGATCGTTTGGAGTTTAAGAAAAATGCACCGGTGCAAAAAATCACTCTGGTCAAAAATTATGATTTAGTTGGTGATATCTCGGGATACTTTAAGCCGGTCAAAGCTTTTGAGTTTCTAAAAAAGGCGCCGGAGAAGCCGGTGAGTCAGAAATAAAAAAAGGGGGACTTTTAAAGTCCCCTTTTTTTGTTCATTACATAAGTTCTTTAGGTACACCTTTTGGAATCGCACTCAAAAGTTTTTGAGTGTAGGCGTGCTGTGGATTCGAATAGATGTTTTCCGCCGTGTTCATTTCCACGATCTTACCGCCGTACATAACGGCCACGTCGTCAGAGATGAACTTCACAACTGACAAGTCATGGGAAATAAAGATGTACGTCAAATTCATTTCGTCTTGAAGATCCAAAAGCAAGTTCAAGATCTGAGCTTGAATAGATACATCCAAAGCGGAAACAGATTCGTCACACACGATGAATTCAGGTTTAACCATCAACGCACGCGCAATGCTGATACGTTGTCTTTGGCCGCCAGAAAACTCGTGTGGATAGCGGTTCATCACTCCCGGAGTCAAACCAACTTTTTTCATCATAACGGCAGCCATCTCTTTGCGTTGGTTGTCGTTATCGCCCAATTGATGGATCTGCATGGGTTCCATCAAGATCGCACCGATTGTCATACGAGGATTCAAAGAAGCAAACGGGTCTTGGAAAACGATCTGCATTCTTTTGCGGATGGGAAGCATCTGTCTAGCAGTCAGTTTCGTGATGTCTTGACCTTCGAACAAGATTTGACCTGCCGTAGAGTCCACTAAACGCATCAATGTACGACCCAACGTCGTTTTACCGCAACCAGACTCGCCCACAAGACCCAGTGTACGACCTTTTTTAACTGCGAAGCTAACACCATCAACGGCTTTTGTATAACCTTGTACGCGACCCAATAGGCCACCTGTGTGAGCGAAATGTGTTTGCAAGTCCTTTACCTGAAGAATGATTGGAGAACTTGCGTCCGCTGGAGTTTCTTTAACTTGCGGTAGAGTATCAAGGTTTGGTCCTGGCAACTCTTCACCATTTGGTCCCATAAAGTCGCTAAGAACTGGCAAGCGAGCCAAGTGGCTGGACAGGGATGGACGGCAAGCGAGCAAACCTTTTGTATAAGGGTGCTGTGGGTGAGTGAAGATTTTTTTGGAGTTGTTAGTTTCAACAACCTCACCCTTGTTCATAACGATCACTTCATCAGCGATGTCAGCAACGACACCCAAGTCATGCGTAATGAAAAGCATGCTCATGTGAGTGCGCTTTTGGATGTCTGCCAATAGATCCAGGATTTGTTTTTGGATTGTTACGTCCAAAGCCGTTGTCGGCTCGTCACAGATCAAAACATCGGGGTTACATGCGATCGCCATAGCAATCATGATACGTTGACGTTGACCACCAGAGAATTTGTGAGGGTAAAAGTGCAGGCGCTCTTCCGGAGAAGGAATACCAACCAGTTTTAACAATTCCAAACCACGAACCAAAGCTTGTTCTTTCGTCAATCCTTGGTGAAGCATCAAAGTTTCAGTGATTTGATCTGCAACCGTTAGAACCGGATTCAAAGATGTCATCGGCTCTTGGAAGATCATGGAGATTTTTGCGCCACGGATTTCGCGCATTTTTGCTTCCGATAGTTTCAGAAGATCTTCGCCGTTATAGAGAATTTCGCCGTTCGTGACTTTACCAGGGTGACCGATCAAACGCATGATTGCCAAAGACGTGATACTTTTACCAGAACCAGATTCCCCAACCAGGCCGACAGTTTTGCCTTTTGGAATATTGAAGGAGATGGTTTTTACAGCTTGAACAATGCCATCGTCAGTTTTGAATTCGACAGCAAGGTTTTTTACTTCAATGACATTGTTATTGTTCATTTTTCTTTCTTCCCGGGTACATCAATACATTATCTGGTAAAACAATATCGGGGCGAGCCAATGGCTCGCTGTCCTTCGGCCTTTGGATGCCCTCGGCGCCGCCGTCCAGGTATAACAGATAAGCGGACAATCTGTAAGCAAGATCGTGAGCCGCGTAATTACTTAACGGTATGCGAATGGGACCGAAATTAATGGTGATGAGGTCCTTTTCGGGTTCTTGTCCAAAGTAAAACTCGTCGGTTGTGTCGAAAAAAGTGCGTTTTTCTGGATAATCCATGGGGCCCCTCCCGTGAAATTTAAATCTGCGCTGGCTCTCAGCGGGCAGTCAATGAAACGGCCTCTCAAATGTGAATTGGTTTTCAGTTAATCTCCCCATTGTTGATGCGTCGCATCTATGCGCTGCGATGCGACCTTTCTGAAGAGCAATTTGGTAATCGGTTGGTTCTGGCCTAAACTGCGGCCAAATTGGAGACAACGGTGCCTATAAATTCTTCCCGTAAATCCGATGGTGACTACCAGCAGAGCATGGAAACGATGATCCGCACGTCGCCATCTTTCATGGCGCTGCTGTCGGGTCCGAATTTCATTTTTGAAGAGGCCAATGACCAATATCTTCAACTGATCGGAAAAAAGGACATCATTGGACGTCCTATGCTTGATGTTATTCCTGAAATCGGGAGCCAGGGGTTCGTTGAAATCCTTAATGAAGTGGCCGCAACCGGAAAACCTTACATTGGTTCTGAAGTTCCCATTTATTTAAATCGTGTTCCCGGTCAACCTTCAGAAAAGCGCTATGTGGATTTTGTGTATCAGGTGCATCCCTCATCCAAAGAGGGCTTGCCCCGTATATTTGTGCACGGAAACGATGTCACCGAGCGTGTTCTGGCGCGCGATGCCCTCGATAATGAGAGACGAAATTTTCGAAATCTTTTTAAGCAAACTCCGGAAATGGTTTGCATCCTCTCGGGGCCGGAGCATCTTTTTGAATTTGTTAATGAGGCGCATATTCGCGTTTTGGGATTTGATGCCACGGGAAAAACAGTGCGCGAAGCCCAGCCTGAATCCGTCGAGATTCATAGCATCTTAGACGATGTGTTTCGGACGGGGAAGACCGCGGAGCTTAAAGAAATTCCAGTGACGGTGACGAACCGTCTGCGCTATTTCAATCTTACCTACGCCGCAAGATATGCCACCAATGGTGCCATCAGTGGTGTGATGATTTTGGGAACCGAAGTCACTGATGAAGTTCGGGCACGAGAAGAATTGAAGAAAGCCAAGGAAGAGGCCGACAAAGCCAATCAATCTAAAACAACTTTCCTTGCCAACGTCAGCCACGAAATCAGAACGCCCTTGGGCGCCATTTTGGGATTTTCCGAATTATTAAGTCATGAGGTCAGTGCGGGTTCTGAAGCAGCTGATTATATCGAGCGTATTTCCAAGAACGCCCAGCAACTCCGACATCTCATTGATGAACTTTTGGATCTTTCAAAAATTGAAGCGAACCGTCTGGAAATTGAACGTTTACCAGTAGACCTTAATTCTCTGGTGCAAGATGTGATTTCAAGCTTGTCGCCTTTGGCTCAAGAAAAGTCATTGAAGATCGAAGTTATAAATGTCACGACCATTCCTCCGCGAATCATGACCGATCCCATGCGTTTAAAACAAATCCTGACGAATCTAGTAGGGAATTCGATCAAGTTCACTGAAAAAGGAACGGTACGAATTGAACTGGCTGTAGCAAAAAAAGGCGATGGCAACGAGTTGCAAATCAGAGTGATCGATACGGGAATTGGCCTTGCGCCAGAGCAGGTACAAAGATTATTTAAGCCTTTCTCTCAGGCCGATTCTTCGATCACGCGCAAGTTTGGCGGTACGGGATTGGGATTAGTTTTATCGCGACAGCTGGCTTTGTTGTTAAAGGGTGATTTGACTCTGGAAAAGAGTGCTCCTGGTCAAGGTTCGACATTCACTCTAACTATTGCAGTCGGAACTGATCAGGAAATCGGCCATCGGGAAATCCCGGTAGCAAAAAAGGAAAGTGGAAGCGGCGAAAACTTCCATTTGCAGGGACGTAAGATTTTGATCGTGGACGATGTTCCCGACAATCAAACATTGGTGCGGTTGTATTTGAATCGCGGGGGAGCCATCCATGAAAGTGCCTATGATGGGCGGGAAGCCGTTGAAAAAGCTTTGAATGGGGATTTTGATATCATTTTGATGGATCTACAGATGCCGAAAATGGATGGGCATTCCGCTGCGAGAGAATTGCGTCAGCAGGGCTATGCGAAACCGATTATCGCATTGACCGCTCATGCCCTCAGAGGCGAACGAGAAAAGTGTCTGGCGGGCGGGTTTAACGAATACATCACGAAGCCTATTGATAAGGCCACCTTGCTGGGAGCTTTAAACCGTCTGTTAAAACACTAGGTACACGAACTCGAGGGTGAATCGCCCCTTGCTTGTACATATCGCCCGAGTTTGTTAAGTTTCTTGCATGGAATTTACATGGCTCGGTACTGCAGGTTTTATTGTAAAAGATAAACAGGGCGAAATTGCTTTCGATCCGTTTCTTTCGCGCGGCCGCGGGGAGCCAGCGCCCTTTACTGCGGAAAAGTCCTTCGCGAATACGCAAGCTATTTTCGTGGGTCATGGTCACTTCGATCACACTTTCGATATACCAGAAATTGTTAAAAACTCTGACACCCAGGTATTTGCGCCGGGATTGACCGGGCAGATTTTAAAATGGCGGGGAGTCCCGGCAGCCAAGCTTTGTGATGCCAGCAACAGGGAGCTTTTGTTTAAGCCCTTTAAAATGAGAGCCTTTAAAAGTTCCCATGTTCGATTCGATCTGCCATTGGTTTTATCTACGATCAAACAATGCAGTTTCAAAGATTGCATACATATCTGCGGCTTAGGGTTGGGATATCCCAAAGGTTTAGTTCAGACCTATTATTTTGAAGCCGGGGGCAAGAAGTTCTTATTCATGAGTTCAGCAGGTGCAAGTCGGCATGAGTTGGAAATGTATCGAGGCCTTGAAGTGGATTATCTATTGGCTCCCTTACAAGGTCACAGTCGCATTCAGGAAATCGCTGCAAAACAGACGGAGATCATTCGTCCGAAGGTGGTGATACCCCATCACTGGGATGATTTCTATCCGCCCCTTACCCAGAATGTGTCAGTGGAAATCTTTCGCGATAAATTAAACCATGTGGGTTTCAAAGGCGATGTTTTGGAAATGCCACTTTTTAGCAGTGCGCAGATTTAACTCCTTCCATTAGTTACCATAAAAAAAGGAGAAGACTTTCATCTTCTCCTTTTTCAATTTTAGGCTTTAGAGATTTTAGTTGTGCCATGGTTCGAAAGCTGATGTCAGACCTTTCATTTTTCCTTTTAGGTCTGGCATGTGGCGACCAATAACTTTTGCAAGAGTGCCTTCGTCATCAATCCACGCCATACCTGTTGTCGTATAGTGAGCGGCATTGTAGTCATCCGTAAAGAATCTATCAGCCATCAAACGACGGGAAGCCATCAAGATAAAGATTTGGAACATTGTCTCACCGAAACCAAACTGAGCCGGGCGAACTTCCTCCGCACAAGTTCCGACCAGAAGGTCGATCAACTCTACGTTGTCGTTACCATTCGCATCGCGACCGTAAACGCTATAGAACTTGTCACGAATAGCCACTTGTCTTGCATCCAAGGGTTTGCCTGCCGGAAAGAAGTCTGTGTATTTTTTGATGGGTTTTAGACCAATACCTCTTCTGAACTGATTATAGCGAGGAACGCCACGCTCGCGGTCACGCATCACATCGACCAGGGCCAAGTCCATTTTTTGGTGGCCGGGGATTTCAAGCTCTTGCATAAATTTCGGGAAATTGTTCAGAACCAATTGACCTGGATGCTGAACGCCGAAGGAGTAGTACAAGTCTTTCAAGTCGTGGGAAGCCATGATGCCATAACTGTTATGGTTACGAGTAGTTGGGAATGGAACAGCTTCGACTTTTTTAGGTTGAGCCAAAGTTCTAAACTCCAGGTTTTCTGGCAACAAGGAGTGCAGACGATATACTGACGTGAACTCTTCCGTGATGCTGAACGGAACACCGTAGTTATTCATTTTGCCGCCAACGATACCGCCGACAACATAGCTTTCTTTAACACCTTTAAAAATGTCTGCTTTGTTCATGCCTGGAATAAGTTTCACAACGCGAGACCAAGTTTCAGGATTTGCAAGGCCGTACCAATTAGAATACATGGCTCTGCGCAAGACTGGATTTGGTAGAATTGCTGGAGTCCATTCAACCGTATGGATTTTTGCTAAAACTGCGGAGTTGATCAAACGTGCAGTTTGGAAGACTTGCTCATCAAGTTGTTGTTGGTTCATTTGGCGAACGTCGGAACCGTTTTTCCATATGTACAGTTTTGTTTTCGCATCGTAAGTCACATGATTCGCCATCAGTCTGTTGGCGATAGCGTTGTGCTCTTTTACGAAAAGAGTGTGAAGCATACTTAAGCCCACCCACCAGTTGTCGCGAAAGCCCGTGGATTCATAGCCGTTGTTTTGACGGTTGTTTGCAGGGTTCAAAGAATTATCTCTTGGCAAAAGCTCGCGCCCGTTGACGGTTTCGGTTTTCATTTTACCAAAATAGCCGGTACGAAGTTTTAGCTGATCTTCTTTGCTGCTGCCGTAAAGTTGGGAAGCATCCCACCAGTGAGTTACATCGTTGGCAGAAACTTTATCAAAGCCATCTTTGTACTGAGCATGCGTGCTTGGATTGTCTTTTGTTCTGTCGACAATGTGCTCAACGCCATCTGGACCTTTTACGCGATAAGGATTTTCAACTTTGTTCGGACCATGAGTCAACCAGTCGTGATTCATGAATTGAATCCACACACCTGCGATCATATTCAAGAAAGGAACGGGTTTGAATTCATCACGTGTGAAGAACTCTTTAGACACCAAGGCTGGATTTGGAACCATGATTTTATTTGGAGCATCTTTATCAATGAAAGCGGGATCGACGTTACGACCGAAAGCAACACCCGCAGCACCTATGTGACCGTCTTTTAGATCTGTACAAGTACCGTCAGCAGATCGGAAGTTGGTATTCGTTTTAGAACAATCCACGGGAGCATAACCAAAGTACCCGACGTGTGGGTCATGAAGATTGCCTGCCAGAAGACTGTCGCGAACTTTTTTAAGAACCAACAAGCCTGAAATTTCATTTTTCTCTGACCAGGTTGTCCAGGGAGTATCAGCTAGAGAGGAGCTTGGTGCGCGACGTTCTTCATCAGTGATTGTCGGAACAGAGGTGTCGTGAATATATTTTGCACCTTGATTAACAGGACCGTGGGTGCAAGACGATAAAACCATACTTGAACTTATTAGAACGGACAGAATACCTTTTTGATTCACGCAAACTCCTTCATTATTATCTTGTTTAAAGCAGACCGTTTAAGGATATGCGAACTTATTCAAGCTGCACAAATTTTCCGAGGTCCAGAGGTGAGAACAGCGGTTACAAATTGTTTCAAGAAAAGAGTCCGTACTTCACAGATAGTTTGTGCAAACAGAATTTGATGTCTGCTAGAGTATGAGCTGGAGGCATGATGAGGAAGAAAGTTATCTATGGAGCGGTTTGCTTGCTTGCTGTTGTCGCTACCGTTGCTGCTCTCCTCGATGACTCTGAGTCTGGTTCCTCTCAGCGTTTCCCAGCCTCGACTCGGGCAAATTATAAATCCCTCTCTGCCTGCGAAAAGCAGGACGTTCTTTGGAAATTGATCCAAGAAAGTGCTTATAGTGAGCTTCCTGATTATAAAGCATTAGGACTCACGCAAATTATCGGTATGGGACGACAAGAGGTCGCTATCAAGGGCTCTCGCTATGACGATTTTGCTCCGAAAGGTTGGACAAAATTTCTTCATGCTCGTGCGAGCATCTCAAAGGTTAAAATCGTTCCCCATCAGAATAAATATTCAGGAATTTTCCAAGGTGCAGATTGTGGACTTTTAAGACTCTCACTGACTTCGGCGGTGAAATCAGGGCGACCGGTAGCTCCGGGCCTCGCTCTAAAGATTCTTCGTGATGGCACCTACAGTACAAATGTATCGGCATTAGTCTCGTTGGATGGGCAGGGCCAGGACTATAACTTCTTTAAATATCCGATGTCCAATATAGTGCCTATCGGTACTTCTTTTGGTCAGAAGTTAGTGCATAGAATTTTTCTGAGTGCTTCTCCCTATCCCGAAGAACTTGCGGTTCGTGAATTAGCCGAGCAGGACCAGAAGGGTCTTAACGTCGCCCAAGTGACTTCACCTAGACAGCTTTTCTTTGTTCCCCTGGCTGAGCTTTCCTTTTCATCGGATGCTCACGATGTGAGAAAAGATTTTGCCAAGATTCCTGTCAATACGGTGATCTATCAAATTCGCGCCGTTTCGGAAAAGTATAAAGACTTTAAATATGCGGACTATGCGCCTGAAAACGTTAAAGTCCTGCTCGAGAATTCTGAACTGGTTGCGGATATTGTTACGACGTCTGAATTTGTCTCTTCGTCCTTTGGCGATGATGGGATTTTTTTTAGGCATCAGCTTAAGCATCGATAAGACTTTAATACGTTTATTTTATGTCTCTATGAGAGGAGTTTCGATTGAAAAGGATTTTACTACTCGCTTTGACTGTTGTGATGGCGTCGTGTGCAAGCTCGCCACGGGAACCTCAATCGGAAGTGAAGACGGAGCGCGCTCCCTCGGCGGCAGAATTGACTGGAACCTATTTGGGAGAAGGTCTTTTTAACAAACGCAAAACTGGCATCAAACGTCCAGCGATGCGTCTTTATTTGGATCGAGCTCAGAATGAAGGGGATGTCTATTATGGTGTGCTTTTGGAGTACGACCAGTTGTTGAATATGGCGGCTCCGTATTTGGCCAGCCAAAAAGCACCGATACTGAATAAAGTGGTCGGTTATCTGGATAAGATTGCGACCCGTATTTCTGTATATAAGTTTGTTCCAAGTGGAAAAGCTGGAAGTTATGAAATGCATAACGTTGAGGCACGCAATGGTCAGTTGATTGTGGACCCTGCAGTTGCGATGACTTTGAATTTGAAAAATGGAATCAGCAATCCTTTGGCGGGAGCTACGATTACCGGAAACGCTGAAGGAGAAATCGTTTTTCCTGATGCCACTGCAAAGACAGGATTCTTTGAGAAAATTAATAACTCAATGACACTGACCCAGCTGGAGCTGGCAACAGTGGTTTATAAAAAGGGTCACTTGGCTTCTAGCTGGCGCGGGAACTGGGAAAACTTAGAGGGTTCTTACTTGTCAGAGTACGGCCGCTTTAAAGATGGCGTTTTAGAGCTGTCTTCGCAAAATGGTCAGAAGAAAATGAAATTTATTAAGACCAATAAAACTAAGGCGGAGAGTTTCACCAATCCAAAATCAGGAAATATCGTAGGTGAATTCGTGGTCGTTGAGCCGGTGCCGAAAATGTATGTCCTCATACCAGCAGATGGCAGAGTTCCAACGGCGAGCGATGCTGAGATGACGAATCGTATTGGATTGTTTCTGGATGTGTTTGATGGATCAGCCCCCGAAGCGGGCAGTCATTTGGTGACCGAGCTTGCTTTCACCGCTCCTCGTGACCCGAAAGATTTCATGATGTATTATGAACATCCTCAGCATCTGAAGAATGTTGGCGTTGAACCGAAAAAATAATCGCCCTTGACCGGAGATTCTAGAAACCCACAATCGAATAGGTTGTGGGTTTTTTATTTTCTTTCTTGTTCAGAAAGGAATCTTCCTAAAACACGACTGACTGGTTTCCAATGTTTGGTGAAGTGATGTCCGCAATCACCGAAGATGTGAACTTGAATGGGTTTGCGTTCGCTTACCAGAACCAAGTCGACGATGGCTGATTTCAAATCGATGACTTTATCCCGGGCACCTAGTATTGCGACTGCTGGGATTTTTAATTCTTTAAGTGCTCTAAGAGTGTTGTCGCTACGATAGGAATACCAAGTAGCATAGGTAAAGCCATTCCATTTTTTTTTGGATGTGGGTTTCTTAAGGATGTTTTTGATGGCGCGCTCATAAGCAGGTATTTCTTTAGGGCTGGCGTTGCTAAGTTCTTCTTTAAGCCAGCCACGCGTGCCTCCACCGATCATGGAGATGGAAATAACACGTTTGTCTTTAGTCGCGACGACGGGCGTGTTGTAAGCACCTTCGGAATATCCTATTAAATGAATTTTATCTTTCGAAGGAATGATCTCTTTCAGAGTCTGAAGTGCGTCTTGGATCCGCTTTTCCTGACGAAAAGATTTTTCGAAGACCTTCTTATCAACTTCGTCGATGTTAACACCCGGTTTGTTAATTACTAGAAAGTTAAATTTTTTGGCCATGTGAGCGCCGATAAGTCCAACAAGCTCTTGGCGGTCGCCTCGGCGAAAATCGGAACTGGACTCCGGTAAGAACACCACCCATTTGTGAGAAGCGCGGGGGGCTAGAGAATAGCAGGCCAATAATGTGCGATGGCCTTTTAATTGGATAACCTTGGTTTCATACGACATTCGATGATTGAAACATCAAGGACCGCACTCCGCAAGTGCGATCCTTCTGAAGCATAGACGCGCTTTTAGTAGAAGTATTTCATTTTGATTTTTACAGTCGCACCTTCAGTTAGCTCGACTGCACATTTTGAAAATGCTGGGGCGCCAACGAGGATCGTGGGATTGTTAGAAAACCCAAAGCCTTCGCGCGGGTACCCCAAAACCGTATTTAATTTCTTGTTGCCATCCTCATCGTGAAGGATAGCGACAGCGTATTTTCCAGCTGGCATGTTGTCTAACGTAAATTCCAATTTTGAGTTCTTGGGAACCGGAACGTAAAGTGTTTTAATCGCTTTTTCAGCATCTCCCGGGAAAGCACGTTGCTCTCTTTCGTGAAAGACGCTCACGGCTGCGAAGCCTTTGGTATTTCTAAAGCCTTCAATTGTAACAATCGCTGCGTTAGAGAATGGGATTAAAGAATAGAATGCCGTTAGAAAAGCGATGAATTTCATGGGTGCTCCTTGTAGGCAGAGTTCTTTCAAATAGGGCGTCCCGGGTCAAATGGTCTTGGATTAAAATGAATCCATTTAGCATGGGGCGTAAACACTCCCCCTATAAATTGCAGCCTTTGCCTCTGAAAAAGGAATGAAATTCCGACTTTTTGCCTTTTTCATAGAGGGCACAGTCTTCCTTCCTCTTTTCTTCATTTGCCAGCATCATGTCTTGAAAGGAGGGGGGATAACCGCGTTTTTCGTAAAAAGCTTTTTCCTTTTGGAAAAGATTTTTTTCTAGAGAATCAGAAACCCCTTCAAAGAGAAGAATTGTTTTGATCGTATCTTTGGGCATATAGGTCGGCATCTGATCCTTCATAAAACCCAGAAAGCGAAGGCCTTTTCCCAGTGTGGCCTCAGTGCCAAGCCACCAAGGTTCATAGAATGTGTAGTCCTTTTTGATCATCCATTCATAGATACTTTGCAAAATAGAATCTTGAATTCGGACTTGTCGTAGAAGGGGATAAAATGTGCCCTCCGCAAGATACTGAAAACGGGGATCGACTTCGATATCATAGGGAGCAAACAAAGTAGATTGTGTTACGCCCAAGGATTTTGGGTAAGGTCCGTTTTTAAATTTGCTGACGTGACTGCGATATTTCGGCACGATCAATTTTCCATCCGATGCCTTATCATAAGCGTATCTGACCACCTCCGAACAAAAAGCACGATCATAGCGACTGTCATCCATCTCAAAATCATATTCCGCATGATTTAGTCCCCATTGGTAAACCAACCGTGCTGCCTTTTCTGCCAAATTCTTATCCGGCAATCTGAAAAGGGCCACCCGCGCATCTTGAGCTTTGCGCCATTGCTCCAGAGGTGTGACAACGACGCCTTCTTGAATCAATGATTCCACGACTTGTAGCTGGCCTTTATCATCTTGCCCAACAATGGCTAAGTGAGAAAAATTTCCTTCTTCGTCACCTATCCGTGCAATCATCGCTGAAACAAAACTTTTTCCGCGAATTAATAGGACATCGCCGGCTATCAGGTTAATTTTTTCAAGAGATGGATCTTTCAATACAAAAGGAAATGTTCCTGAAAGTATGGGAGAGTCTTCAAAAGCGATGACTTTGTTATGGACCATCCACTCGATAATGTATTCGTTGGTAAAGCGAGCATATTGTAAGCCCTCCCGGATTTTTAGCACGCATGCGTCTGTCAGTTTGTTTGCTTTATCGAAATCTTTAAGGCGTTCATGCAACTTAAGACGTAACTGAAATATTTTTTGAATGACTGAATCCCCGTTGCTTTTCAAAAATGCAATTTCTTGTGAATTGTGGGGCACGAGCTGGTCTGCCGGAAGATAGAAAAGCCAATCGGTTATTTTGTTAATATACGTGGGACAAGTTTGTGGATTAAACACTTTGTCGTTACCCAAATCTTTAAAGACTTGATTTATGCCGGATATCACCATCGAAAAAGTTGTTTTCTGAATTGATTTGTCAATTTGAGGAGCAGCCAAAACATTTTGTGATAGTTGAAAAATAAAAATACAGAAGAAAAATCTCAGAGGAAGAAACATGAAACCTCTCCATTCGATGGCGTCTGTATGTT
Organism: Bdellovibrio sp. HCB185ZH; assembly: GCF_047302455.1. Taxonomy (GTDB): domain Bacteria; phylum Bdellovibrionota; class Bdellovibrionia; order Bdellovibrionales; family Bdellovibrionaceae; genus Bdellovibrio. Next base: position 3,303,223 of record NZ_CP178624.1, read on the forward strand.
CGCAGACGATCTAGATTCTTGCAGAGAAAACTTTTTTCTAATGTCACCCTTTGTAACATGAGAAAATTTTATGTGCTAGGCCTGATGACGTTGATCTTTGCCGTCAATTCATGGGCTGTTGAAAATCGAAGACCTAAGATTGGTTTGGTCTTGGGTGGTGGCGGTGCCCGTGGTATTGCACATGTTGGTATCATAAAAGTTCTTGAAGAAAACCGAATACCTGTGGATTGCATCGCTGGGACCAGTATCGGCTCGTTAGTGGGAGCTTCCTATGCCGTGGGTGCAACGCCCGAAGAAATGCGTAGGCAAATCAGCGACGCGAACTGGGGCAATATGTTTTTGGCAAAAGCTCCACGCCAGGCTTATCCCTTTCGCCGTAAACAAGATGACAAGCTTTCGATGTTGGGAGTTGAGGTTGGTCTCGCAGATGGGGGCCATTTAAAGCTTCCACTTGCCGCCATTAGCACTCAAGAGATTGAATATTTTCTGCGGAATCTGACCTATGGCGGGACCGTTGCGAATTTTGATAGTCTACCCATTCCTTATCGGGCGATCGCTACGGATCTGGCGACCGGTGAGATGGTGATAATGAAAGATGGGGACTTGGTGACGGCTCTGCGTGCGAGTATGGCGGTACCAGGAATTTTTCCCTCGGTTCCATCGAAAGGGCATATTTTAGCAGACGGAGGACTTGTAAGGAATCTTCCGGTGGATGTTGTTAGGAATATGTGTGCTGACGTGGTGATTGCGATTGATGTGGGGGCAGCTCCTCTCTCTCAGGGGGAGATCACCGGAATTTTTTCTGTCATGGACCAATACACGCGTTTGATGATGATTCAAAACGTCCGACCTCAAGTCGCTGGATTGAAAGAGAAAGATGTTTTTATTGCTCCACAGTTTGATGCCCTGGGATCCATGGATTTCGAACACAGTGATAAATTAATCGAGGTCGGTAGAGCCGCGGCGCTCAAGGCTTTACCGTCTTTACGACGATATTCAGTTTCAGAGAAGGAATATTCAGCATGGGCCACCAACCGTATTAATAAAAAATTGAAAGCTAAACCCATTCAGAAAGTCACAGTCGCAGAAAGTGGTTGGGTGAATTCGGAAACCCTTAAAGACGAATTAAAAGTTCCCTTGGGTACGAATTTAGATATCGAAAAATTTCATGATCAACTGACGCGCCTATATGCCACGGGAGATTTCAGTCAGCTTGATTATGAACTTTATGATAGTGGCCAGGGACAGGATCTTTTAGTTTTACCAGTGCAAAAAAACTGGGGACCTAATTATTTGAATTTCGGTTTAAGTTTAGGAACTGATTTTGAAAGTTCATATCCCTGGAATTTAACGGCTATGTATCGCAGAACCTGGGTGAACAGCCTGGGGGCCGAGTGGAAAAATATTCTGCAAATGGGTAACTCTTCGATGTTTTATACGGAGTTTTATCAGCCAACCGAAGCCGGCGGAAATGGATTCGTCGCTCCTTATTTTAGATACTACCGTATTCCATTAGCTTTCTGGCAGGACGGCGACGAGGTGGCAAAGTACAAGTATTCCAAAATGTCCTTTGGCGCGGACGTCGGCGTGGGTTCGGAAATTGGAGAGTTTAGGTTCGGACCTGCATACAACGAATACAGCGCCTCCCGAAATATCGGATCGTCAGTTCTTCCGAATTCGCGCACGAACGATTATGGACTGCGCTTCAATTTCTTTTATGACCAGCTTGATAATTACTTTTTTCCTACGATGGGCGCCTACGTGGATGTCTATGGTTACTATTCCATCGGTGCCTCTGAAGACATTGAGAATTACGGATTATATGGAATGCAATTTCGAGGAGCTACGACTGCGGGGCGAGGGGTGTTTCAATTCACTTTAAAAGGACAGACTTCCACGGGTGATAATGAGGTGCTCGCCGACGTGAGTTGGCTCGGAGGATTTTTGAATTTGTCCAGCTATCGCTATCAGGAATTGATCGGGGATCAGTTCGCTTATGGCTCCGTTCAGTATTATCGACGGATGCCATTTTTATCGGGAAGCTATTGGGGAGCAGCGTTGGAGACGGGACGCGTTTTCAATTATTTCGACAAAGAAGTTGCGGAGGACTGGCATGTTTCCGGAACTGGATACCTTGCGTATGACAGTTTTTTGGGTCCGATGTATCTGGCAGCAGCTTACGGAGACAATAAAACCTGGAGCTGTTACTTCATGCTGGGTAAACAGTTCTAGATGTATTTAAGCAGCGGTAGCGGAATGCCATGCTGGATGAATAATTTAAGTGCTAAAAATATTTTACGGCTGAAATTCAGAATTATAACAACCTCACCTTTTAGGAGCTGAGTATGAATGCGTTTACGAGAAGGGCATTAGGAATAGGTCTGATGGCGATGGGATTTACTTCCTATGCGCAGGCCGAAGCGAAACTTGAAATATATGGTTTTACGCAGCTTGATTATATTCAAGATTTCAATCGCGTCGATCCGAACTGGCAGGACACATTACGTCCTTCGAAAATCGCCCCCACGGATGGCGCTTACGGAAGTGATGGACAAGCTTCACTGAGTGCAAAACAAAGTCGCTTGGGAATTCAAACTTGGCTTCCATTAAGCGGTGAAGATCTTTTTACGAAATTGGAATTCGACTTTTTTGGCGTGGGATCTGACGAGGGTCAAACCACGCCTCGTTTGCGTCATGCGTATGGGCAATGGGGCAGCTGGCTTGCTGGTCAAACGAACTCACTGTTCATGGACGGGGATATCTTCCCGAACATGCTAGATTATTGGGGACCTATTGGTATGGCGTTTTATCGTAATCCTCAAATTCGTTGGACTCCGATGCGCGGCAACCAATCCCTTTCTGTCGCGTTGGAAAGACCGGGCGATGATATTGATCCCGGGCAAGTTCGAACAATTGATCCTGATGTTGTAGCTAATGCTCAAAAAGATGAAAAGTTGCCTGACCTGACAGCGCAGTGGAAATCTGCGGGTGATTGGGGGCATTTTCAAATTGCGGGTATCGTCAGACAAGTGGGTTTTGAAACAGCCACGGGAAATCATGAACCAAGCGCTAGCAAAACCGGTTGGGGCATAGACCTTACTGGCAGTTTTAAAACAGGATCTGGCAAAGTCATGGCTGGCGTGGTTACGGGTGAGGGGATAGCTAGTTATATGAATGATGGTGGAACTGATATGGGGCCAGAAGGCGCACCAGGAAATATTTCAGCGAAGGTCGTTCCATTGACAGCGTTCCTACTTTACTACGATCACAACTGGAATGAAAAGTGGATGTCGACAATTGGCTTTGCTCAAAGCGAAGTGCAAAACACTTCCCTGCAAGACGTGGATGCGTTTAAACGTGGGCAATACGCTTCTGTCAATCTGGTCTCCACGCCAGTTAAAAACTTCATGTATGGTGGCGAATTTTTGTGGGGCAGCCGCATGAGTAAGGATGAAACGACGACTCATGATCAGCGTATTCAAATTACCATGAAATATAGTTTTTCAAGCTTAGATTTTAAATAGGAAACAGACATCCAAGGAGAGGATATGAAACTAACTATAGGGTATATTTTTATGTCGATCCTTATTTTCGCCAGCAGCGGTTTTGCTGCCGAGAAGAAAATGAAGATCCATATTTTGGCGACGGGCGGAACTATTGCCGGGGCCCAAATGAAAGCCGGGGAATATGGTTATAAATCCGGCACCTTCAAAGTCGAGGACTTGATCGCCGCCGTACCGAATATGGGCGACCTTGCCACTCTTTCTGGAGAGCAGGTTGCTAATATCGGAAGTCAGGACATGAGCGATGAAGTCTGGTTAAAACTTGCAAAGCGTGTGAACGAAGTTTTGAAATCTGACGCCGACGGTGTGGTGATTACACACGGCACAGACACGATGGAAGAAACGGCATTCTTTTTAAATCTGGTCGTTAAAAGCGATAAGCCCGTGGTTTTGGTCGGCTCGATGAGACCTGCAACAGCAATCAGTGCAGATGGCCCCGGCAATCTGTACAACGCTGTCGCAGTTGCGGCGAGCCCCGGTGCCAAAAAACGTGGCGTGCTCGTGGTTATGAATGACGAAATACATCAGGCCCGCGCAGTTGAAAAGATGAATACGACGAACGTTGAAACATTTCACAGCCCGGAACGTGGTCCTGAAGGATATATCAATACGGGCAAGATTGCCTGGTTTGAGACCTCCAGCAAAAAGCACACTTCAGGCTCTGAATTCGCAGGCGCCTCTCCGAAAAGTCTTCCAAGAGTGGATATCATTTATGCGCATTCAAATATGTCTCCGGACCTGATTGAATCCGCAGTGAAATCCGGAGCAAAAGGTATCGTGGTTGCCGGCGTAGGGGATGGTAACATGAATCAAGCGTCCTTGACGATTTTGGAAAGACTGCAAAAGAAAAATGGTTTGCTCGTGATTCGTAGCACACGTCTGCCCACAGGTTTGGTTCTTCGTAACAATGAAGTGGACGATGATAAAGCAGGATTTGTGGCGTCTGGAGAATTTAATCCAGCGAAGTCTCGCGTGTTAGCACAGTTGGCCCTGACAAAAACTAGTGATCCTAAAAAAGTTCAAGAAATGTTTGAGAAGTATTAGATAGAGTCACTCACAGAAGACGTCCTTATTGCGAGGACGTCTTCATGTCAGGCTTCCAGCCTCCACCTAAAGATTTATATAAATCTACTACCGAGACCAGACGCGATTGCTGGGATTTTACAAGATCCAGTTGCACTGAGAACAAGTTCCTTTCAGCATCCAAAACTTCCAGATAAGGTGATTGACCGTTCTTGTAACGCAATTGCGCGAGATAAAGATTTCTTTCCAGGGCGACGACTTGTTTTCTTTGGGCGTCCACCACATCACCGTAAGATTGATAAGTTTTTAAGGCATTCCTGACTTCGACAAAGGCATTTTGAATAGCCTGGCGGTATTGCACCTCTGCTGCTTTTTGCTGAGCCGTTGCCGCCTCTACCAGATATCCCGTTCTGCCGCCGTTAAAGATAGGCATTGAGATGCTGGCTCCGTAACCCCAGGTTTGGGAACTGTTATTAAAAAGGTTTTTCAGTTCAGAACTTTCATAACCGAAAATTCCTCCTAAAGATATGCTCGGAAAGTAATAGGCTTTGGCAACTCCAATCAATGCGTTAGCCGATACTAAGTTCTGCTCTGCTGCCAAAATATCAGGTCTGCGTTCCAACAGAGAGGACGGAAGGGACGATGGCAACTGAGGTGGCATCACGATCTCATCAAGCTTACGACCGCGAGCTAAAGGGGTTTCAATAATCTCTTTGGGATTTTTTCCAATTAAGACTGACAGAAAACTTTCTGCTCGGGAAATCTGATCATCAAGCTTCGAAACGGTTGCTTCAGCAGAGCGCATTTCTGATTCGGACTGACGGGCATCAAGTTCCGAACCGATACCACCCTTGAAGCGTCTGAACATCAGCTCATAAGAGGCGATGCGTGACTTTAAAGTGTCCTGGGCAATGGCGTACTGCAAATCCAAAGAGCGTAAAGCAAAATACCCGCTGACTACTTGGCTTAGCAGGGTTAGTTGCACGTTAGCGCGGTTATAATCGGCACTTAGCAATTGGGCCTTGGCGGATTCGTTACTGCGACGAATTTTCCCCCAAAGATCTATTTCATAACTCAGGCTTAATCCCAAAAGAAAGCTATTGCCAATGCTATCTGAACCTTGTGGAATCGGCGTCATGCCGGTTTCAGTGACCTTTTCCCTGATAGCAGAACCCCGTAAATCCAAACTGGGGAAGTATTGAGATTTGGATATTCCCAGACGAGCTCGCGCTTCGTCGACTCTGGCTAAGGCTAATTCAAGGTCTAAATTGTGATCAAAGGCCATCTGAATTAGTTTATCCAAAGTTCCGTCGCCAAACTGTTTCCACCAACCTAGTTCAATGTTTTGTTCTGTAGAATTTGCGAACAGCGCCGAAGGAAGATTTTCGGTGGGACGTTTGTAATCTGGTCCCACGGCACAGGCGCATAAAAAGCCATAAGTGCTAAGACCTGCAATGAGCCATCGTTTCTTCATAAAGGTCCTCCTGCTGGCATCGGTGGTGGCGTTTGCGGAGTTGATTTTTGTTTCTTAGCTGATTTTTTAATTTTAAATCCGGTGATAACAACAAAGAACATCGGGATAAAGAATGTCGCAACGAATGTACTTACGAGCATTCCCCCAATGATCCCGGTACCGATCGAGTGACGGCTGGCAGAACCCGCACCGCTTGAGATTGCGAGGGGGACTGCACCTAAGATAAACGCCAGGGAGGTCATGACGATAGGACGGAAACGCAGTTTTGCGGCTTCATAGGCGGCATCGGCAATGGTAAGACCCTCGTGCATTTTCTCGACGGCGAACTCGACAATCAAGATGGCATTCTTGGCGGAAAGACCAATCAGAGTGACGAGAGCAATCTGGAAGTAAACGTCATTCGCCAGACCACGCAGGTAATTGGCCACCAAGGCGCCAAGGATAGAATAGGGCACGGATAATAAAACTGAAAATGGCAAGCCCCACTTTTCGTACTGCGCGGCCAGGATTAAAAACACAAAGATAAGAGCATAGATGAATACTTGTGCGGAAGCTCCTCCCGTAAGTTTTTCCTGATAGGCTGTTCCGGTCCATGCAACGCTGTAATCGCCTGCGAGGCTTGATGTCGCAAGTGTATCTTCGACCACTTTGATAACCTGTCCTGAGCTGTATCCGGGAGCAGGGTTGGCAAGGATACGGGCCGCAGGAAAGATATTTAAGCGTTCCACAATCTCTGGTCCAGTCACCTTTTTAACGTTTACTAGCGCTGTTATGGGAATCATGTTGCCATTATCAGACCGAACATAGATGTTACGGATATCCTCGGGACGTGCACGATATTCACCTTCAGACTGCAGCTGCACCTTAAAGGTACGTCCAAACTTGTTGAAGTCGTTGATATAATAGCTGCCGAAAGTAGCCGACATAGCATCAAAGACGGTGTTGATTGGTACTTGATAGGCTTTGGCTTTTTCACGATCTAAATTCAGGTATATTTGCGGGATATTCGCACTGAAGTTGGTACCGACACTACCGATCGCAGGATTATTTCGTAGTGAATCCATAAACTGCTTGGTCATTGTCGCCAGGGTTTTGCTATCGGAACCGCCTCGATTTTGAAGATAGAATTCAAGGCCACCCGTGGTGCTCATACCTACGATTGCAGGGGGGCTTAAAGCCATAATGGCTCCGTCCCTAATGACTTGATTTAATCCCATGATATTTCTCACGACCGCGGTCGCCGATTGATCTTCTTTCTTGCGCTCTTTCCAGTCTTTTAGAGTGATAAAGCTGGTGCCCGTGTTGGTTCGATTTGAACCTGAAATCAAATCAAATCCCGATAATGAAACCACGTCTTTTACATTGGGATTATTGGTGATGTAATTGTCCATTTGATCGGATACGGCGGCGGTTCTGGAAAGTGAAGCACCGTCTTGGAGATTTGGAATACCAAAAACATATCCTTGGTCTTCATCAGGTACGAGACCTCCGGGGACAAGTTTAAACATTCCGACGATGCCAACGACGCACAAAACGAACAGGATGGCACTGATAAAAAGGCGCTTATTAAAAAACTTCACACCCGCCACATAGCCGTTCGTAAGTTTGTCGAAAATATTGTTAAAACCGCGGAAGAAGCGATTTGGTTCATGATGTTCTTCTTTTAAAAGCATTGCACAAAGGGCCGGAGTCAGAGTTAAGGCGACCAAACCGGAAATTGCGACGGAAACGGCGATTGTGATCGCGAACTGTTTGTACATTTGCCCAGCAAGTCCACCGACAAAGGCAACTGGAATGAATACCGCTGACAAAACGAGTACGATGGCAATAACGGGACTGGTAACTTCCTCCATAGCTTTGATCGTGGCTTCCTTCACGGGAAGTTTTTCGGTTCGCATAATCCTTTCGACATTTTCTAAAACGACGATGGCGTCGTCGACCACCAGACCGATCGCCAAAACGAGACCGAAAAGAGTTAACGTATTAATAGAGAATCCCAAGGCATACATTCCGGCAAAGGTACCAATGATGGAAACTGGAACTGCCAGGCAGGGGATAAGAGTCGCGCGCCAGCTTTGTAAGAAAAGATATACCACGATAAAAACCAGAATCATGGCTTCCATTAACGTGTGAATCACCTCTTCGATGGAGACTTCAATAAATTTAGTTGTATCGAAGGGAATGTCATAAGCAAGGCCCGGCGGAAATTTTTGAGAAAGTTTGTGCATGGTCTCTTTAACCATGTCAGCGGTTTGCACCTGATTTGCACCGGGTGCCAAATAAACGCCGATACCGATTGCGGTCTTGCCATTCCATTTTGTTTGAACGTCATAACTAAGTGCACCTAATTCGACGCGGGCAATGTCTCGGACACGAAGTTTCGATCCGTCGGCATTGGAGCGAACAATGATGTCCTCGAATTGTTTTGGATTTTCCATACGCCCTTGAGTAGTGACGGTAAAAGTGAAATCCACCTGATTATTTAAAGGCTCAGCTCCGACTTTACCGGCAGCGAACTGCGCATTTTGTTCTTTCACGGCATTGATCACGTCGGTCGCTGTGACTTTCATCTGAGCCATGCGATCCGGTTGCAGCCACAATCGTATAGAATAGTCTTGAGCTCCGAAAATACTGGCATCACCCACACCTGGGATACGTTTAATTTCGTCCAGTACATTGATCAGGGCATAGTTACTGATATAAACGGAATCATAACGTTGGTCGGGCGCGCGTAAACCAATCATTTGTAAAATGGCTGAAGATTTCTTTTTGACGGTGACACCTTGACGACGAACTTCTTCAGGTAGGGTAGGTAAGGCAGTTTGCACCTTGTTGTTAACGTTGATGGTGTTTTGATCGGGATCTGTGCCAATCGCGAAAGTTACAGTCAAAATCATGTCGCCATTCGATGAGTTTGTTGACTGCATATAGAGCATGTTCTCGACCCCATTGACTTGTTGTTCAATAGGAGCTGCGACTGTCGAAGAAATTGTTTCGGCAGAGGCGCCTGGATATTTCGTCGTGACTGATACTTGAGGGGGGACAATGTCGGGATATTGTGAGATGGGAAGCGCCTTAATAGACGCGTACCCGGCAATCATAATAATCAAAGAAATAACACAGGAGAAAACGGGTCTATTGATGAAAAACTTCGAAAACATGATTTCATCCTTTTACTTTTTTGCGATCGAAGTGCCAGTTACGACTTTAACAGTTTGGCCATTACGGATTTTTGAGGCCCCTTCGACGACGATAATTTCTCCACCGCGCAAACCACGATTGACCACGACGTCGTTGACGATTTCTTCGCCCAATTCGACTGAAACCTGACGAGCAACGCTATTTTCCACGACAGAGAATACAATCGGACCATTTTGAGTTTGCACAATGGATTTCAACGGAACGGTGATCACCTTACGAAGCATAAAGCCTTTTACATACACACTGACAAATTGTCCTGGTCGAAGGGCGGCTTCTTTATTCGGTATGCTGGCACGCGCTTTCACCGTGCCAGTTGAAGTGTCGACAATTTGATCGTTGAAATTCATGTATCCGACTTGAGGGTAAAGTTCTCCGTCACCCATGCGTACTTGGACTTCAATTTTGTCCAAGCTGTCAGGTCTGATCAGTTTTCCTTTGGCAGCAAGTCGGCGCAGCTCCAAAAGCTCATTGTCTGTATAGCTGAAATTGACATAGGCCGGATCGGTTTGCGAAATTGTCGTTAGCAAAGAGTTTTCAGAGTTTGCAACGATCAAACTACCTTCAGCGACAGTTTCTTTGCTGGTGTAACCATCGATGGGTGCTGTCACTGTGGTATAACCCAGATTGATTTGGGCTTCTTCCATTTTCGCGGTTGCAGCCTCTAAAGCAGATTTCGCAGCGTTGTAAATTGCCACCGAATCATCACGGTCTTTTTGACTGACGGCATTTTCTTTATACAACGGAACAATTCGATTCATACTCTGACGGGCATTGGTTAGGCGGGCTTTTTGAATGGCCACTTCACCTTTAGCCTGATTTAAAGCGGCCGTATAAGGAGCAGGATCAATTTTGAAAAGCAGACTTCCAGCTTTCACTTTATCGCCTTCATTATAGTAGCGTTTTTGCAAAATTCCGCCGACGCGGGCTCGGACTTGAATGTCGCGGATACCAGAGATCTGACCGACGAATTCTTTGGTGATAGGAATATCTCTTACTGTGGTTTTAACAGCTGTTACTTCAGGCACCAGCTGTTGAGCTTTTGGTGCCTCTTTTTTTGAACACGCTGCTATCGAAAGCAATAAACATCCTGTCATTACTTTTAAGCGCATAACACTACCCCTTTATAACGTTTCTAAGAGCTTTTCTTTTTTCTCGCGGGACGAAGATGTTTCGTATGTTGCCACTCGTCCACGTAGGCTTCGGCAGCTTCGGCAAGCTGTTTACCGATGCGACCATAAGCAGAGTCATCCAGATTCGCTAATGACACACGCAAAGACCATTCTGGTCCTCCGAAACCTCCGCCCGGCATCAGGACAATGGAAGTTTGTTGTGCCAGTCGGAAAAGAATATCCACGGGTTCGTAGTTATCGACTAAGAACTTCGTAAAATCTTTTCCGTATTTCAGATCCGCCCACACCATGACGTCCAACTCGCAGTAATATCCGGTGCGCATTGGATTTTCAGGAAGCGGAATTCCCAAACCTTCAAAAAGTGCATGAATACGTCGTTGCACGATTTCTTGGGTTAACGTCTTGTATTTGTTTTCAGTATCCATCAAGGATGACAGTGAAAACAGCGACATCTGAATTTGCTGGGGTAATGACAAGCCGGCGGTATGATTTAAAGCAACCTGACGACTGTCAGCCACCATGCGATCAATAAATTTCAGACTGTCTGGCTTTAAAGTGATTGTGCCATAACGGTGATTTAATTCTTTTCGTTGAGTGGCGGGAAGTTTGCCAATCATCGTGTCGAAGATATTGTTTTCGTGAATGGCGATGACCCCTAGACGCCAGCCCGTACAGCCAAAATATTTTGAATAAGAATAAACGCCAATCGTATTCTGCGGCAGATCCGCCATGATCGAGCGGAAGCCCGGCACGAAAGTTCCATAAACGTCATCGGTAATGATGATCAGATCAGGCCGCTTGGTTTTTACGATCTTCACAATCATCTTCATGATTTTAGATGACACCGCGGTTGACGGTGGATTGCTTGGATTCACCAAAAAGAAGGCTTTGATTTTGGGATCGAGCAACTTTTCGATCTGCTTTTCACTGTACTGCCAAGTGTGCATTCCGGATGTTTTATCCATTTCGTCAGCTTCAATGCGTGTGACTTTGAATTTATAACGATCCAGGGTTGGCATTTCGATATAAGGAGTGAATGTGGGCGTACCTAAGGCAATGTGGTCTCCTTTTTTCAACAGGCCATTCGTGACAAGTGAATCAAAGATATAGCACATCGCTGCAGTTCCTCCTTCGACAGCGAAGATATCAAAGCTGCCCCGGGGAGGATGATTATTACACATTTCCTGATCTAGATACGCCTGGACGATTCTTTCATTGTGCTTAAGGATGCGATCAGGAACGGGGTAGTTGTCACCGATAATTCCATCGACAAGTTCATGAACAAAGGCATCAGCGTTGAATTTATAGTTGTCGACGCAAA